>JBPCXI010000275.1:0-29828 GCA_051008895.1 Gammaproteobacteria bacterium | reverse complement strand
TTGCCGGCATTCGGCCGTCCCGCCAGCACCAGGTGAATACCGTCGCGTAACAGCCGGCCGTTACGCACGGTATTCTCGAGCCGCGCGAACTCCGCTGCGACGTCGTCGAGTCGCCGCGACAACTCGGCGTCGTCCAGGAAGTCGATGTCCTCGTCCGGAAAGTCCATCGCGGCCTCGACGAACACTCGTAGCTCGGTGACCGTGCGATTGAGATCCGCGACGGCGAGCGAGAATTCGCCATCCAGCGATCGGTTCGCCGCGAGCGCCGCGGCGCGCGAACCGCTGTCTATCAGGTCGGCGATTGCTTCGGCCTGACTGAGGTCGAGCTTGTCGTTCAGGAAGGCCCGCCGGGCGAACTCGCCGGGTTCGGCGAGGCGTGCACCGAGCGCGAGGATGCGCTCGACGAGCAGCTCGCAGACCACCGGACCGCCGTGTCCCTGCAGTTCGAGCACGTCTTCACCAGTGAACGATGACGGCGCGGCAAAGTACAGCGCGATGCCGGAATCGATGGCGTCACCGCGCTCGTCGCGGAAATGGAGGAACTTCGCGTAGCGCGGCGCTGGCAACTCGCCGCATACCGCGCGCGCGATCGCGGCCGCCGCCGGACCGGATACGCGCACGATCGCCACGCCCCCGCGACCCGGTGGTGTCGCCCGTGCAACGATCGTGTCCATGCAAGCGATCGCCGCTCAGTCGGCCCCGACGACTTTGTTGATGCGCCACTGCTGCGCTATCGACAGCACCGAGTTGGTCAGCCAGTAAAGCACGAGGCCGGCCGGGAAGAAGGCGAACATCGCGGTGAAGATAACCGGCAGAAACTGCATCACCTTCGCCTGCGTCGGATCGGGCGGCGGTGGATTCAGCTTCTGCTGAAAATACATCGCGGCGCCCATCAACAGCGGCAGAATGAAGAACGGATCGCGGGTGGACAGGTCGGTAATCCAGAGCATGAACGGCGCCTGACGCATCTCGACGCTTTCGAGCAGCACCCAGTAGAACGCGATGAAGAACGGGATCTGGATCAGCATCGGCCAGCAGCCGGCGGCCGGGTTCACCTTTTCGCGCTTGTACAGGTCCATCATCGCGCGACTCAGCTGCTCGCGGTCGTCCTTGTAGCGATCCTGAATCGTTTTCAGCCGCGGTGCGAGCTTACGCATTTTCGCCATGGAGCGACCGCTCTTCTCCGTCAGTTTGTAAAACGCGAGCTTGATGAGCAGCGTGACGATAATGATCGTCCAGCCCCAGTTACCGACGAAGTTGTAGATATTCTGCAGCAGCCAGAACAGCGGCTGCGCGAGCACGGTCAGCATTCCATAGTCGACCGTGAGCGTCAGGCCGTCGTGCACCTCGGACAATTGTGACTGCAGCTTCGGCCCGACGAACAGCGTGGACTCGAATGCACCGGTCGCGCCCGGGGCGATCGTCTTGAACTCGCTGTCGATCGCGCTGACCAGCGTGTACTTGCCGTCGAAAGTCGCCGAGTAGTTCGCGACCTCGCCGGCCGGCGGCACGGCGGCGGCAAGAAAGTGGTGTTGGATCGACGCGATCCAGCCGCTGTTCACCGGCATCGAGATAGGCTGCTCCGCAAGGTCATCGGCCTCGAGCTTTTCATAGCTGTCGCCGTCGTAAAGCACCGGACCGACGAACGAATACGAATCGACATCGAACATCGAACGTTCCGGCGGCTTGTACAGCCGCTGAATCTGCACGTAACTGACGGCCTGGTATGGCGCTGCACCTTCGTTGCTCACCGATTGTTCGAGCCGAATTGCATAGCTGCCGCGCGCGAAACGGAAGGTTTTTTGCGCTTCGATATCGCCCTGCCCGGCCCAGGTCAGCGGCACGACGAGTTCGTCGCTGTCGGCGGCGAGTTCGAAAGAGGTCTGGGGAGCGGTGAACAGGCTGCGATGATTCGCCTCGGGCATGCCTTCGCCGGCGCGTAACCCGGTGCGGATGGCGTAGAAATTATTCGGATCGCGCGACAGTAATTCGACGGGCACGTCCGGTTGATCTTTCTTCAGCGGATAGTCGAGCAGACGCGCGCTCGCGATATCCCCGCCGCGCAGGTCGATCTTAAGCTCCAGCACGTCGGTGCGCACGGTAATCAACTGAGCGGACGAATCCGGCTCTGCGGGCTTCTGTCCCGGCAGCGCGGGCAGGTCCGGAGCCGCTTCTGCGACTGCCGGTTGATCAGGTAGCTGCGGCAGTGCGGGCAAATCCGAGCCGGCGGTCTCCTCCGGCGCGACTGCAGCCGCGTCGGGGCCCGGTGCCGCCGGCGGCGGAAACTGCCGCTGCCAGGACGCGTAGCTGAGCCAGATCATCATCGCCAGGCCAGCCCATAGAAAGACTCGGAGGTTGTCCATTAATTCAGTTGAGGTTGTCCGTAAATGTCTTCGGAATTATCTTTGGGATCAGTTTTTTTGTGTCGAATTTTCTTTGCGCCCGCCGAGCGTATCCCAGTGACGGCTGAGACTTGCAACTACCGCCTGAGTCGATGCGCCCGTAACCTGATCGCGGGCCATGACAACGATGTCGACTGCCGGAAGCTCCGCGGCCGCGTGCCGAAAGCTCTCGCGCACGAGGCGCTTTATCCGGTTGCGGTCTACCGCCAGTCGAACTCGCTTCTTGGCGATCGCGAGGCCAACGCGAGGATACCCTAATCCGTTGTCTCGGTAGAGCATGGTGAAAAGCCGGTCGGCGGATCGTTGTCGAGCGGCGAACACGGCGTCGAATTCCGCCGGTTTCAGCAGACGACTGTTGCGCGTGAAGTTTGCCATCCGTCCGCTACCCCAAACGCCAGGTCTCGCCTACTGACGAGCGAATGACGCTGTTTAGCGGGACAGTTGTGCCCGACCTTTCGCTCGCCGTCTCTTCAGGACCATGCGACCGCCTTTCGTCGACATCCTGGCCCTGAATCCATGCGAGCGCTTGCGTTTGATGCGGCTGGGTTGATATGTGCGTTTCATGATCGGTCGAAAATTCCGTTGGCGAAATTTTTTCGGAAAACAATAAGATGGGGCGGAAAATTGGAGCGCGAAGATTACGCCCGCACCTACCCGCTGTCAATACCGTGAATGCGCTGCCGCCGCCTGTGGATAACCCGGCGTAACCGGTATAGACTCGTTGATCGACTTCGACACAACAATAACCTCTTTCTCGAGAACTGATACGTGCAGGCCTCCGTCTGGAACCGCTGCGTTCGCCAGCTTCGCTCCGATTTATCCGAGCAACAATTCAACACTTGGATTCGCCCGCTGCAGGCCGTCGAGGACGAGCTGTCGCTGAAGCTGCTGGCGCCGAATCATTTCGTCGTGGATTGGGTTAACGAGAACTGTATCGGCAAGATCAACGAGCTGGTCAGGACGGAAGACGAGTCCACCGATGTTGCGGTCACGCTGGTGGTGGGCACGTTGTCCGCAGAGCCGGGACCGACGACTCGGCCCGCGGCGTCGGTCCCCGCCCCGGTTCCGGTCAGCCAGCTTATCGCCGGCAAGCTGAACCCCGAACACACTTTTGAGCGCTTCGTCGAGGGCAAGAGCAATCAGCTCGCGAAGGCCGCGGCGATGCAGGTGGGCCAGAACCCAGGCAGTGCCTACAACCCGCTGTTCATCTACGGTGGCGTCGGGCTCGGCAAGACGCACCTGATGCAGAGCGTCGGCAACCTGATCCTGGAAACGCGTCCCGACGCGCAGGTTGCTTACGTGCACTCCGAAAAGTTTGTCAGCGACATGGTCAAGGCGCTGCAGCACAACACGATCAACGAGTTCAAGCGTGCGTATCGGTCACTCGATGCGCTGCTGATCGACGACATCCAGTTTTTTGCCGGCAAGGAACGCTCTCAGGAAGAATTCTTTCATACTTTCAACGCGTTACTCGAAGGCCAGCAGCAGGTTATCCTGACCTGCGACCGCTATCCCAAGGAAGTCGACGGCCTGGAGGAGCGACTGAAATCGCGGTTCGGCTGGGGTCTGACGGTTGCGATAGAGCCGCCGGAGCTCGAAACGAGCGTGGCCATCCTGATGAGCAAGGCGCAAGCCGCCAGAATCGATCTGCCGGAGGAAGTCGCATTTTTCATCGCGCAGCGAATCCGGTCAAACGTACGGGAACTCGAAGGCGCACTGCGCCGCGTGGTCGCGACGTCCGCGTTCACCGGCAAAGCAATCAACCTCGACTTCGCCAAGGAAGCCCTGAAAGACCTGCTGGCACTGCAGGAAAAACTCGTCACAATTGACAACATTCAGAAAACGGTGGCCGAGTACTACAAGATTCGCATTTCGGACCTGCTATCGAAAAGTCGTCGGCGGTCCATCACCCGCCCGCGCCAGATAGCGATGAGTCTCGCGAAGGAACTGACGACGCATAGCCTGCCGGAAATCGGCGATGCGTTCGGCGGACGCGATCATACAACGGTGTTGCATGCGTGCCGGCGCGTCAAAGAACTGCGTGACACCGAGAGCCGCATCCGCGAGGATTACCAGAACCTGCTGCGGACGCTGACCGGATGATGTGCAGCACGGCGGTCGCTATCGTGTTCGCAACAGGGGTAACAGGCTGTGGAAAAGTTGTGGCTGGAAATTTATCGGTGTTGGCCACACAGGTTATTCACATGTGAGTAACGCCGGTAACGGGTGTTTATCCACATGTGGAAAAATAGTAACGGATTGATAAATATAGTAATTATTGGGTTTTGAACAGTTAACTGCGAGCCTAATAATAATAATAGTTTTATATAGATCAGATTAATTTATACAGGGGCTAGGGATGAATCTGACGACTTCCAGGGAGTCTTTGCTGCGTCCGTTGCAGTCGGTCATCGGGGTGGTCGAAAGACGCCAGACGATGCCGGTGTTGGCCAACGTGCTGCTGGTCGTCCGGGGCGGGCATTTGTCGGTGACGGCGACTGATCTCGAGGTCGAGCTGGTTGCGCAGGCAAGCGTCGACAAGACCGGGACGGAAGGTGAGATTACGGTGCCGGCGCGCAAGTTACTCGACATCTGTCGCGCGTTGCCCGATGAGTCGACGGTCAATCTTCGTCTCGAAGGCGATCGGATGATCGTGAAATCGGGTCGCAGTCGTTTCGTGCTGGCGACGCTCGCAGCCGCCGAGTTTCCGGTTGTCGACGATATTGCGGCAACGCGAGAGATTCGGTTGGCGCAGCAGGACGTGCGCAAGCTGCTCGAGAAAACGCACTTTTCGATGGCACAGCAGGACGTCCGTTACTACTTGAATGGTTTGTTACTCGAGACCGATAGCGATGCGGTACGCGCGGTCGCGACCGATGGTCACCGGCTCGCGCTGTGCGAGATCGCATACGACGGCGATGGCGGTGCTGCGCAGCAGGTGATCATCCCGCGGAAAGGCGTGCTGGAATTGCAGCGATTGCTTGGTGACGACGACGATGTTGATCTCGCAATCGGGCCGAATCATATTCGCGCGGAGATCGGAGAGATCAGGCTGACGTCGAAGTTGATCGACGGTCGATTCCCGGACTACGAGCGGGTGATTCCGAAACCCGAGGGGAACCGGATGCGCGCCGGGCGTGAATACTTGCGATCAGCGCTGCAGCGTGCGGCGATCCTGTCTAACGAAAAATATCGTGGGGTCCGTCTGGATATCGCGCCGAAATCGCTCAAGATCCAGGCCAATAACCCGGATCAGGAAGAGGCGAAAGACGAGATCGAAGTCGACTATGACGGTGACGAGATCGAGATCGGATTCAACGTCAACTATCTGCTCGACGCTCTCAGCGCCGTCGATATGGAAGAAGTGGAGTTGGGTTTCGTGGATTCGAACAGTAGTTGCGTGATCAACGGCCCCGGGATCGAGGACGCGAAGTTCGTCGTCATGCCGATGCGCCTGTGATTCTTCCGCGGGTCGGGCGACCTGGTTGACCCGGGACGTGAGCGTCAGAAAGCTCTGTATTCGAAATTTCCGGTGCCTGACGAGCATTGAGTTAGAGCCGGATCCCGGCATAAACGTCATTTACGGCCCGAACGGGGCCGGCAAAACCAGTATTCTCGAAGCGCTGTTCTTTATCGGTCGTGGGCGGTCGTTCAGGTCCGGGACGCGTTCCACGTTCGTGCAGAGTGGCGAGGAAGAATTCACGATTTTTGCGGAAGTGTCCGAGCGCGACTCGATTCGGCGGCTCGGGCTCAGTAGCGGGCGAGAAGGGCTGCAAGTTCAGATTGACGGTGATCGTCGTGGAAAAACGGCTGACCTGATTCGGGCGCTGCCGGTCCAGGTGATCGATCCGTCGGTGCACGAGTTGGTGCAGGGTGGGCCGAAAGGGCGCCGGCATTTTCTCGACTGGGGAGTGTTTCACGTGAAACATAATTTCTTCCCGGACTGGCGCCGGTACAAGAAAGCCCTTCAGCAAAGAAACGAATCGCTGCGCCAGGGCTTGCCCCGAGACGCCGTCGCTGCGTGGGAAAGCGAACTCATCGAGATGGGAACGGCGATCGATACGCTGCGCCGCAGCTACCTCGACAGTTTCCGACCGGCGTTCGAAGACATGGCCCTCGCGCTCCTCGGTTTGCCGGCCAAAATCGAATATCGCAGCGGATGGCCGCACGATCGGACCCTTTTCGACGCAATTCATGCATCTTGGGATCGAGACATCGCGCTGGGACGCACGCATGTCGGGCCGCACCGCGCCGAGCTAGCGCTCGTCGTCGATGGCGCTGCAGCGCGGCATCGATTGTCTCGCGGTCAGCAGAAACTGCTTGGCATCTCGATGGTGCTGGCGCAGAGCCAGTTCGTCGCCCGGCAACTCGACCGCACGGTCGCGTTGCTCGTCGACGAGCCGGCCGCGGAACTCGATAGCGAGCGCCTGGGCAAGCTGCTCGACGTACTCCAGGAGACGCGGACGCAGCTGTTCGTGACGGCCCTCGATCGCGAGGCACTGCCGATCGATTCGGCGTCGCGATCGTTCCACGTGGAACGTGGCGAGGTGGCGACTCTGGTATAATTGATCGGTTCGCTTTCAGGGTGCGCCGATGTCGATCGAAGACGACTATACTTCTACTAATATCAAGGTCTTAAAGGGCCTTGAAGCCGTTCGAAAACGACCGGGAATGTACATCGGTGACACCGATGACGGCACCGGCCTGCATCACATGGTTTTCGAGGTCGTCGACAACTCTATCGACGAGGCGCTCGCCGGTCATTGTTCCGACATTACCGTGACGATCCACCCCGACGAGTCCGTCACCGTCGCGGACAACGGCCGCGGTATCCCGGTCGACGAGCACCCGGAGGAAGGGCGCTCCGCGGCAGAGGTCATCATGACGGTGCTGCATGCCGGCGGCAAATTCGACGACAACTCGTACAAGGTTTCCGGCGGCCTGCACGGCGTCGGCGTTTCGGTCGTCAACGCGCTGTCAGAGTCGCTGCAGCTGACGGTTTTCCGCGAGGGCCACATTCACGATCAGCGCTACGAGTTGGGCGATCCGGTCAGCGCGCTCGAGCGGACCGGCGAGACGAAAAAGACCGGCACGATGATTCGCTTCAAACCCAGCGCCGAAATCTTCACCAACATCGAATTTCACTACGACATTCTGGCCAAGCGGCTGCGCGAATTGTCGTTCCTGAATTCCGGCGTGCGCATCCACCTGCATGACGAGCGTGACTCCAAGGAAGATGTGTTCGAGTTCGAGGGCGGCATCAAGGCGTTCGTGCAGCACCTGAACCGGAATAAATCACCCATCCACGATACGGTGCTGAGTTTTGAAGCCATGCAGGACGGCGTCACGATCGAAGGCGCGGTGCAGTGGAATGACGGTTACGCGGAAAACATGTTCTGCTACACGAACAACATTCCGCAGAAAGACGGCGGTACGCACCTGGCCGGCTTTCGCAGCGCGCTGACGCGCACGCTGAACGCTTACATCGAACGCGAGGTCGGCAACAAGAACAAGGCCGCAACGACGGGCGACGACGCGCGCGAGGGATTGACCGCAGTGTTGTCGGTCAAAGTCCCGGATCCGAAATTCTCATCGCAAACGAAAGACAAACTCGTTTCGTCGGAGATCAAGGGCATCGTCGAGTCCGCGTTTTCCGGCAAGCTCGAAGACTTCCTGATGGAGCATCCGCCGGAAGCCAAGACCATTGTCGCGAAGATCATCGATGCGTCGCGCGCGCGCGAGGCGGCACGCAAAGCGCGCGAGATGACGCGTCGAAAAGGCGCACTCGACGTCGCCGGCCTGCCGGGTAAACTCGCCGACTGCCAGGAAAAAGATCCGGCGCTGTCCGAGTTGTTTATCGTTGAGGGCGATTCCGTCGGCGGCGCCGCAAAGCAGGGTCGGGACCGCCGCACGCAAGCGATTCTCCCGCTGAAGGGCAAGATCCTGAATGTCGAACGCGCTCGTTTCGACAAGATGCTGTCGTCCGCGGAAGTGGGCACGCTGATCACTGCGCTGGGCACGGGTATCGGCCGCGATGATTTCGATCCCGACAAGCTGCGCTATCACCGCATCATCATCATGACCGACGCGGACGTCGACGGCTCGCACATTCGCACGCTGTTGCTGACCTTCTTCTACCGCCAGATGCCGGCGCTGATCGAACGTGGCCACGTCTATATCGCGCAGCCGCCGCTGTACAAGGTCAAGCGCGGCAAGCAGGAGCAGTACGTTAAGGATGACGCCGAACTCAACGCGTACTTGCTGAACGTCGCGATGGAAAAAGCGTCACTGTTCGTGAACGCGGACGCTCCGGCCATAACCGGCCAGGCGCTCGCGTCGCTGTCGGAAAAATGGGTGCGCGTGATGAGCATCCTGGACCGTCTCGCCAGGCGCTATGATCGCCTCGTCCTCGAACGGATGCTCTACCTGCCGCCGGTTAAAGCCGACAACCTCGAGGACAGCGAATTCATGCAAGCATGGGCGAGCGGCCTGCAGGAGTCGATGAGGTCGGCCGTCAACGGCGCCGGCGTCAGCTACGGTGTCGAGGTCAAGGTCGAAGACGACGCGATTTCCGCGCTCGAGATCGTTCGTCGCCAGCACGGCGTCGATGACACCAGCGATATTCGCATCCATTTCTTCGAGTCTGCCGAGTACGCACAGATTGCCGAACTCGGCGCGGACCTCGAGGACCTGATTGGCGATGGCGCGCATGTCACGCGCGGGGAACAAACGCGCGAAGTCGACTCTTTCAAGCAAGCAATCGAGTGGTTCATCACCGAAGCGCGCAAGGGACAGTCGATTCAACGTTACAAAGGCCTCGGTGAAATGAATCCGGATCAGCTATGGGATACGACGGTGAATCCGGAAACGCGCCGGCTGATGCAAGTGCGCATCGAAGATGCGGTCGCTGCCGATGAGATATTCACGACGCTGATGGGCGATCAGGTCGAGCCGCGGCGCGAATTCATCGAGAGTAACGCGCTGGCGGTCGAGAACCTCGACGTCTGAACCAGACCCTGACCCAGGCCTTGACCCTGGCCCGCGGACGCCCGGGCTCGAAAATACTAGGACGGTACCTCGAGGCCGGCGCTGATCTCCGCCACCTTGTCCTCGACCCAGGCCTGGATCTCCTCGTTCACTTCACGCAGATCGCGGCCGGCCGGATCGACCGGCGGACCGATTACGAAACGCACGACGCCCGGCCGCTTAATCCACCCGCGACGCGGCCAGAAGTAACCGGCGTTGTGCGCCACCGGCGTGATCAGCACGCCGGCCTCCTGCGCGAGCAGCGTGCCGCTGATGCCGTAGCGCCGGGTCTCGCCGGCGGCCATGCGTGTGCCCTCCGGATAAATCATGATCCAGAGGCCTTCGGCAAGGCGCGCCTTGCCCTGCTCGACGACCTGCGCAACCGCCGATCGGCCCGCGCTGCGATTCACCGCGATCGGACTCGCGCAAGCGAGCGCCCAGCAGAAGAACGGCGCCCACACGAGCTCGCGTTTTACGACCCAGGTCTGATCGCCGGGGATGACGGAGAATTCGGCCAGCGTCTCATAGGCCGACGAATGCTTCATGAACACGACGCCGTTGCGCTCCGGGATGTGTTCCTGGCCCTCGACCTCCAGATCGAGGCCGATGAGATTGCGGCAGAGCCAGAGTTGCACAGCGACCCAGGAGAGCGCCACCGCGTAGCTCGCGCCCCGCCCGAACGGGCGCGCGAGTATTACGCCCAGCGCGTAAGGCGGTACCGTGAGGAACATGATGACCGTAAACAGCACCGAACGTATCATCGTGCCGGGTCTCCGTCGGCGGCGAGAATGGCGTCGGCCGCCGCCCGCAGATCATCGTAAACCGGAATGTCGCTGGTGGCCGGCAGGTCGCGTTCCGTCGCGTGGCCGTTGCCGGTGCGCACGAGTATCGGGCGCGCGCCCGCCGCGGCCGCAGCCTCGAGGTCGCGCATCGAGTCTCCGATTGCGGGCACGTCGCCAAGGTCCCGCTCGAACGCAGCGGCAATCTGATCCATGAGCCCGGTTCCGGGCTTGCGGCATTCGCAGCCGTCGTCCGGCTTGTGCGGGCAGAAGAAAATTCCCGACAACGCACCGCCGGCCGCCTCTACCAGTTCACGCAGCTTCCCGTGGATGCGCACGAGCGTTTCGGTCGTGAACAGGCCGCGGCCGATGCCCGACTGGTTCGATGCGATCACCACGCGATAGCCGGCACGGCAGAGGTCTGCAATCGCGTCGATGCTGCCGGGTAACGGCTCGAATTCATCCGCCGACTTGATGAAATCGGGGGAGTCGCGGTTGATGACGCCATCGCGGTCCAGGATGACGAGCGGTGCGTGCGCTTGGTCCATGGTGGAATCGAAGCCGTCTTTTCAGGTCGTCGAGATGCAGGACAGGTCGGCGACGTCGAGGAACCGCTGCCGCAGTTCCGTTAGCAATGCGAGACGATTGCGTTGCAATTCGGCGTCGTCGGTCATGACCATGACGCCGTCGAAGAACGCATCGACCGGCGCCCGCAGTGACGCGAGGCGTTCGAGCGTGGCTTCGTAATCGCGCTGCTCGAGGCTGCTCGCGTGCTGCGCCGACAGGTCCTGCAGCGTCGCGAACAGTTTCTTTTCCTCTTGCGCGTCGAACAATTGCGGCTCGACAGATTCATGCCCGGCCACATCGGCGGACTTGAGAATGTTCGCAATGCGCTTGTTGGCGGCGGCCAGGCTGTCGGCGGCGTCGTGTTCCATGAATCGACGCACCGCCGCGACGCGCTGCACGAAATCGAGCGGCGACGACGGTGCGCGGACCCGCACCGCCTCGAATACTTCGGTTGAGATCTCGCCGGCCGCCAACCCGGGCGCCAGGCCCTCCATGACATAGCCGCGCAGGCGGTCGATGATGAAGTCCCGCAGGTCTTGCACCAGCGCGTCGCGGTCGTCGACATCCACCGGTTGCGCATCGACCGCGCGGCCGAGGTAAGCGACCAGGTCGATATCGATGCTCTGTTCGATCAGGATTCGCAGGATACCGAGCGCGGCGCGGCGCAGTGCGAACGGGTCCTTGCTGCCGCCGGGCCGTTTGCCGATGGCGAAAATCCCCGCGAGCGAATCGAGTCGGTCGGCGAGCGCGAGCACGCGGCCGAGCGACGACGTCGGCAACTCGCCGCCGGCGTGCACCGGGAAATACTGCTCTTCGATTGCGCGGGCGACCGGTTCCGGTTCGTCGTCGAGTTCGGCGTAGTAGCGGCCGATTCGCCCCTGCAGGTCCGGGAACTCGCCGACCATGTCGGTCAACAGGTCGGTCTTCGCGAGCTCGGCGGCGCGTCCGGCCGCATCGGCGTCCTCGCCGAATTCGGTGGCGAGCGCGCGTGCCAGGGCGGCGACACGTTCCGACTTGTCGTGCAGCGTGCCGAGTTGTTTCTGGAACACGACGTCGTGCAGCGCAGCGCGCCGCGACGCCAGCGTCGACCGACGGTCCTGGTCCCAGAAAAAAGCGGCGTCGGCCAGCCGCGGCAGCACGACGCGTTCGTTACCCTCGCTGACGGTCGCCGGGTCCGTGCTGTCGAGGTTGCTCATCGCGATGAAATTCGGCAACAGGCGGCCATCGTCGCCGCGCAGCGGGAAGTAACGCTGGTGCGACTGCAGCGTGGAAATCAGGACCTCGTCGGGCAGCCGCAGAAAGTCAGCATCGAAGCGACCCGTCACGGGCACCGGCCATTCGACCAGCGCCGCGACTTCGTCGAGCACGTCGCTGTCGAGATGCGCGTTGCCGCCGAGTTCCGTGGCCGCGGCATCGGCGAGTGCGCGAATCTTGTCGCGTCTCGCGGTGAAGTCTGCGATGACGCGCCCGCGTTGCTCGAGTAGCGTCGGATAATGCGCCGGCGCATCGATGTCGATCGCATCGGGCGCATGGAAACGATGGCCGCGGCTCGAACGACCGGCGGTGAGCCCGAGTATCGTTGCCGGGACAATGTCGTCGCCGAGCAGCATGACAATCCAGTGCGCGGGCCTGACGAACTCGACGTCGGAACTTCCCCAGCGCATCCGCTTCGGAATCGGCAGGCGTGCCAATGCGTCGTTGACGATTTCGGGCAACAGGTCGGCGGCGAGTCGACCGGGCTCTTCGCCCCGATAGACGAGCCACTCGCCCTTGTCAGTTGCGACGCGCTCGAGACTCGCGACGTCGACACCGAAGCCGCCTGCGAACGCGGTCGCCGCCTTTGTCGGCGCGCCCGCTTCGTCGAACGCGATTCGCGTCGGCGGCCCGCGCTTTTCGATCCGTTGCGTTGGCTGACTCAATTCCAGCCCGTGCACCAGCAACGCGAGTCGGCGTGGCGATGCGAACGAAGCGCGGGATTGCGACGCGAGGCCGGCTGCATCCAGGCGCGTGCAAATCTCGTCGGCGAACGCGAGCTCGAGTCGCCGCAGTGCCTTCGGCGGCAGCTCCTCGGTACCTATCTCGACGAGGAAATCGGCGGTCGCGGTCATGCGCCTGCTCCGGCCGCCGCGGTCTCTTCGCGCAGCATCGGGAAGCCGAGTTTTTCGCGACTCTCGTAGTACGCTTCGGCGACCTGTCGGGCCATGCCGCGGACGCGAAGAATATACGCCTGCCGTTCCGTTACCGAAATCGCGCGACGCGCGTCGAGCAGGTTGAACGTATGCGACGCGTCCAGGATCTGTTCGTACGCCGGCAGCGTCAGTTGCTGCTCGATGAGTTTCCGGCACGCGGCCTCGGCCGCGTCGAAGCGCGCGAACAGCACGTCCGTGTCCGCCGCTTCGAAATTGTATTTCGACTGCTCGACTTCGTTCTGATGAAATACGTCGCCGTAGCTGACCGACCCGTCCGGGCCCGTTGTCCAGACGAGATCGAAGACACTGTCGACGCCCTGCAGGTACATCGCGATGCGTTCGAGGCCGTAGGTGATCTCCCCGGTGACGGGTCGGCAATCGAGTCCACCGACCTGCTGGAAGTACGTGAACTGCGTGATCTCCATGCCGTTCAGCCAGACCTCCCAGCCGAGCCCCCACGCGCCGAGCGTCGGCGATTCCCAGTTGTCCTCGACGAAGCGAATGTCGTGGACCAGCGGGTCGACCCCCAGGTATCGCAGCGAGTCGAGATACAGATCCTGGATATCGTCGGGAGATGGCTTCAGCGCGACCTGAAACTGGTAGTAGTGTTGCAACCGAAACGGGTTGTCGCCGTAGCGGCCGTCGGTCGGTCTTCGACTCGGCTGCACGTAGGCGGAGCGCCACGGCTCCGGCCCGATCGACCGCAGGAACGTGGCGGAATGGAAGGTTCCGGCGCCCATCGGCATGTCATACGGCTGCAGCACGACACAGCCATGATCCGCCCAGAATTGCTGCAGCGCGAGAATCAGGTCCTGAAATGTAGCGGGTGCGGTCCGGACGGTCACGGGATCGGCCTTGGTTCGACTGGCGCGCAAGTATAGCGTCCTTTCCAGCCGCTGCCGGCATTCCGGCTGCCGGCCGGAGGCGGCCCGCGAAGACGGCCCAGGAAGAGGGCCCACGAAAGAGGGCAATAGCCCGTTGCGGACGCGAACGACCCGAATGATGCGCAAAAAGAGTGCAATAAGGCACGCGATTGCACTAGAATAGTGCGCCGCCGCGGATCAGCTTCTAGAAGAAGTCAGTAAAAACAGGCGGTTAGCACTCGACGCGAACCGGCACGGTTCGTGCAAAGGACAGATACCAACTCTGTTGAGAAATAAGCGCCCGCGGGCGTAACAAGAACTGGCGGTGCCGGGCAGCGGCGCCGCCCCGGTTATTTATTCGTAGATACATCCTGGAGGGAACGAAATGTCAGTTGCTGACGCACTCAGCCTCATCAAAGAGAAGGAAGCGAAATTCGTAGATTTGCGCTTCACGGATACCAAGGGCAAAGAGCAGCACGTGTCGGTGCCGTCACATGTCATCGACGCAGACTTCTTCGAAGAAGGCAAGATGTTCGACGGTTCCTCGATCGCGGGCTGGAAGGGCATCAATGAGTCGGACATGATCCTGATGCCGGATCCGGGTAGCGCGGTGCTCGATATCTTCACCGACGACGCGACGGTCAACATTCGCTGCGACGTGGTCGAACCGGCAACCGGTCAGGCCTACAATCGCTGCCCGCGGTCGACAGCAAAGCGGGCGATCGATTACCTGAAATCGACAGGTATCGCGGACGACGCCTACTTCGGACCCGAGAATGAGTTCTTCATTTTCGATGACGTCCGCTACAACCACGACATGCATACGACCTACTACCAGGTCGATTCGTCGGAAGGTTCATGGAACACCGGCACCGAGATGGAGGACAAGAACATCGGCCATCGCCCGGGCGTCAAGGGTGGTTACTTCCCGGTCCCGCCGGTGGATTCGACCCACGACATTCGTGCGTCGATGTGCCTCGCGCTCGAGGACATGGGCCTGACCGTCGAGGTGCATCACCACGAGGTGGCGACCGCGGGTCAGGGCGAAATCGGCGTCCAGTTCAACTCGCTCGTAAATAAGGCCGACGAGGTCCAGATCCTGAAATACGTTGTGCACAACGTCGCGCACGCCTACGGCAAGACGTCAACGTTCATGCCCAAGCCGCTGGTCGGCGATAACGGTAACGGCATGCACGTGCATCAGTCGTTGGTAAAGGGCGGCACCAACATCTTCACCGGCGACGCGTACGGCGGTCTGTCCGAGACCGCGCTGTACTACATCGGCGGCATCCTGAAGCACGCGAAGGCGCTGAACGCGTTCACGAACGCGAGCACGAACAGCTACAAGCGGCTCGTACCTGGCTTTGAGGCGCCATGCTTGCTCGCGTATTCGGCGAAGAATCGATCGGCGTCGATCCGTATCCCGTATATCGCGAATCCGAAAGCGCGACGCATCGAGGTGCGTTTTCCGGATAGCACCGCCAATCCGTATTTCGCATTCACCGCGATGCTGATGGCCGGTCTCGACGGGGTGCAGAACAAGATCCATCCGGGCGATGCGATGGACAAGGACCTTTATGACTTGCCGCCGGAAGAAGAAGCGGAACTGAGGACCGTCGCGTTTACGCTCGACGAGGCGCTTGAAGCCCTGGATGCGGATCGTGAGTTCCTGCTCGCCGGCGACGTGTTCAGCAACGATCTGCTGGACGGTTACCTGGAGCTGAAGAACGAAGAGGTGCTGGCACTGCGCATGAGCACGCACCCGGTCGAGTTCGAGATGTACTACAGCCTGTAGCCGCGGGGCTGGCAGGCGACATAATCGTTCGGTGCGCCGCGTCCGCAGCGGCGCGGCGCACTGGATTCCGCTCGGCGAAGCGCGCTATGCTTGGGAAGCTATGCGAATTTTAGTTTTCCTCCTCGCAACGCTTCCCGCTTTTGTCACCGCCGCTGAAGTCTATCGTTGGGTCGACAAAGATGGCGTCGTGCATTTCTCGGACCGACCGCAGGAAGGTGCCGAGACGATCGTCATTCCGGACGCCCAGACTTTTTCGGCGCCGCCGCCGCGCAGCTCGCCCCGCAGTACCGCATCGAACGGCGGTGACGAAGAAGAAGAAGCGGCCGGCTATGAAGATTTCGAAATCATCAGCCCGCAGCAGGAAGAGGTGTTTTGGAATATCGGCGGCGAACTAGACGTGTCGATTCGATCGAGACCCCGGATTCGATCGGGCCACGAGGTCGTATTGATCATGGACGGCCAGGAAGTGCAGAGAGTTCCGCGCGGGCGGACGCGGGCGCGCCTGCAGGACGTCGTGCGCGGAACGCATTCTCTGCGCGCCGAGGTTCGGGACCGGGGCGGCGCTACGGTCGCGACGACGGACGCGGTGCAGTTTACGGTGCAGCAGCAGTCGGTGCTGAGTCCGACGAATCCGAACAACGCGCCGGTGCCGACCCCGCTGCCGGGCGGGCCGGGGGGCTAGTCGACAAATCGCCCGCCGTGGCGGCCGCCACAATTCTCGACAGTCTCGCGACCGCGGTTGTCATTACTGACCGCGACGCAATCATCATCACCCAGAACCCGAGCGCGGAAGCGTTGTTCGGATTGAGTCGTGGCCAGGCGGGCGGGCACACGCTTGCGGCGCTCGCGCCAGACCTCGACAAGCTTTCGGCGCTCGTCGCCCGTGCCGCGGACGAACAGCGATCGTTCGGTCGCGACATCACACTGACCTTACCGAGACGCGACTACCAGGTTGTCGAACTCGCATGCCGGGTATCACCGCTCGGCGACGGCAGTGACCGGGTCATTGTCGAGTTTGTCGATGCGACGCAGTCGCGCCAGTTCGATCGAGAGAAAACATTGATCAACCAGCGTGTCGCGAGCAAGGGGATAATCCGTCAACTCGCGCACGAGATTCGCAATCCGCTCGGCGGGTTGCGCGGCGCGGCGCAGCTGCTGGAACGCCAGCTCGGTAATCCGGACCTCGAGGAATACACACGAGTCATCATCGGTGAAGCGGATCGTCTCGTCGCGCTGACCGAAGGCCTGCTCGGCCCGACGCGCAAGCCCAGTATAGAGCTGCTCAACGTTCACGAGGTTACGGAGCGCGTGTTGCTGCTGGTCGAGAGCGCTGCGCCCGGCGGCGTGCGCTTCGTTCGCGACTACGATCCGAGTCTGCCCGACGTCGCCGCCGACCGCGACCAGTTGATCCAGGCGTTGCTGAATATCGCGCAGAATGCGATGAATGCGATGGGTGACGAGGGCACACTGACGATTCGGACACGCGCGCTGATGAATTTCGTCGTCGGTGACTTGCCCCACCGCCTGATTGCAAGTATCGAGATCGAGGACGATGGTCCGGGCGTGGCGCCGGAAATTTCCGACTCCATTTTTTATCCGCTGGTCACCGGGCGTGATGAGGGTACCGGTCTCGGACTGCCGCTGGCGCAGGATATCGTGCGCCGGCATGGCGGCCTGATCGAGTTCGAATCCGGGGGGGGACGCACCGTTTTCATGGTGCGCTTACCGCTGCATTCGACGACGGAGCAGGGCACGGAGGGTAACGGAAATGGCGATGGCAATGGCTGACCCGGCTAACCCGATTGTCTGGATCGTCGACGACGATGCGTCCGTGCGCTGGGTGCTCGAAAAAGCGCTGTTGGGCGAACGCATTTCGACGCGAAGTTTCGACAACGCGCAGGAAGTGCTCGATGCGCTGGGTGGCGACAAGCCCGATATCCTGATGACCGATATCCGCATGCACGGGATGGACGGTTTCGAGATGATGCAAAAGCTCGAGTCCGGCGGTTTCGAAATGCCGATCATCGTGATGACGGCGCACGCGGATCTCGACAGCGCGGTGCTCGCATACCAGGGTGGCGCATTCGAATATCTGCCCAAGCCGTTCGACGTCGACGAAGCGGTGGCGCTCGTGCATCGTGCGGCCACGACGATCGACCGGCCGCGCGAGGCAGAACCACCGAAGGTTGCGTCGATCGCTTCGATGATTGGCCAGGCTGCGGCGATGCAGGACGTCTTTCGCACGATCGGGCGCTTGTCGAAGTCGAGCATGAACGTGCTGATCACCGGTGAGTCCGGCACCGGCAAGGAACTCGTCGCGCGGGCGCTGCACGAGCACAGCCCGCGGGCGAATCAGCCGTTCGTCGCGCTGAACACGACGGCCATTGCATCCGAGTTACTCGAATCGGAACTGTTCGGCCACGAGCGCGGCGCGTTCACCGGCGCTGACAGCCGCCGCATCGGTCGTTTCGAGCAGGCCGACCGCGGCACGCTGTTTCTCGACGAGATCGGCGACATGTCAACGGACTTGCAAACGCGCCTGCTGCGCGTGCTGGCCGAAGGCGAGTTTTATCGGGTCGGCGGGCAGGCCGCGATTCATGTTGACGTGCGCGTGATCGCGGCGACGAACCAGGATCTGGTCGCCTCGGTTGCGTCCGGGCGATTTCGCGAGGACCTGTATCACCGCCTCAACGTGATCGAGATTCGCACGCCGCCACTGCGTCACCGGGCGGCAGACATACCGTTGCTGCTGCGGCATTACTGTGCCGAGGCCGCTCGCGAACTCGAGATCGAACCGAAGCAACTGGCGCCGGAGGCGGAAGCGCTGCTGCAGGCGTTCGACTGGCCGGGCAATGTCAGGCAGCTCGTGAACGCGTGCCGGCGGCTGACCGTAACGGCGCCGGGTACCGAGATCCGGGTCGATGACATCCCACCCGACATCGGCGGCGGGAAGTCCGCTGCGGCCGGCAAGTCCGAATGGGTTGTAGACCTGTCGCGCTGGGCCGAACAACAACTCGACCGCGACGAGCCGCTGCTCGAAGCGGCGCTGCCGGAATTCGAGAAAGCCCTGATCAAGGTCGCGCTGGCTCGTGCGAAGGGTCGCCGTCAGGATGCGGCGCGCATGCTCGGGTGGGGCCGCAACACGCTGACGCGCAAGATCAAGGAACTCGAACTTGACGTGTGAGGGTGTGGTGAGGGTGGGGACACGCCTCGTTTTTCTATGACGTTGGTGGCAATCGGCCGACGAGGTCCGTGAAAAACGAGGCGTGTCCCCAGGCGCGTCAACTCGCGATGTCGAGCGTCCCAACGAGATCGGCGACGTTGTCGATGTCGTGCCGCTCCAGGTACTCGTCAATACCCGCGTTGATGTCCTTGCAGGCGAGCGGCTCGTAGAACAGGCTCGTGCCCACGCCGACGGTCGCGGCGCCGCCGATGATGAATTCCAGCGCGTCGGTCGCGTTGCAGATACCGCCCTGCCCAATGATCGGAATGTCGTGACGGCTCGCCACCTCGTACACCTGTTTGACCTTGAGCAGCGCGATCGGCTTGATTGCGGGGCCGGACAGCCCGGCCTGCACGTTCGCAATCACCGGCTTGCGCGTCTCGGCATCGATCGCCATGCCGGTCACCGTGTTGATCACGGCGAGGCCGTCGCTGCCGGCTTCTATGCAGCGCCGCGCACTCTCGCGGATATCGGTCTGGTTCGGCGATAGCTTCGTGATGATCGGCTTGCTCGTCGCATTTCGGCACGCTTCGACGACCTCGGCGGACGAGTCCGGGTAGTTGCCGAATGAGATGCCGCCTTCCTTGATGTTCGGGCAGGAGATGTTGATCTCGACCGCGTCGATCGGCGAGTCGTCAAAGCGCCTGCAGACCTCGGCATAGTCGTCGATCGTCGAACCGCAGACGTTCGCGATGAAGCGTGTCTCGTCAAAGTCCAGTTTCGGCAGGATGTCGTTGACGACCGCGTCGACGCCCGGGTTCTGCAGGCCGATCGCGTTCAGCATGCCCATCGGCGTTTCGTAGATGCGGTGCGCCGGATTGCCCAGCCGCGGCTCGAGCGTCGTGCCCTTGAGCACGATCGCACCGACATCGCGATTCGAAAACCCCTGGACTCGCGTGTACTCCTCGCCGAACCCAACGCAGCCGGAGAGCAGTACAATCGGGGAGTCCAGCTTCAGGCCGCAGTAGTCCGTCGAGAGTCGTCGCTTATCCAATGTTTCGCCTGATCCTGTTTGAACCCGAAATTCCGCCGAACACCGGCAATATCATACGCCTGTGCGCGAACACCGGGACGGCCCTGCACCTCGTCGGTCCACTCGGCTTCGAACTCGACGACCGCAAGTTGCGCCGCGCCGGACTCGACTATCGCGAATTCGCCGACGTATCGGTGCACGAAAACCTGCCCGCCTGCATTACGGCGCTCGGCTCCACTCGAATTCTCGCGTGTTCCACGCGCGGCGGCACATTGTACAGCGATCATCGCTTCGAGTCGGGCGACACCCTGCTGCTCGGTCCCGAGACGCGCGGCTTGCCGCAGTCCGTACTCGATGACGTGCCGCCAGACCAAATCCTGCGCATCCCGATGCAAAGCGACAGCCGCAGCCTCAACCTGTCGAACGCCGCCGCCGTGATCCTCTACGAAGCATTGAGGCAGATTGAGTTCGGAGAATTACGATGAATGACTGGCACCGCGGGTGATCCCAGGCTTTTTCCGGGGAAGCTTTTCCTACCTCCTGTCCGGAAAAGCTTCCCCGGAAAAAGCCCGACCCGCCGTGCCAGCCCCGCGCAGTCCGCCCACCGCTTCGATCCGAATCCATCGTCGCAACGTAACGGTGATTCGCTGACCGCCCGACCGCGGGATGTCCAGCCCGGTTTTTCCCGGGATGCTTTTCCGCAGATAACGGAGGAAAAGTATCCCGGGAAAAACCGGGCGTCACCTGAGGCCCTCTGTCAGCGAGTCGCAGTTACGTTTCAGGCCCGATCTCGCGACTCATCAAGTTCCCGACAGCCGCTTCTGGTGCAAGCCCCTCGTTCAGGATCATATGCACCTGCTCGCAGATCGGCATCTCGACGCCAAGTTTCGTCGCCACTTCGTGCACCGCATTCGCCGCATAGACGCCTTCGACGACCTGCCCGATCTCGCGCGCGACTTCGTCGACGTCACGCCCGGCCGCCAGGCTGAGCCCCATGCGTCGATTCCGCGACTGATCATCCGTGCAGGTCAGCACCAGATCCCCCATGCCCGACAAGCCCATGAACGTGGTCTGCGTCGCGCCCAGCGCCTCGCCGAGCCGAGTCATCTCGAACAGGCCCCGGCTGATCAGCGCGACGCGCGTATTCGCGCCGTAACCGAGCCCGTCGGAGATTCCGGCCGCGATGGCGATGACGTTCTTGACGGCGCCACCGACTTCGACGCCCGCAAGGTCATCGGAGGTATAGGCGCGAAACTGCTCGTTCGAAATCCGCGTCGCCAGTTCCGCCGCGAAATCCGGATCGGTGGCGGCGACCGTCATCGCCGTCGGCAGCCCGATGCCGACCTCGCGCGCGAACGTCGGGCCGGACAACACGGCCAGCGGCCGGTCGGTGCCGAGTACGTCGCCGGCGACCTGGTGCGGTAGCAGCCCCGTCTTCTGTTCGAAACCTTTCGTCGCCCACGCGATGCGTTGCTCCGGCGCGAGGTGCGGCTTGACCTGCTCGAGCATGATGCGCAGCGCGTGACTCGGTACCGCGATCAGCAGATCGTGATTGCCCTGGATCGCCTTCTCGAGTTCATCCTCGATCATCAACTCGTCGGGGAAATCGACGTCGGGCAGGTAACGCTGATTGCGTCGTTCGCTAGCGAGCCGTTCCGGTTCGTCCTCTGCGCGGCCCCATAACGAGGTGAATTGCTGCGCGCGGGCGAACTGAATCGCGAGCGCGGTGCCCCAGGAGCCGGCGCCGATAACGGCGATCGATTCGGGTTGCCTGAGCGTCATGCTGCGTCCCCCTTGTCAGGCATCCAGCCGTTCCCCGCCGGCCTCAGCCTGTGCGTACACCGCGTCAAAATTAATCGGCTGTAACAGGATCGCGGGGAATCCGCCGCGGCCGATCGTCGACGAGATTGCCTCTCGCGCATACGGGAACAACGTCGCCGGACAATGCGACGAGATCAGCTGCCTCAATTCCTGCTCATCGTAGCCGTCAATCAGGAAAATGCCGGCCTGATCGATTTCGAGCATGAACATCGTCCGTTCGTCGACGGTGGCATGTAGCGATACGTGTAGCACGACTTCATAGGCGTGGTCGCCGACGGCGCGATGCGAGTTTTTCAGGTTCATGCTGACCTGACTGTCCACCTGGTCGTTTGCGAATACCTCGGGTGCGCCCGGGACCTCGAACGACAGGTCTTTTATATACAGCTTGTCGAGCGCGAACCGGCGCGCGTCAGCGCCGCTGCCGTTGCCGCCGTTTTGTGATTCATTGTCGGCCATGCTGTGAGGTTCCCGGCCGCGGCGCCGTCAGGCGTCCAGGCCCAGTAGTTTGTCGAGGCGATCCTGCCGGTCGAGCTCGGCAATGTCGTCGTAGCCGCCGAGGTGTCGCTCGCCGGCGAAAATCTGCGGCACCGTGTGGCGACCGCTGCGGTCGATCATTTCGCGCCGTCGTTTGGCACTCAACGTTACGTCGACCTCTTCGAAATCAACGCCCTTCGACTTCAGCAGTTTTCGGGCCGCGCTGCAATATCCGCAGAGCGCCTGCGTATACATCATGACCTCGGGTCGCGTGAGCTTGTCGTCGTTAGCCATTCCCGTCCGCTACGACCGGCAGGTTGTCCCGTTCCCACGCGCCGAGTCCACCCTGCAGGCTGAACGCGGATTCGATCCCGGTCTTTCGGAGCGTGTTGACGATCTGTCCGCTCTTGCCGCCGGTATCGCAGACGAGCACGACGGATTTGGCGTTCTTCAGCTTCGCCGGCAGCTCGCCCGAGAAATCGGCGGCCGGGATATGCAATGCGTCGACGATATGTCCCTTCGTGAAGTGTTCCTTGTCGCGCACGTCGACGACTTTCGCGCCGCCGTTGATGAGTCGAACGGCCTGCGTCGACGTTACCGCGCTGAGGCCGTCCGCCTTGATGCGCAACTCGTTGAATATCACCGCCAGCGCCATAGCCACTGTGCCTGCTGCCAGCAGCGTGTTGTTGGTTACGAATTCCAGTAATTGATCCATGTCGTCCGCCAGTATAAACGTGCCGATCGCCCGGAGGCCCGGCCGCGCATTATACCCACAGCGCCGCCGCCGCCGGAGTCGCAAGCCGGGTATCGATGGCCTAAACTCGCGCGACATGAAATCCGCCGCCGCGATGCTGATGACCGTTGCTGTGCTGGCCGCCGTGTGGCCGGCGTCGGCCCGGCCGGACGATGCGGTCATCGACGATGCGGCCGAGGCCGAACAGCAGCTGTCCGAGATTCGCACGCAGATCGCAGACGTCGAGGAGCAGATTCGCGAGCAGACGGCCGCTCGTGGCGCGGCCGAGAAGCAACTGCGCGAGGCCGAGCGGAACGAGGCCGGGTTGCGGCGCAAGCTCGGGGAAATCACGACGGCATTGGCCGGGACGCGCGAGCGTCTCGGCGAGTTGCAGAAGGAAGCGGATGCGGTTCGCGCGGACCTGTCCCGGCACGTCGTCGAGCTCGAGCAGCAGCTGCGTGCCGCGTTCGTCTCCGGGCGCGACGACTGGCTGCGCGCGGCATTGAGCCAGCGGGATCCGGCGGAGATTGGCCGGCAGCTGGTCTATCACAGCTATATCGCCAGGCAACGCACGGAGCTTATTGATCTCGTGCGCGCGGATCTCGCCAAGCTCGACGCAACCCAGCTGGCGCTGGATGCCGAGAACGCGAAACTCGAGGATGCGCAGGGCAGGGAACAGGCGCGCCTCGCCGAGCTGGCCGAAGTCCGGGCGCAGCGCAAGGTAGCGGTGGCGGACATCAACGCGAAGATTTCGACCCGCAGCGAACGCGCCGAAAGGCTGCGCGGCCAGGCCGAGGAGCTGGAAACGCTGGTCGCGGAGCTGACGCGCATACTCGCCGAGCTGCCGATCGCCGGCGCAGAGCCGTTCGGTGAGCGCAAGGGCAAGATGGAGCAGCCGGCGACCGGCAGGGTCGTGCGCAAGTTTGGCGCGTCACGCGCGGACGGTCGCCTGCGGTGGGACGGCATCCTGGTCGGCGCTGCGGCCGGCGAAGAGGTCCGCGCCGTGCACTACGGCCGGGTCGTATTTTCCGACTGGCTGCCGGGCATGGGCCTGCTGGTCATACTGGAGCACGGAGATGGCTACCTGAGCCTGTACGGTCACAATCAGGATCTCGTGACCGAAGTCGGCGAATGGGTCGACCCCGGCACGGTAATCGCGCACGTCGGCGACAGCGGCGGGCAGGCGATGACCGGCCTTTACTTCGAGATCCGCAAGAACGGAAGCCCGCAGAACCCGGCGAGCTGGCTCACGCGCTGAAGCGGCACGCAGGCCCGGCGGCGGCCGGTTAAGTCCCGGAAGTGGGAGTATTTGCTTGTGTTTCCCGCTCGTTTCAGCGTTGCTGCCCACTGTGCTATCGTCGAAACTCGAAAACTGTGTTCCGACGGAGTCTGAATGTCTCGCCCGTCCCGGCATTTCCTTACCCTGACCGTCGGCATCGTCGTCGGCATCGCGCTATCGCTGGCCAGCGGTGTGCTGGCCGAGCGCGACCCGGTCGAGGAATCACTGCCATGGGAAGAGGCACGGCTGCTGGCCGAGGTCCTCGAGCGCGTCAAGCAGGAATACGTCGAGCCCGTCGAGGACCGCGCGCTGATCGAGAGCGCGGTGCGTGGCATGGTGACGAACCTCGATCCGCATTCGCAGTTTCTCGATTCCGACGAGTACGAGGAGATCCGGATCAGTACGACCGGCAATTACTCGGGCGTCGGCCTCGAAGTGAACATGGAAAGCGGCAAGGTCACGGTCGTATCGCCGATCGAAGGTACGCCCGCGGCACGCGCCGGCCTTGAATCCGGCGATGTCATCGTCAGTATCGACGGAATCGTCGTCGACGAGCACAACGTCAACGACACCGTCGGGCGTATGCGCGGCAAGCCGGGCACGCCGGTCAACATCACGATCGCGCGCGAAAGCGAGGCGGACCCTCTCGATTTCAGTCTCGTCCGCAGTCACGTGCAGGTGAGCAGCGTGCGTTCGGAAATGCTCGACTCGTCGTTTGGCTACATTCGCATCACCCATTTCAGCGAAACGACGCACCGGGATCTGCGCAAGGCCATCGCCGACGTGCGCGCCAGTTCGGCGGGCGAGTTGCAGGGCCTGATTCTGGATCTGCGCAACAATCCGGGCGGGGTACTCGACGCGGCCGTCGAAGTGTCCGACGCATTCCTCGACGGCGGCGTTATCGTCACCGCGAACGGTCGCGGCCACGACGCAACGTTCCGGCACGAGGCGCGCGAGGGTGACATGCTCGACGGACTCTTGCTCGTCGTGATGGTCAACCGCGGTTCGGCGTCAGCGTCGGAAATCGTTGCCGGCGCTCTGCAGGACAACGACCGGGCGACGATCGTTGGCAATGTGACGTTTGGCAAAGGCTCCGTGCAAACGGTCATGCCGCTGTCGAACGGACGCGCGATCAAGCTGACGACGTCGCGCTATTTCACGCCGTCGGGCGACTCGATTCAGGGACAAGGCATCACGCCGGACATCGTTTTCGACGAGGGGGGCATGGAGGATGTGCTCGCGGGCGCATCGGAGCACCGCACGGACGCCGGCGACGCGTTGCTGCAGACCGACAAGCAGCTGCGCCAGGCGCTGTATGTCCTGAAGGGCGGCCGCATTCTCCAGAGCAGGATTGACTAGACTCACGCAACCGTACGCCAGATGAACGGCCGATCCGGCGCAAGCCGGTTCTGCGTTGTCGTCATGTTGTTGCTTAGCGCCGGGGCGCGGGGCGATGCCGTCACCGCGACCGTTGCCAAGCGACCGGTGGCCGACGCGCTGCCCCGCATTGCGATCATCATCGACGATCTCGGCAACCGGCTGAAAAACGGGGAGCGGGCGACGCAGCTCGACGGCCCGGTCGCTATGGCGATCCTGCCGCACACGCCCCACGCAGCGCGAATCGCACGGCGGGCGCACCAGGCCGG
Organism: Gammaproteobacteria bacterium; assembly: GCA_051008895.1. GTDB lineage: Bacteria > Pseudomonadota > Gammaproteobacteria > Steroidobacterales > SMWD01. Next base: position 4,058 of record JBPCXI010000275.1, on the reverse strand, counting down.
CAAGGAAGTCATGTTGCATCTGCCGCTGCAGCCGGTCGAACTGTTCGCGCCCACGCAGGCGGGCACGATTCAGATCGACACGACTCGATCCCAGCTCGCGCGCATCCTTGCGCTCGACTTCGCGGCCGTTCCGCACGTCGTCGGCGTCAATAGCCATCAGGGTAGTCTGCTGACGCAGCATCCCGGGCACATGACGTGGCTCATGGATGAATTGCGCAGCCGAGGCAACCTGTTTTTCGTCGACAGCTTTACGAGCGACGCAAGTGTTGCGCTGCGACTCGCGCGCGAGCACGGGCTGCCCGCGACTCGCCGCGACGTGTTTCTCGACAACACGCAGACGACGGCCGCGATCGGCGCGGAGTTCGAGCGCCTGAAGAAACTCGCGCGCGAGCGCGGCGTCGCGGTCGGTATCGGTCATCCCTACACCGTAACGCTCAATTTCCTCGACCGTGCGCTACCCGCACTGCGCGCCGAGGGTTTCGAACTGGTGTCGGTCGCCAACGCGATCTCCGTGCGCGCGCTGCCGTCGATCACGACGGCGAAGCTCGAACGATAGGTTCTTGAAAACCGCATTTCTGACACAGATCATGATCGTCGGCACGGGCGGTTTCATAGGTTCCGTGCTGCGCTTCGTCGTCGGCACCTGGACCCAGCGGCTCGCGGCGACCGGTGATTTTCCGTACGGCACGCTCGTCGTCAATGTCCTGGGATGCCTGCTGATCGGGCTGCTCGGCGGCCTCGCCGAGTACCGTCAGGTGCTCGAGCCCGGCACCCGGCTGTTTCTGCTGGTCGGTATCCTCGGCGGTTTTACGACCTTCTCGACGTTCGCTTACGAAACGCTGTCACTCGCACAGGATGCGGAGTTTGCGCGCGCGTTGATCAACATACTGCTGCAGGTCGTGCTCGGTTTCGGTGCCGCGCTCGTCGGGCTGGCCGCGGCGCGCAGCCTCTGAGTCATCGCGGCGCTACGGCGCGCGCCACTGCTGCAGAAAGCCGATGATCAGTGCGCCGACGATCATGCAGATCATGTCGGCGGTGGCGACGACCATCAACGGCGCCCAGTTCACGTTGCCCCAGCCGGAGATGAACGTATAGGTGCCGTAGAACGCGGCGATGCTGATCAGCACGGCGAGCAGTATCGCCCGCGCCGCCCAGGAAACCGGCCTGATTATCGCCGCCTGCAGAAACGCGATCACGAACAGCGGCAGCATGAAGCCGAACGTGAGTTTCGAGATGTTTGCGCCGCTGGCAGCCATACTGCCCTCGCGCATGAAGCCGTCGAGACGAGGCCTGGCCCAGTCGTTCAAAAAGAACTCTGCGATGCCCCAGTTCAGCTGGCTGGCGACGATGTAGCCGGCGAGGAACGTCAACAGAAAGCGAGGGATGCTGACATTCAGCAGCACCTGGTCCTGATCGGGCCGATAGATCGGATGCATGTTGTCTTAGCCTCTCAGTCGATGTCGGCGAGTGCTGCGCGGATCATCGCCGCATGCTTCTCCATGGTTTCCGCCGGTGCAATGTCGCGGCCGTGGCCGCGCATCGACTGTCCGTCGTAACACGGCACGATGTGCATATGGATGTGGAATACGCTTTGTCCCGCGGCTGTGCCGTTGAACTGCATTAACCGGACGCCGTCGGGCTGGAACGCGGCCTTGACGCCGCGTGCGATGTGCTGGACGGCGACAATCAGCTCGCGGGCCGCGTTCGCATCCAGGTCGAAGAGGTCGACGGCTGGTGACTTCGGCAACACCAGTGTGTGGCCGTCGGACTGCGGCATCAGATCGAGGAATGCGAGCGCGTGATCGCTCTCGAATACCGTGAACGCGGGCTGCTCGCCGCGCAGAATCTTGGCAAAGATATTGTCGTTGTCGTAGGTCATGGGTGGCGTCCCGTCAGCGTCGAGCTTCGTCGGTGGTTGCGATAGGATGGCCTGAGCAGCTTCATATGACAACCGGGGGCGTGCAGTGGGCGACGAACGACAGCGGCCGGACGCGAACAACTGTTTTGTCTGCGGCCCGGAGAATCCGCAGGGGCTGCGGATCGCTTTTAGTATGGACGGCGACGTGTGCCGCGCGACGTTCACGCCGGGTGAGAACCACGTCGGCTGGGACCGGATGCTCCACGGCGGAATCATGTACAGCGCGCTCGACGACGTGATGGCGAACTGGCTATTCCTGCAGGGCGCGCGCGGCTACACGGCGCGCTGCGAGATCCGCTATCGACAGCCGGTGTCGATCGGCACGACATTGAACCTCGAAGGCCGACTCGTAAAGCGCAAGGGCAAGCTCGCGATGCTGACCGGCAGCCTGACGCGCGCGGACGACGGTACCGAGGTCGCCGGCGCCGAGGCCAGCTTCATGATCGCGGACGCCGGGCCGAAGCTCTGAGTCAGTCCTGCGCCGCGAAACGCTCGCGCAGGAAGTCTTCGAGCGTGTTCAGCTTCAGCGGGGCAATCAGGTCCTCGCAGGCCTGCTTGTCGGCGAGCGTCATACCGAAACAGTTGCCGTTCATCAGGTTCTGGTTGATCTGCGACGGGTAACGGAACGCGGGTTTGAGGCCGACGATTACGTAGTCGAAGAACGCGTTCTCGATCCACGTCGCCTTGCGATACTTCGGGCTGAAGTCCGGGTTCAGTGCGTGTGCGCGCGCGGCGAGTTCGACCGGGGTCAGCACTTCGGTCGCGCCATTGACCGCCCCGTGCAGGTGCGCGTCGCGGTCTGCAAAGATTGCTGCAACGAACTTACCGAGGTCTTCCTCGGCGACGTATACGAGGCGCGTGTCGTGCGGATACGGATAGACGAGGCGATTTCTGAACTGCATGCCGAACGCGACCTGGCGCATATACGCGGGCTGGCGCAGAAATGTCCACGGCAAACCGGCTTCCTTTACCTGCTCTTCGAGCTGCCATTTCGTTCGGAAGTGAATCGGCGCCTCGAGGCCGAGTTCCTCGGGCGGCCGGTCGAAGCGCGTCATCGTCTGCCAGACGAAGTGCTCGAGCGTAGCGCACGTTTTCGCCGCCGCGATCAGCGCCAGTCCCTGCGCCATTTCTTCCGGGTTGTCGGCGCGATATTTCTTCGCGTAAATGTTGTAGACGGTCGTGCCGTAGATTCCGTAGGCGCCGTCGAATGCGGCGCGCAACGCGGCTTCGTTCTCGGTGTCGGCCACGACGAGTTCGCAGCGCTCCCCGTCAAACTCCAGCAGCCGCAGTCGCTCCGCGCGTTCGCTGTCGAGCCTTCGCACCGTCGCGCGCACGCGGAAGTGTCCGCTCTTCAGCAGGTAGTAGGCGGCCCAGTAGCCTTCGTCTGCCGTGCCGTTGACTATGACAATAATCGGTTTTGACAAGGTTCGTCGCCGCTAGCTGTCGGGCGCCGCCGCGTAGGTCGCGATCTCGTAGTTGCCGGTGCCCTCGCGCAGCGGCATCACGTCGTTGACGTAGGCGTCGTCGTTCAGGAATCCCTCGAGCTGCTCCAGCGATTCCCACTCGGTCATGATCACGACCTTGCCGGCGAGCGCCTCGCCCTTGACGAGCGCGGCGGCAGGACCACGGATCGCATACTTGCCGCCATGTGCGGCGATGAGCTTGGCCGATTCGGCCGCGTACTTCTTGAAGTTATCGTTCGGGTTCGTGACTTCGCAGATCGCGATCAGGTAAGCCGACATGTTTGTTCTCCTTTGTTCTCGTTGGCCGTCAGGCGCATTGTAAATGCCAGCCCGCCGAAAAACTTACTCTTCCGGCCCCATCAAGCGACGAATGGGGCGTGAAAAGGCCAACAGCAGCAGGCCAAACCCGGCGCAGGTCAAAACGATCTGCAGGTACAGGCCAGGGAAATCGCCGATCGCGTCGCCGCTGAATTCGCCGGCGAGCAAGCCGGCGAGGATATTGCCGAGCGACGCGCCGAGGAACCAGACACCCATCATCTGGCCGACGAACCGACGCGGCGCAAGTTTCGTCGTCGCGCTCAGGCCGACCGGGCTCAGCGCGAGCTCGCCCATCGTGTGCAGCAGGTAGGTAAAGAACAGCCAGGTCGGCAGCACCTCGTTGCCGGCGAGCACGAGCA
>JBPCXI010000274.1:0-16193 GCA_051008895.1 Gammaproteobacteria bacterium | reverse complement strand
CTCGCCGCTGACGAGCCGACCCTTGATCGTGTCACCCTCGAAATTGACCTCGCTGATCTGGCGACTGTCGACGAGTTCGAGGAACGTCGAATAATCGAGCGGTTCGGTCGTGCGCCCGCCGGTGCCGAAGCTCTGGAAGACCGTCAACAATACAATTGCAATGACGATCCATAAGATGATGTTTTTTGCCAAATCGTTCAAGATTTCAATCCCTTAAGACATCTGAACCAGCGTTCCGGACCCGCTTCGCCTCACCCTACTATATCCGCAAGTCGGTCGCTACCAGATAGGTCTCTCTGCTCTGAGGCCTGGAAGCCCCGGGTTTTCTGACCTTCACCTTACCGTACGCCTTGCGCTGGGTCCGGACGAAGTCGTCGAATCCTTCCCCGTGAAACAATTTAACGACCAATGCGCCACCGGGCTTCAGGGTTCGACCTGCAATGTCGGCCGCCAGTTCCGCGAGATACATGGCCCGTGGCTGATCGACCGACCGAGTACCCGAGATATTGGGGGCCAGATCTGACATAACAAGGTCCAACCGGCGTTCTCCGAGGCTGCCGAGCACGTTTGCATAAGTCTCTTCGTCGGTGAAATCGCCTTGGATGAACTCGACGCCCGGAATTTCGTCCATAGCCAGCAGATCGACGGCCACGACACCGCCGGAGGGTCCGACGAGTTTCGCCGCCAATTGGCTCCAGGCGCCCGGCGCGGCGCCAAGATCCAGGACGCGCCCACCGGCGCGCAGCAACCGCTCGCGCTCCTGAATCTCGAGCAATTTGTAAACAGCACGGGAGCGCCAGCCCTCGGCACGGGCACGCTTGACGAATTCGTCCTTGTCCTGGCGACGCAGCCAGCGCTTGCTGGATGATCCTTTGCTCATCGAACTCCGCTCGACGCTTTCTCCATTACGCGACCTGGCCCCATTACGCGACCCTGACCCTATTACGCGACCCTGGCATCACACCCTATAATCCCGCAACCATGCTGGACGACAAACAGAAAAAATACCTGCGCGGCCTCGCCCATGATCTGAAACCCGTCGTGCACGTCGGCAACAGCGGCGTATCGCCGGGCGTCACCGCCGAACTCGATCGCAACCTGGATCATCACGAACTGATCAAGGTCAGGATCCGGGTCGGCGACCGCGAATCGCGCGACGCGGCGCTGCGGGAAATCGTGGACCATTCGGCGGCTGACCTCGTCGGCCGCATCGGCAACATCGCGATTTTATTCCGTCGCAATGGCGACAAGCCGGTTATTGCGCTCCCGTAGCCGAGAGCGCCGGCGTCAGACGTAGCGTACCTCGACGATTTCATAGGATTTCTCGCCACCGGGCGCGTTAACGACCGCTACGTCCCCGGCTTCCTTGCCGATCAGCGACCGCGCTATCGGCGATCCGATCGAAATCCGTCCGGATGCGATGTCGGCCTCGTCCTCGCCGACGATCTGATACGTCGCCTCCGCGTCGCTGTCCTCGTCGACGATGTCGACCGTCGCACCGAAGATGACCTTGCCGGTGGTACCGAATCGCGTGACGTCTATGACGTCGGCGGTGGAAAGCTTGGCCTCGATCTCGCGAATGCGACCCTCGGCGAACCCTTGCTCTTCCTTGGCCGCATGGTATTCGGCATTCTCTTTCAGATCGCCATGGGCGCGCGCTTCAGCGATCGCCGTTACGATCCGCGGGCGGTCGTCGGATTTCAGGCGTTTCAGCTCCTCGCGCAGCTGATCCGCGCCACGCTGCGTGATCGGATGCTTGGTCACGCGGGCATCTCGTTTTCGGCGTGCAGGTCCTGCAGCTTGTTGACGTCGCCGCCGTCGAGATGATCGAGGGCCATGCTGGTCGCCATCGCCGCCGCCAGCGTCGTGTAATAAGTCACCTTGTTCTGAACCGCGGCGGCGCGAATCGACTCCGATTCGCGAATCGCCTTCTTGCCCTCGGTCGTGTTGGTCACGAAAGCGATCTCGCCGTTCTTGATCATGTCGACAATGTGCGGCCGACCTTCACGAACCTTGTTGACGCGCCGGCACGCCACGCCGTTCTCGGCCAGGTAGCGTGCGGTCCCGTCCGTCGCGACGATGTCGAAGCCCCGCTCGATCAGTATGTTGGCGAGCTTCAGGCATCCGGGCTTGTCGCGGTCGCGCACCGACAGCAGCGCCTGACCATTGCGCGGCAGATTCACGCCGGACGCGAGCTGCGCCTTCGCGTAGGCCTCGGCGAACGACCGCCCGGTGCCCATCACCTCGCCGGTCGACTTCATCTCCGGCCCGAGGATCGGGTCCGCGTCCGGGAATTTCGCGAACGGGAACACGGATTCCTTGACCGAGCAATAAGCCGGCACGCACGGCACGACCGCATTCTGTTCCTCGAGGTCGATACCAACCATTGCCCGTGCCGCGATTTTCGCCATCGGCATGCCCGTCGCCTTTGACACGAATGGCGAGGTCCGCGATGCACGCGGATTGACCTCCAGCAGGTAAATTACGCCGTTCTGGATCGCGAACTGCACGTTCATAAGCCCAATGACTTTCAGCGCCTTCGCGAGCGCAACAACCTGGTCGGAAATCTGATCCTGCAGCTCCTTGCTGAGCGTGGCCGGCGGCAGCGAGCAACCGGAATCGCCGGAATGCACACCGGCCTGCTCGATGTGCTCCATGATGCCGCCGATCAGCACGTTATTGCCGTCGCAAATCGCATCGACGTCGACTTCGACGGCCTGGTCGAGAAACCGATCGAGCAGCACCGGCGCGTCGTTCGACACCTCGACCGCACCGGTCATGTAAGTGCGCAGGTCATCCTCGGTGTGCACGATTTCCATCGCGCGCCCGCCCAGCACGTACGACGGGCGGACCACGAGCGGATAGCCGACTTCGGTACCCATCGACACCGCATCATCCTCATTGCGTGCAATGCAGTTCGGCGGCTGCTTCAGGTTCAGCCGCTGCAACAGCTGCTGGAAGCGCTCGCGATCCTCGGCGAGGTCGATCGAGTCCGGGCTCGTGCCGATGATGGGTGCGCCCGCCGCTTCGAGTGCGCGCGCGAGCTTCAGCGGCGTCTGTCCGCCGTACTGCACGATCACGCCTTTCGGTTGTTCGCGCTCGATGACCGCCATCACGTCCTCGAACGTCAGCGGCTCGAAGTAGAGCCGGTCGGAGGTGTCGTAGTCCGTCGAGACAGTCTCCGGGTTGCAGTTCACCATGATCGTCTCGAACCCGGCCTCACGCAGCGCGAGCGCCGCATGCACGCAGCAATAATCGAACTCGATGCCCTGGCCGATGCGGTTCGGCCCGCCGCCGAGAATCATGATCTTGTCGCGATCCGTCGGCTCGGACTCGCACTCTTCCTCGTACGTCGAGTACATATACGCAGTCGTCGTGGCAAACTCGGCCGCGCAGGTGTCGACGCGCTTGAAGACCGGGCGCAGGTTCGCCTGCTCGCGATACTGGCGCACGACGCTTTCTTTCGTCTCCAGCAGGTGCGCGAGGCGACTGTCGGAAAAGCCCTTGCGTTTGAGTCGGCGCAGTCGCTCGCGATTTAAAGATGCCAGCCCGGCGTCACGCACCTCGCGCTCCTCTTCGACGAGATTCTCGATCTGCGCGAGGAACCAGGGGTCGATGCCCGAGGCCTGCGCGATCTCCGGACCGGGCATCCCGACCCGGAACGCATCCGCGACGAACAGCAAGCGGTCGGGACCGGGCATGCGCAGTTCATGACGCAGGTGCTCGAGATCGTCCTCGGACGGCGCGGACGGAAATATCTCAACGAGCCCGTCGATGCCGGTCTCGAGGCCGCGCAGAGCCTTCTGCATTGATTCCTGGAACGTGCGCCCGATCGCCATGACCTCGCCGACCGACTTCATCTGCGTCGTCAGCCGATCATTCGCGCCGGCGAACTTCTCGAACGTGAACCGCGGCACCTTGGTCACGACGTAGTCGATTGCCGGCTCGAACGACGCCGGCGTGGCGCCGCCGGTAATGTCGTTCTGCAACTCGTCGAGCGTGTAACCGATCGCGAGTTTCGCGGCGACCTTGGCGATCGGGAAACCGGTCGCCTTCGACGCCAACGCCGAAGATCGCGACACGCGCGGATTCATCTCGATGATCAGTATCCTGCCATCCACCGGGCTGATCGCGAACTGCACGTTCGAGCCGCCGGTCTCGACGCCTATGCGCCGCAACACCGCAATCGACGCGTCACGCAAACCCTGGTATTCCTTGTCCGTCAGTGTTTGCGCCGGCGCGACGGTGATCGAGTCACCGGTGTGCACGCCCATCGCGTCGACGTTCTCGATCGAACAGATGATGATGCAGTTGTCCGCCTTATCGCGAACGACCTCCATCTCGAATTCCTTCCAGCCGATGACCGACTCCTCGAGCAGCACCTCGGTCGTCGGTGACAGGTCGAGGCCGCGCGCCACGATCGTCTCGAATTCCTCGCGGTTATACGCGATGCCGCTGCCGGAACCGCCGAGCGTAAACGACGGCCGCACGATCGTCGGGAAGCCAATCTTTTCCTGGACCTCCAGCGCCTCAGCCATCGTGTGTGCGATGTACGAGCGCGGCACATCGAGGCCGATATCCTGCATTGCCTGCCGAAACTTGTCGCGATCCTCCGCCGTGTCGATCGCTTCGCGCGACGCGCCGATCAATTCCACGTCATGCTTTTTCAGCACGCCCTCGCGTACGAGGTCGAGCGCGCAGTTCAGACCGGTCTGGCCACCCATCGTCGGCAGCAGCGCGTTCGGCTGCTCCTTCTCGATGATCTTTTCGACGGTCCGCCAGTGCACCGGTTCGATGTAGATCGAGTCCGCCATCTCCGGATCCGTCATGATCGTCGCCGGGTTCGAATTGACCAGGATGACGCGATAGCCCTCCTCTCGCAGCGCCTTGCAGGCCTGCGCGCCGGAGTAGTCGAACTCGCAGGCCTGACCGATCACGATCGGGCCGGCACCGATGATCAGGACGCTCTCGATGTCTGTGCGTTTAGGCATCTCCGCTCAGCCCGCCTCACGCGTGGCCGGCATCACGGCGGTCGCCGACGCGCGCCTGGCCTGCATCTGGGTGACGAACCGGCTGAAGATCGGCAGCAGGTCGTGCGGCCCCGGGCTCGCTTCCGGATGACCCTGGAAACCAAAGGCAGGACAATCAGTTCTGGCGATTCCCTGAAGTGAATTATCGAACAAGGACCGGTGCGTCGGACGCAGGTTCTCCGGCAGCGATTCCTCATCGACTGCAAATCCGTGGTTCTGACTCGTGATCGCGACCTGCCCGGTTTCGAGGTCCTGCACCGGGTGATTCGCGCCGTGATGCCCGAACTTCATCTTCAGGGTCTTCGCGCCGCTGGCCAGCGCCAGCAGCTGGTGACCGAGGCAGATTCCGAAGACCGGTATGCCGGTATCGAGGATCTTCCGGATCGCATCGATCGCATACTCGCAAGGCTCCGGGTCGCCTGGACCGTTCGACAGGAATACCCCATCCGGATTCAGTGCGAAAACCTCTTCGGCGCTGGTCTTCGCCGGCACGACGACAACCCGGCAGTTATGGCTGACGAGCAGACGCAGGATATTGCGCTTGATACCGAAATCGTAGGCGACCACGTTGTAGGTGGACACGCGCTTGCCCGGCAGCACATCGACCGGCGGCCAGTTCACGCCCATACTCCACTGATAGCGTTCCTGCGTCGTCACGATGCGCGCGAGATCCATGCCGGACAGGCCGGGAAAGCGTTGCGCGTGCTCGACCGCCGTGGCGTGATTGACGTCGCCCGTCATGATGCAACCCGACATCGCTCCCTTGTCGCGCAGAATGCGCGTGAGGCGACGGGTGTCGATCTCGGCGATCGCGACGAGCCCGCCGCGTTCGAGGAAGTCGCGAAACGGCAGCTCTTCGCGCCAGCTGCTCGACGTGACCGGCAAATCCCGAATCACGAGACCGGCGGCGTAAATCTGCCCGCTCTCGTTATCGTCACTGGTCGTACCGGTGTTGCCGATATGAGGATAGGTCAACGTCACGATCTGTCGACAATAGGACGGGTCGGTCAGGATCTCCTGGTAGCCCGTCATTGCGGTATTGAAAACCACTTCGCCGATGGTCTTGCCGGGTGCGCCGACCGATATGCCCTTGAATATCGTGCCGTCTTCTAGTGCCAGTATGGCCGGTTCCGTCACCTGATATACCTCGTCCATTCCTCCGGGGCGCCCCGACGCGTTTTTTCGACGTGCAGATGCACGAAACGGGCGGGACCCACAAGTGGATCCCGCCCGCCGGATTTCTTCACTCAGCGATTGTCGCCCCGGGCGACGGCCGCTGGATGATCGATTTGGGACCCGGCGTATTGTAGCCGACCGGATCCCCGGAAGTCATCGGCCACGCAGCCCAAGCACGTCATTCATCGAGTACAGCCCGGGTGATTGCTCGACGATCCAGCGGGCCGCGCGCAGTGCGCCGCGGGCGAAGGCCGTACGGTGAATCGCGCGATGGCTCAATTCCACGATTTCCTCGTCGCCGGCCAGCATCACCGAATGATCACCGACGATACTCCCGCCGCGCAGGGCCGCGAAACCGATGCTGCCGGGTTCGCGCGCTTGCGACTCGTCATTGCGGTTGTAGCACGCGACGTCGGCCAGGCGATCGCCGCGGCCCTCCGCCACCGCCTCGCCGAGCTGCAGCGCCGTGCCCGACGGCGCATCGACCTTGTGCCGATGATGCGCCTCGGTGATCTCGACGTCGTAGTCGTCACCCAGTGCGTGGCTCGCGAGACGCGCGAGCTCCGAGATCACGTTAATGCCGATGCTCATATTGCGAGCGTAGACCACGGCGATTTCGCGGGCGGCGTCGGCCAGCAACTCGTAATGATCGTCAGAGAGGCCTGTAGTGCCGATGACGAGTTCGACGTCGTTCGCGATGCACGCAGCGACATTGCCCGCCGTTGCATCCGGCAGCGTGAAATCAATGGCGACGTCGGCATCGGTCACCGCGACCACGGGATCGTCGGTCAGCGTTATGCCCAGCGCGTCCGCATGGGCAACGAGTCCCACGTCCTTGCCAAGCGTCGCATGACCGGGTTCCGTCGCCGCGCCCACGAGTTGCAGCGACGCGTCCTCGGCAATCAGCCGCACGAGCGTCTGCCCCATTCGCCCGTTGGCGCCGAGAACGGCGATACGCACTACGTTGTCCATTCGTCTCAGAACTCCGGCGGAGCGTCGGTCAGGAACCGATGCTCTCGAAAAAGCGTCGCACGCCGTCCTTCCATGAACTCGAGCGCGGTCGATGTCGATCGCCGCCCTGGCGCAGCGAATCTTCGAACTTTTGCACCAGGTCCTTCTGCTCGCCGGTCAGCTTCACCGGCGTCTCGACGTCGACGCGACAATACAGGTCGCCGTTCGCATGGCTGCGCACCGGCCGCACGCCTTTGCCGCGGACCCGGAACACCTTGCCCGACTGTGTCTCGGGCGGCACTTTCAGACTCACCTCGCCGTCGAGCGTCGGCACCGTCACGTTACCACCGAGCACCGCGGTTGCGAAGCTGACGGGCACGGTGCACGACAGATCGCCGCCGTCGCGGGTGAAAATTTCGTGCGGACGCACGCGAATGTCGACGTACAGGTCACCGGGCGGACCGCCGTTCTGGCCGGCCTCGCCCTCCCCGGATAACCGGATGCGATCGCCATTGTCGACGCCCGGCGGCACCTTGACCGCCAGTGTCTTGGTCTTCTGCTGGCGGCCGGCCCCGTGGCAGTCGTCGCACGGATCCTCGATCGTGGTGCCGGTGCCGCGACAGCTCGGACAGGTTTGCTGGATTGAGAAAAAGCCCTGCTGGCGCCGAACCTGCCCCTGGCCGCCGCAGGTCGTACAGGTCACGGGTCCCGAACCCGCCTTCGCGCCGGAACCGTCGCAGGTCTCGCACGCGACGAGCGTGGGCAGTTCGACGTTGACGGTTTCTCCGAACACGGCCTGACCGAGGTCGAGCGCCAGTTCATAACGCAGGTCCGCACCGCGAAAAACGTTGGACTGGCCGCGACCGCGACCACCGAAAATATCGCCGAATACGTCGCCGAAGATGTCGCCGAAGTCGCCCGCGCCGAAACCTCCGCCCATACCGGCGCCTGCTTCGATGCCGTCGTGCCCGTACTGGTCGTAGGCCGCCCGCTTCTGCGGATCGGACAGGACTTCGTAGGCCTCCTTCGCTTCCTTGAACGCGGCTTCTGCCGCCGCATCGTCCGGATTTCGATCCGGATGGTGCTTCATCGCGAGGCGTCGGTAGCTCTTCTTGATGTCGGCTTCCGCTGCATCGCGCTCGACACCGAGGACTTCGTAGAGATCGCGTTTGGCCATGTGCTTAGGATTCGCTCACTAGTTTCCAGATACGCCGAAGCCGAAACCGGGGACACGCGAAACCGGGGACACTCCCCCGGGGAGTGTCCCCATTCGACCCCATGCGGCCAATCAACCGGCCTTGGACTCGTCGTCCTTGACCTCTTCGAATTCGGCATCGACGACGCCGTCGTCCGCCGCCTGCGCCCCGTCGTCGGCACCCGGCGCAGCCCCGGCGTCTTCCTGCGCTTGCGCCTGCTCGTATGCTTTCTGCGCCAGCGTCGCCGACGCTTCAGCCAGTGCCTTGCTCTTGGCCTCTATCGTGTCGTGGTCGTCGCCCTTCAGCGCTTCCTTCAGGTCGGATACAGCAGCTTCGGCCGCCGCGCGTTCCGTCGGCTCGACCTTCTCGCCAAGGTCCTCGAGCGATTTCTCGGTCGCGTGCACCAGCGCATCGGCCTGGTTGCGCACTTCGACGAGTTCGCGGAATTTTTTGTCTTCCTCGGCGTGTGCTTCGGCATCGGACACCATCTGCTCGATTTCGCCATCGGACAAACCGCTCGATGCCTTGATGACAATCTTCTGCTCCTTGCCCGTGGCCTTGTCCTTGGCGGAAACATTCAGAATGCCGTTGGCATCGATGTCGAACGTGACCTCGATTTGCGGCAGACCGCGCGGCGCCGGCGGGATGTCGGCCAGGTCGAACCTGCCGAGCGACTTATTGTCCGTCGCCCGCTCGCGCTCGCCCTGCAGCACGTGAATCGTCACCGCGGTCTGGTTGTCGTCCGCGGTCGAGAACGTCTGCGAGGCTTTCGTCGGGATCGTCGTATTCTTGTCGATCAGCTTCGTCATGACCTGGCCGAGCGTCTCGATGCCGAGCGACAGCGGCGTCACGTCGAGCAGCAACACGTCCTTGACGTCGCCGGAGAGCACGCCCGCCTGGATTGCGGCGCCCATCGCGACGGCCTCGTCGGGATTCACGTCCTTGCGGGGTTCCTTGCCGAAGAAGTCCTTGACCTCTTCGACGACCTTCGGCATCCGCGTCTGGCCGCCGACGAGGATAATCTCGTCGATCTCGCCGACCTTCAGTCCGGCGTCATTCAGCGCGATCTTGCACGGCTCGATGGTGCGCTTGATCAGCCCCTCGACCAGTGACTCGAGTTTGGCCCGGGTCAGCTTGATGTTCAGGTGCTTGGGTCCGCTCGCATCGGCCGTGATGTAAGGCAGATTGACTTCCGTCTGCTGCGATGACGACAGCTCGATCTTGGCCTTTTCGCCGGCTTCCTTCAGGCGCTGCATCGCCAGCGGATCCGTACGGATATCGACGCCGCTCTCTTTCTCGAACTCGCTCGCGAGGTAGTCGATGATGCGCAGGTCGAAGTCCTCACCGCCGAGGAACGTGTCGCCGTTCGTCGCCAGCACTTCGAACTGGTGTTCGCCGTCGATCTCGGCAATTTCAATGATCGAAATGTCGAACGTGCCACCGCCGAGGTCGTAGACCGCCAGCTTGCGATCGCCATGCTGCTTGTCCATGCCGTAGGCCAGCGCGGCCGCAGTCGGCTCGTTGATGATGCGCTTGACATCGAGTCCGGCGATTTTGCCCGCATCTTTCGTGGCCTGACGTTGCGAATCGTTGAAATACGCGGGCACGGTGATAACGGCCTCGGTAACTTCTTCGCCGAGATAATCCTCTGCCGTCTTCTTCATCTTCATCAGCACGCGCGCCGAAATCTCGGGCGGGGCCATTTTCTTGCCGTTGGCCTCGACCCACGCGTCACCGTTGTCGGCCTCGACGATGTTGTAAGGCACCATTTCCAGGTCGCGTTTGACCACGTCGTCGCCGAAGCGACGGCCGATCAGGCGCTTGACCGCGAACAACGTATTGGTCGGATTCGTCACTGCTTGCCGCTTCGCGGCCTGCCCGACCAGGACCTCGTCGTCCTTCGTAAAAGCGACGATCGAAGGCGTCGTGCGATCGCCCTCGCTGTTTTCGATGACCTTCGCCTTGTCGCCGTCGATCAGGGCCACGCACGAGTTCGTCGTGCCGAGGTCGATTCCGATCACTCTTCCCATTTTGCTCTCTCCAGAAACCGTAACTAATTAATGTGCTAACCGATGGGCGTTAGGTGGGGCCGCAGCGGTCGAATTCAAGCCTCGTCCGCAGCGGGCGGTTCGGCCGCGACAATGACGCGGGCGGGCCGCAGCAGGCGGCCGTTCAGCACGTAGCCCTTTTGCACGACGGTCAGCACGGAACCCGGCTCGGCGGTGGCCGACGGCTGCATCGTCATCGCCTCGTGCAATTGCGGGTCGAACGGTTCGCCCTCGGGATCGACGACGGCGACGCCCGACTTTTCCAGCGCGCCCAGCAATAATTTCAGCGTCGCCCGGGTGCCTTCCAGCACGCTGTCGACCGATGCCGCGTCGCCGGCCGCGAGACCCATTTCCAGGCTGTCGGTAACGGCCAGCAACTCCCCGGCGAAACGCTCGAGCGCAAACTTGTGCGCGTGTTCCACGTCCCGCGTCGTGCGCTTACGTAGATTCTCCATTTCAGCCGCTAATCTCATGTATTTATTGAGATTATCTTCTGCATCCGCGCGCGCCTGCTCCAGCGCCTCGACGTCGTTCGCCGGCGCTTCGCGCAGCTCCTCGTCGGGCTGCTCGGCCGCGGCCTGCTCGACCTCGGCGACCTCGGTGTGCCGCTCATTGTTGTCCGTCATCGAATCCTCCGTGCGCAAACACATCGCCGCCGCCCGGCATCGCGAAATGCCGGGTACCGGACGCGTTTGGCTGGATCTGGGGTCTAGTGGCCCGAATTCAAGGCCGACCCCATCAATTTCGCGGTAATGTCGACGATCGGTATCACCCGCTCGTACGCCATGCGCGTGGGGCCGATGACGCCGAGTACCCCGACCGTGTCGTCGTCTATCCGGTACGGCGCGGTCACGATACTGCACTCGTCGAGAATCTGGTAGCCCGATTCTTCCCCGATGAAGATCTGGACACCGTCCGCGGCGATGCTGCGGTCGAGCAGATGCAGGATCTCGCGCTGCTGATTGAAGGCCTCGAACAGCTGACGCAGCTTGTCGACGTCCGACAGTTCGTCGAATTCCATCAGCTTGGTCTGACCCGACAGCACGAAAGCCGATGGCTCGGCGCCGGCATCGAACGCCATCTGCGCGATGCTGACCGCGTCGACCATCATCTGATTCACGGTCTCACGGGTGTCACGCAGCCGCTGCACGAGCTCGCCGCGCACGTCCCTGAGGTCGCGCCCGGCGAAGTGCTCGGTCAGGTAGTTCGACGCGGCGCGCAATTCCTCGGCGGTGTAGGCGCGCTCGACATGAATAATGCGATTCTCGACCTCGGAGTCGTTGACGACGAGGATTGCGAGCACGCGGAGGTCGGACAGCGGCAGAAACTCGATCTGCCGCAGCGTCACGCGCTGCTGCCGCGGCAGCGTGACCAGACCGGCAAGGCTCGTCAGCGCCGACAGCGCCGAAGATGCGGTCGTAGCCATGGCTTTCCCGCCGGTCGTCGATTCCTCCTGCAGCCGCTCGTTCAGCTGCGAAACCTCTCGCTCGGCGGGTGGCCGCAGCCGCAATAGCGTGTCGACGAAAAACCGATAGCCCTTGGCCGTGGGCACCCGACCCGCAGACGTGTGTGGCGCCGCAACGAAGCCGAGCTCCTCGAGATCCGACATCACGTTACGAATCGTCGCGGGGCTCAGGTGAAGGCCCGAATCCTTCGACAGTGTGCGCGAGCCGATCGGCTGTCCCTCGCGGATATAGTGCTCCACGAGCACGCGCAGTATGCGCTGCGCGCGATCCGATGGCTCCGTGTAGTCGTTGTCGTTGGCGGTCGTCATGCTGGCGATTTCCGACGCAAATACCGGTTGCAGAAACCTTGCAACCGCGCCCGCTGGCTGTCAAGCGGCCGCGGCACCTGCGTTTAGTCAAATCCGGCATGTCCCGGCCACTGCGCGGTGCGGTCCCGGGACCACCACCTGACTGATTTCCACCAGACGCGCGCGCCGTGCGCCCGGATACTCTGTAGCAGGTCCTGACAGAAGGTGACGGCTATGACGCAACACACACAGAATCATCGCTGGATCGATTTCCCGGAGCGGCGCGTGGGCACGCGCCAGCTGCGGCGCGCAATGCTGGCCGGCAGCGGCTTGCGGGATGCGGACGCCATCGCGACGCCCGCCGGAATCGACGAGAAAATCGATCTGACTCGGCATCACCAGGCTGCCTGAACGCCATCTGCGGGGTCTGCCCCTTGCCCCGCAAATCCCGGCAGCGGTAATGTTGCGGGATGACGACCAAATTCGACACGATCGCACTGATGGGCAACCTGCGCGATCCGCTGATCGCCGAATCGGCAGCCGCGGTTGCCAACCACCTGCCGACGCTCGGCGCGACGGTCTTCGTCGACGCCGGCGCCCCGGCGGACGCACTGCCCGCCACAGTGTCGGCAGTCGCGGCCGCGAGCCTGGCCGATAGCGCGAAGCTGATCATCGCCATCGGCGGCGACGGCGCGATGCTGCATGCTGCGCGCGAAGCCGCGCGGGCCGGCATCCCCGTGCTCGGTCTGAACCGCGGGCGCCTCGGCTACCTCGCGGACATGTCGCCGAGTGACAATTTCGAACCGCTCAATCGCGTGCTTGCCGGTGACTACGTCAGCGAACAGCGGATGATGCTGCGCGCTGAGATCATCTCCGACGGCAAATCGCGGGATTGCGGGCTCGCGCTCAACGACGTGGTCGTCAAACGCCAGACGACGGGACGGATGCTCGAGTATCACAGTTACGTCGACGGCCGCTTCGTGAACTCGCACGGCGGCGACGGGTTCATCGTTGCCACGCCGACCGGGTCGACCGCGTACGCACTGAGCGTCGGCGGCCCGATCGTCGCGCCCGATCTCGACGTGATCGTGCTCGCGCCGATCTGCCCGCATACGCTCAGCGACCGGCCGATCGTCATACCCGGCGAGTGCATTACCGAGGTGCAGGTCGGCGACGACCGCGCCGAAGTCAATTGCGACGGCGAGGTGTCGGGAATCATCGAGGCCGGCGACACACTGCGCGTCGCCGCGGCCGAGCGGCGCGTGAATCTGATTCATCCGGCCGGATATGACTATTTCGAAATCCTGCGCAGCAAGCTCCACTGGGGTCGCAGCAATCGCCGGAAGTCTTCGCCCGACTGATTCGCAGTGCTGACGCAGCTCAATATCCGCAACCTGGCCGTGATCGACGAAGTCGAGCTCGAATTCGGCACCGGCTTCACCGCGTTAACCGGCGAGACCGGCGCGGGCAAATCGATCCTCGTCGATGCGCTCGCGCTGGCACTGGGCGAGCGCGCAGACAGTAAAGCGATTCGCACCGGCGCGGATCGCTGCGAGATAACGGCCACGTTCGACGTGGGCGATCGCGCCGACCTCGGCGCATGGCTCCGCGAAAACGACCTCGACGAGGACGACGACTGCATCCTGCGGCGGATCGTATCCGCGGACGGTCGCTCGCGCGGCTATGTCAACGGCCGCAGCGCGCCGATGCAGATGCTTCGCGAGCTGGGCGAGCAACTGGTCGACATCTGCGGGCAGCAATCGCATCAATCGCTGCGTCACGCGCGCGTGCAACGCGATGTCGTCGACGACGTCGGCGGGCACGCTGCGCTGCTGGATAAGATGCGTGCGGCGCACGCGGCATGGTCGAGTGCTCGCGACGAATTCGAGGCCTTGCGGGACGCGAAAGCGGACCGCTCGGAGCGCGCCGACTGGCTCCGTCACCAGATCGCCGAGCTGGAAGCGCTGAACCCGCAAGCGGGCGAATTCGAGGAACTCGAGCGCCTGCACAAGCTCGCGGCGAACAGCGGTCGCATCGCGGCGGGGGTCAACGACGCGCTCCAGCAAACCTACGAAGAGGACAATGCATCGGCACACGCGATGCTGTCGCAGGCGCGTCGAGAACTGGACGTTCTCGTCGAGCTCGACATGGAGCTCGCGACCGCGTCAACGCTGCTCGCGGAGGCGGAAATACTGTTCGCCGAGGCGGCGGATGCGATGCGCCACAGGCTCGGACAGCTCGAACACGATCCAGCCGAACAATCCCGGCTCGAGCAGCGCCTCGCCGCGTTTCACGATCTCGCGCGACGGCATCGCGTCGAAGCCCGCGCCCTGCCCGACTCGCTCGCCGACCTGCACGCTGAATTGTCTCGCCTGGACACGAGCAGCGAGCGGCTGGCAGAACTCGAGCAGCGCGCCGCGGAACTCGGAGCAACTGCACACGCAGCGGCCGAGAAGCTGACGCGCGCGAGGCGCAAGGCCGGCAAGATGCTCGCCGGGAAGGTCAGCACGCACATGCAGTCGATGGGCATGCCGGACGGCCGCTTCGACGTCGACGTTACCCCGGCGCCAGGCGACGAGCCCGGAGCAACCGGCGCCGATCGCGTGGAATTTCTGACCGCGCCAAATCCCGGTCAGGCGCCCGGGCCGCTGTCCCGGGTTGCATCCGGGGGCGAACTGTCGCGCATCAGCCTGTCGCTGCAGGTCGTCGCGATGTCGGCCGCCGCGGTACCGACGCTGATCTTCGACGAGGTCGACGCCGGCGTCGGCGGCGGTGTGGCGGAAATCGTCGGCGGGCGACTACGCGAACTCGCGCAGAACCGGCAGGTCCTGTGCGTCACCCATTTGCCGCAGGTTGCGAGCCAGGCGAATCAGCACCTGCGCGTCGCCAAGGTCGTTGACGGCGCGTCGACGCGGACGTCGGTCGGCCCGCTGTCTGCGGATGCACGCATCGAAGAGATCGCGCGCATGCTCGGCGGCGTCGAGATTACCGCGACGACCCGCGCCCACGCGGAAGAAATGCTGCAGACGGGTTAGGCGCCGCCGCTAACGCTTCGGGCGCACGAACAGCACGAAGCTATGGTCGACCAGCTCGTAGCCGTGCGCATCGGCGATACTCCGCTGCAGCGCCTCGATATCCGTATTGACGAACTCGATGACTTTCCCGGTCTCCATGCACACCATGTGATCGTGGTGCGTGCCGTCGTTCAGCTCGTAAACCGCGCGGTCACCCTCGAAGTTGTGGCGCGTGACGAGCCCGGCCTGCTCGAATTGCGCGAGCACGCGATACACCGTGGCCAGACCGATCTCGTTGCCGTTCTCATTGAGTTTTCGGTAGATGTCCTCGGCGCCGAAATGATGCTCGACGCTCTCCTCGAGCAATCGCAGTATCTTGAGACGCGGCGCGGTAACCTTGAGTCCCGCCTTCTTGAGATCCTGGCTTTCCAATGAAACTCCCCGGGGCGACGGCCCGATGATCGGCCCCGATGATCGACACAGGCCAATGCGCTATGATTCGGCCCGATTATCGCCCAGTTGCGGATTGCGCTCAAAAACGATGTCGTCTTTGTCCGATCATTCACGGCCGCTATGGCGAGCCGGCAGGGCCGTCATATTGCTGACGGTGATCCTGCTCGGCGCCTGCGTTTATCGTGTGGACGTACAACAGGGTAATCTGCTCGAAGACACCGACATCGATGCCGTCCAGGTCGGCATGACCCGCAGCCAGGTGCGATTCCTGCTCGGCACCCCGGTGATCGAGGATACGTTTCACCCGGCGCGCTGGGACTACATCTATTATTTCCGCCAGGGCCGCAGCCGCAAGGCCGAGCGCAGCTGGATGATCGTGCATTTCGACGGCGATCGGGTGAGCCGCATCCTGAAAGACGTGCCGGTCGAGCCGACGTGAGATGGGGACACTCTGGTGTCGCCGACTTCGGCGACACCAGAGTGTCCCCGGGCTATTTCAAAGCCGCGCGCTGCCGACGTGCCTCGCGCGGATCGGCGCTCAGCGGCCGGTATATCTCGATCCGGTCGTCCGG
>JBPCXI010000273.1:0-69754 GCA_051008895.1 Gammaproteobacteria bacterium | reverse complement strand
GGTTCTGGCGACGGCGCCGTTGCCGGCCCGGGTACCGGCGGCCAGCCGTCCGGTCCGCAGCTGGGTACTGTCGGCATTGTAATCACCGATGCCCCGTCCGATCGTTTCGATCGAATTCTCGCGACGATCACCCGCATCGAGTTGCTCGGCGACGACGGCCCGGTAATCGTTTTCGACGGCATCGAGACGATCGACCTGAAGGCCCTCGCCAGTTTTTCCGAGTTATTCGCGGTCGCCGACGTCAATGCCGGCAGCTACGAAAAAATCCGGCTGACGGTAACCGACCTCGAGCTCGTTAGCTTGAATGACGACGGAACTGTCGACGAGTCCATTCGGCCGAAGCTGCCGGCCAACGGCAAGATCGACCTGAACCCGCGCGGTTCGTTCCTCGTGACCGACGGCGGGTCACTGGTGATCGAGATGGACTTCGACGTCAAGAAGTCGATCAAGATTCACTCCGGCGGTAACGGCAAGTATCATTTCCGCCCCGTCGTCTTCGTCCGCGTGCTCGACGACGTCGAGGCGGGACGCCTGTCGAGAATCTTCGGGCGCATCGGCCGGGTGGACGCGGATACCGGGCGCTTCGAGCTGTGTCAGAAAGAGCTGATGTCTGACCTCGACGACGATAGCGACTTCGATTCAGACGATCTGCATTGCGTCGAGGTGACGACTGCGGTGGATACTGGCATCTTCACGCCAACCGGCGATCCCGCCGATTTTGGCGCGATCATGACCGGCGATCCGGCCACCGTGATCGGCTTCATCTCCGGGCGTGATGACCGGATCCGTTTGTCCGCGAGTTCGGACGACGATTCCGACGACGATTCCGATAGCGATTCCGATAGCGATTCCGACGACGATTCCGATAGCGATTCCGACGACGATTCAGGCGGCATCAGCGATCGGCGGCTGACGCTCGCTGCGACGGTGATCGAACTCGGCGAAGCGGGCACATTCGCTCGCGTGAAGGGCACGGCGCAGGCCGGTATCGATGACCAGCGGCGTTTCGACTTGCTGATTGCGCCGGGTCAGGGCTTCGTCGATGCGTCGATCGTGACGGCTCAATTGCAGGACGGTTCGAAGGTCTACTCGCGACGTGGCGTTCTGCTCGACGACAGCGCGATCGCCGACGGCGTGATGGGCCTGTTCGACGGCGTGCTGATGCTGTCGGATTCCGACCCGGATCGGCTGAAAACCGTGCTGGCGATCCTCGACCTCGACGTCAGCGATGACGATGTGCTGCGCGGCCAGATCCTGACTGCCGGCGACGATCGCAGGCTGATGGTCGCGACCGAAACCGGCGACCGCTGCGTTGACGTGCCGACCGACACCGATATCTTTCTCGTGGAGCTCGTCGAAGGGCGCCTCGTTAGCGAGCGCGGCGAATATGCCGACCTGCAGCCGGAGCTGATGATCGACGTTTATGGCGAGGAAGGCTCGGACGGATGTTTCGTGGCCGACACGATCATCGCGGACGAAACCGACGTGACGCCGCCGCCGACCGAGAACCGGCCGCCGGTCGCGAATGCTGGTGACGACCGGAACGTCGCGACCGGCACCGGCGCGATGCTCGACGGCAGCGGCAGCAGCGACCCGGACGGCGACACGATCACGTACGGCTGGTCGCTGGAAGTTCCCGCGAGCAGTGCCGCGATGCTGAACGCCGCCGACACCGCTATGCCGAGTTTCACGACGGACGTTGACGGCGACTACATTGGTACGCTCGTCGTCAACGACGGCGAGCTCGACAGCGCGCCGGATTCTGTAACCGTGACCGCGTCTGCGACGCCGCCGGCCAATCGCGCGCCGGTGGCCGACGCCGGCCCCAATCAGTCAGTTAACACCGGCTCGGCGGTCGCGCTGGACGGCACCGACAGCAGCGATCCCGACGGCGACACGATCACCCACGCCTGGACACTGTCTGCGCCGGCGGGAAGTTCGGCGACTTTGAGTGGCGCCGACACCGCGACGCCGTCCTTTACGCCCGATGTCGACGGCGACTATGTCGCAACGCTGGTCGTCAACGATGGCAATCTGGACAGCGACCCGGACATGGTCACCGTGACGGCGTCGACAACGATCTCGCTGAACGGCTTCGTACTCTATGCAGACAACTGCGAGCGTTGCCACAATCCGATCGGTAACTCCGATATCAATAATCGGACGGCGGCCGGCATCCAGCGCGCGATAGACAACAACGAAGGCGGAATGGGCTTTTTGAGCACGCTGACGTCTGACGAGGTCCAGGCGATCTCAGACGCGCTTTTGACTACGCTGTAAGCGCGACCACTTGCCGCTCGACGGGCGCCGGTTCGACTCCCAATCCGGGGTCGGCCCGGCGCCTTTTCTTTCGGCCGGAGGCCGAAGTTAACTAGAGCCCTTCGGGCACCAAAAAAGCAGGCCATTGGCCTGCCTTTTTGGTGCCCGGGGCGAGACTTGAACTCGCACGTCCTTGCGGACAATAGATTTTGAGTCTACCGCGTCTACCAATTCCGCCACCCGGGCAGGGTTCCGGACGGCAGGTACTCTACCACCGCGGCAATTCGATGCAATTCCGTGCCCCGCAGGCCGTGCGTTAGCAAATGTGCAACCAAATGGCCTTGCGCGGCATCTAAACTCTCGATATGGCGGGATTCGCAAACAGGGCTGTCGATCCGGATATTCTGGCCCGGGCCAGGCGCGGCGACATGAAGGCCCACGAGATCATTTTCCGGACCTTCAACGCGCCGGTGTATTCACTGATGGCGCGGATGACCGGTTCGACGGCAACGGCCGACGACCTGCTGCAGGAGACCTTTATCGAGGTGATCCGCAGCATCGGCTCGTTTCGCGGCGACGCGTCGCTCGCGACTTGGATACGCAAGATCGCGGTCAGTAAATGCCTGATGCATCTGCGCTCCGCCTGGAATAATCGCGCGACCCTGTTCCGCGACCTCGGCGACGAGCATACGGAATACGAGCCGGCGGTCGCAGCGGATACGCCGCTGACGCTGGCGCAGATGGACCTCGAACGCGCGCTCGCGCGCCTGTCCGATACGGCCCGCGTCGTCGTCATTCTGCACGACGTGGAAGGCTACACGCATCGTGAAATAGCGGAGTTGCTGGGTAAGAGCGTCAGCTTCTCGAAGTCGCAGCTTGCCCGCGCTCACCAGCGTCTGCGGCAGGCCGCCGCCGGCGATGCGCATGTGGCCGGCGAGCACGGGGGCGCGGAGCGATGATCGACGCAACGAACCGCGGCGTGGCTGAGCAGTTGCGCAAGCTGCCCGACCTGCGTCCGCCTGCAAACGCGTGGGCGCGGATTGCGGCGCGCGCGCGGCGACGGCGACCGTTGGCCTGGTCGGGCGCTGCGCTGGCCGCCTGCGCGGCGGCGTTCGCAATTTTCATGCTGGTGCGCCAGGAACCGCCGGCCGCGCCCGTCGAGACGTTCCTCGTCGATGCCCGGCCGTCCGAGCAAGAACCATCGGTTTCGGTCTCTTCGGTCCGCCGTGCTTCGTCCAGCGCGGACGTCGGTGCGCTGCGCCGGCAGTCGCGCAGCATGGAGCGTCTGCTGGGCGGGTTGCCGTCGCGATCAGGCGGCGGGCGTCCGGATCTGGCCAGTGCGATCAGTGATCTGCAGCGGCGCATCGTCGCGGTCGATTACGAACTGAATCGCGTCGAGCAACGCCGCATGACCCGCGCGCCGTCCGCGCTGCGCCGCTGGCCCGTCGAGCCGAGGTCGGCCGACTGGCCGGACGGGCGACAGGTCGCTGAGGTGCCGCCGGTGTCACGCGATCTTTGGCAGCATCGGGTGGAACTGATGGACCGGCTCGTCCGTGCGCGCTTCGTCGAGGCCGGCGCGGAAGCCTACTAAACCAGATTACTATAGACATTAATAAAGATGCATAAAATACTGTTTTTATTATTAATAATTATACCTGCGCTGTCGCCAGCGCAAACGGATTCGTCTGCGTCGCAGCGCGCTGCGCTCGGCATCAATATCGACGGCGGCGGCAATACCGCCGGTCCGGTCGAGGGCGTTGCCATCGTTGGTGTGTCGCCGGGTGGCGCGGCTGAAGCCTGCGGTCTGCGCGCCGACGACGTGCTGGTGGCGATCGACGACGTATCACTGACCGCGGATTCCGCGCGCGAGGCGAACGAGCGGCTGCTGCGTTTCATGCGGCAGGTCGAGCCTGGTCAGGCGCTGGAGATCACCTACCTGCGCGGGAACGACTTTCTGGACACGACGCTCATCGCAGATACCTTCGATCCCGGGCTGCTGCCTCCGGATTTTCCGTTCCGGGAAGACATCGAGCGACTCGGGCGCGCAATCGGCGAGGAATTCATCGAGCCGTGGCAGGGCCGCTGGCGTCACCACGGGACGTTCGCCGGTATGGAACTCGTCGCGCTGACGCCGACGCTCGGTCGTTATTTCGGCACCGACAACGGGCTCCTGCTCGTGCGGTCGCCCGCCAGCGATGCAATCGATCTCGAAGACGGCGACGTGATCCGGGCCATAGGCTCGCGCGTGCCGAACGACCCCGGGCATGCGTTGCGGATCCTGCGGTCTTACGAGCCAGGGGAGGAGCTCGTGATCGATATCATGCGCGATCAACGTGAGCGTGAGATCCGGATGGTGCTGCCGGAGATCGAAGAACGCGCAGGCTAGAAGATTAAGGGACACTCTGCTTTTTCAACGGCGTTGAAAAAGCAGAGTGTCCCCATTACCGCATTACCGACTAGAATGGCGCGCATGGCCAGCGGCGCAACGGATCTGCACGAATTCTCGTACGAGCTGCCGCCGGAGCTGATCGCACAGTCACCGTTGTCCGTCCGCGCGGCGAGCCGGCTGCTGCACGTCGGCGCGACGGGCGGGTGTGATGACCTGCACATACCGAACTTTCCCGATTTCCTCAAGCCCGGCGATCTCGTCGTCGTCAACGACACGCGCGTGCTGCCGGCCCGACTATTCGGCCGCAAGGCAACGGGCGGCCGCGTCGAGTTCCTGCTGGAGCGGCTGCTCGGTGAGCGCACCGCGCTGGCCCAGCTGCGCGCGAGCCGTGCACCGGCGATCGGGTCGCGGCTCTTATTCGATGACGACCTGTCGGCGGATGTCGTCAGGCGTGACAACGGTTTCTTCGTACTGGAATTCGACACGCCGGTCGCGGCGGCGCTCGAACGGCACGGCCACATGCCACTGCCGCCATACATCGAGCGACCGGACGATGCCGCCGATCGCGATCGCTATCAGACCATCTGGTCGAAAACGCCGGGCGCTGTGGCCGCGCCGACGGCCGGCCTGCATTTCGACGACGAGCAGCTCGAGCGAATCGCGTCTCGCGGCGTGAGCATCGAGACCGTGACGCTGCACGTCGGCGCCGGCACGTTCGCACCGCTGCGCGCCGCGCAGCTGGAATCTGGCCAGCTGCACGCAGAGCGGATCGAAGTGTCGGCCGGCGTTTGCGCCGCGATCGAGCGTGCGCGCGCGGCCGGGCGCCGCGTCGTGGCGATCGGGACGACGACGATGCGTGCGCTCGAGACGGCCGCACTCGGGGGCGAAGGCTTCGCGCCGTATTCCGGCGAGACCACGCTGTTTATCCGCCCCGGTTTCCGTTTTCGCGTGGTCGACACACTGCTGACAAATTTCCATCTGCCGGAGTCGTCGCTGCTGATGCTGGTTTGTGCATTCGCCGGCACGCCGTCTATTCTCGCCGCGTATGCTCACGCGGTGCGTGAACGCTACCGTTTCTTCAGTTACGGCGACGCAATGTTGTGTCACCGGGTTGTGTCACCGGAGCGCAACGTGACGAACCGACATTGAATAAGCCGCTGCAGTTCGAGCTTGTCGCCGGCGATGCCGGTGCGCGGCGGGGGCGCGTGCGCCTCGCGCGTGGCGCCTTCGAGACGCCCGCGTTCATGCCGGTCGGTACCTACGGCACGGTCAAGGCGATGACCCCGGAAGAGCTCCGCGACGGCGGCGCCGAGATCATCCTGGGCAATACGTTTCATTTGATGCTTCGCCCCGGCGCCGACCTGATTCGCGAGCACGGCGGCCTGCACGAATTTATGCACTGGGGCGGACCGATACTGACCGATTCCGGCGGTTTCCAGGTCTGGAGCCTGACCAAGCGGCGCAAGATCTCCGAGGAGGGTGTGGAGTTCCGCGCGCCGACCGACGGCAGCAAGGTGTTCCTGAGCCCCGAGAGCGTGATGCGCGTGCAGGCAGATCTCGGCAGTGACATCCAGATGGTGTTCGACGAGTGCACCGACTACCCGGTTGCCGAGCGGGTCGCTCGCCGGTCGATGGAGCTGTCGCTGCGCTGGGCCCGTCGTTGTCGTGACGAATTCGACCGGCTCGGCAGCCCCGCGGCCGGCGCGGCGATTTTCGGCATCGTTCAGGGCGGCATGTATGCAGACCTGCGTGCGCGTTCGCTCGACGGGCTCATCGAGATCGGTTTCGACGGCATCGCGGTCGGGGGGCTGTCGGTCGGCGAGACCGAGGACGAACGCCTGCGCGTGCTGGACGGCCTTGCGCCGCGACTGCCGGTCGACGCGCCGCGCTACCTGATGGGGGTCGGCACCCCGGCCGACATCGTCAAGGCGGTGGCCCGCGGCATCGACATGTTCGACTGCGTGATGCCGACGCGCAACGCGCGTAACGGACATCTGTTTACCAGCGAAGGGGTCGTGCGTATCCGCAACGCCCGCTATCGAGACGACCCGGGACCGCTCGATCCGGGCTGCGATTGCTACACCTGCCAGAATTACAGTCGCGCATACCTGCGCCATCTGGACCGCTGCGGCGAGATCCTGGGCGCCCGTCTCAATACGATCCACAATCTGCACTACTACCAGGCGCTGATGGCGGAGATCCGCGTAGCCATCGAGGCGGGGCGCTTCGCCGACTTTGCCGCGCGGCGGGTTGCACGCGAGCAGCAATCGCCAGCATCTGTGGCATAATACGCGGCGCTTTGCGGACAGGTACGGGCTATGGATTGGTTGATACAAGACGCGTGGGCACAGGCCGAGGGGCAGGGCGATCCGTTGATGAGCCTGCTGCCGCTCGTGCTGATTTTCGTGGTCTTTTATTTCCTGCTGATCCGCCCGCAGAACAAGCGCCAGAAAGAGCATCGTGAGATGGTGTCCAGCCTTGCCGTCGGCGACGAGGTTGTGACGGCCGGCGGCGTGCTCGGCAAAGTGACCGAAGTGCATGACCAGTTCCTGCACGTGCAGGTGGCGGATGGCGTCGTCCTGAAGGTCCAGCGCCATACGGTCGGTGCGGTGATGCCGAAAGGCACGGTCAAGAGCGCCTGATCGCCGCGACTCCCCAGTTCAACCAAACCCGACTTTCATGAACCGATATCCACTCTGGAAGAATTTGCTCGTCGTTGCGATCGTCGTGGCCGGCATCCTGATCGCGCTGCCGAACGTGTTCGGTGAGGATCCGGCGCTACAGGTCAGCCGCGACAGCGGCGGCGCGATGGAGGAACTCGAGTTCAAGCAGGTCACGATTGCGCTCGACGAAGCCGGGATCGCGTTCAACAGCGTTTACGACGACGAAGGTCGCGCGCTCGTGCGTTTTCCGTCGGTCGAGGAGCAGCTGAAAGCGAGCGACATGCTGCGCCAGACACTCGGCAAGGCCTATGTGGTCGCGCTGACGCTGGCGCCGCGAACACCCGCGTGGCTGCGGGCCGTCGGCCTGCAGCCGATGAGCCTCGGCCTCGATCTGCGCGGCGGCGTGCATTTCCTGTTCGAGGTCGACATCGAAGAAGCCGTGCAGATGCGGCTGAAGCAATACGAAAACGATTTCGACAAGCTGCTGCGCCGGGAGCGCATCAAGCGTCAGAGTCGCCTCGTCGGCGAAGAAATACAGATTACGCTCGGCGACTCGGCCGACGCCGACCGCGCCGAGGCGCTGCTGCGCGACGCGGATGCGGACGTCGAGATCCTGCGGCGCGGCACCGGCGACGGCATCATGTTCGTCGTCCGCATGACGCCGGATCAGGTCAAGCAGCGCCGCGACTTTGCCATTCAGCAAAATACGATCACGCTGCGCAATCGCGTCCACGAGCTCGGCGTCGCGGAGCCGGTGGTGCAGCGTCAGGGCCTCGACCGCATTGTCGTGCAGCTGCCCGGAGTGCAGGATCCGGCGCAGGCAGAGCGCGTGCTCGGCGCGACCGCGACCCTCGAGTTTCGCCTGGTCTGCGACGACGAGAATCCGCTCGAAGCGGTGCGTCGCGGCCGCGCGCCGCTGGGCTGCGAATTGTTCGAAGATCGCGACGGCCAGCCGGTGCTGTTGAAGCGCCGGACGATCGTGACCGGCGATCAGCTCGTCGACGCCACGTCGGGGTTCTCGCAGGGCCAGCCGGCCGTGTTTGTCCGCCTGGATGGCAAGGGCGCGCGCGAGATGCTGGAGACGACGAAAAAGAACCTGAAGAAGCCGATGGCGGTCGTGTTCGTCGAGCAAAAACGCGACCTCGTCGAGCGTGACGGGCAGATGGTCGAAATCAATCGCGAAGAAAAAGAAGTCATCAACGTCGCGACGATTCAGGGTGTATTCAGCAGCAACTTCCAGATCACCGGGCTGCAGGTGATGGAAGCCCGCGACCTTTCGTTGCTGCTGCGCGCGGGCGCTCTCGCCGCGCCGATATTCAAAGTCGAGGAGCGGACGATCGGCCCGAGCCTCGGGCAGGACAACATAAACAAGGGTATTCGCGCTATCGCGATCGGGTTGACGCTCGTCGCGATTTTCATGCTCATCTACTACCGCGCGTTCGGCCTCGTTGCGGACATTGCGTTGCTCACGAACCTGGTGCTGGTCATCGCGTTGCTGTCCATGTTGCAAGCGTCGCTGACGCTGCCCGGTATCGCGGGCATCGTGTTGACGGTCGGCATGGCCGTGGACGCGAACGTGCTGATTTTCGAGCGAATCCGCGAAGAACTGCGCAACGGCAATTCGCCGCAGGCAAGTATCAGCGCGGGCTACGAGAAGGCGCTGTCGACCATTGCCGATGCCAACATCACGACGCTGATCGCGGCCGTCGTCCTGTTCGCCTTCGGTACGGGGCCGATCAAGGGCTTCGCGGTCACGCTGTCACTCGGCATCGTTACGTCGATGTTCACCGCGATCATCGGTACGCGCATGCTGATCAATTTGATTTACGGCGGGCGCAGCGTCGAGCGCCTGTCGATCTAGCGGGACGTCCACGATGCAGATCATCTCGAGCGCGACGAATATCGACTTCATGGGCAAGCGCCGTTATACGGCGGTTTTCTCGTTCATTCTGATCGCGATAGCGGTAGGTTCGCTCGCGACGCGGGGATTGAATTTCGGTATCGATTTCACCGGCGGCGTGCTGATCGAGGTCGGCTATCCGGAGGCGGCCGATCTCGTCGATATTCGGCAGCGTCTCGCGGACGGCGGTTTCGGCGACGCAATCGTGCAGAATTTCGGCAGTGCGACCGACGTGCTGATTCGCGTCATGCCCGAGGAGGGCGTCGACGCCGGTCAGATCGGCGACCAGATATACGGGTTCCTGAGCTCGGGTCAGCAGGACGTCGATCTCCGGCGCGTCGAGTTCGTCGGACCGCAGGTGGGCGAGGAGCTGACCGAGCGCGGCGGGCTCGCAATGTTGTTTGCGATCATCATGATCCTGATTTACATCATGATTCGCTTCCAGTGGAAGTTCGCCGTCGGTTCTGTCGCGGCGCTGGTGCACGACGTGATAATCGTGATCGGATTCTTCTCGGTCCTGCAGATACCGTTCGATCTGTCGGTGCTGGCGGCGATTCTGGCCGTTATCGGCTATTCGCTGAATGACACGATCGTCGTATTCGATCGCATTCGCGAGAATTTTCGGCTGATCCGCAAGGAAGGCGCCGAGTCGATCATGAACACGTCGGTGAACCAGATGCTCGGCCGCACGCTGATCACCAGTGCCACGACGCTGCTGGTCGTGCTCGCGCTGTTCTGGCTCGGCGGAGAAACGGTCCGCGGCTTCTCCATCGCGTTGATCGTCGGTGTGTTGATCGGTACCTACTCGTCGATCTACACCGCGAGCGCGTCCGCGTTGGCGCTCGACGTGACAACGGAGGACCTGATTCCGAAGAAAGTCGACAAAGAGTCCGTCGACGACCTGCCGTAGTCGATCGGGGACACTCTGCTTTTTCCGCGAAGCGGAAAAAGCAGAGTGTCCCCTACAGGTGTGACAGCAACAGTTTCCGCAATGCGTCGTGCACTTTCGGCGAGCCGGCAACAATGTTGCCGCTCTCGAGATAGTCGCCGTCGCCGTCGAGTTCGCTGATCAGGCCGCCCGCCTCGCGTATGAGCAGCGAGCCGGCAGCGATGTCCCACGCGTGCAGACCGAATTCCCAGAAGCCGTCGTAGCGGCCGGCCGCGAGCCAGGCCAGGTCGAGGGACGCCGCGCCCGGGCGCCGCACGCCGGCGGTCTCGCGCAGCACGTCGGCGAGCATCGCGACATAGGCCTGCAACCGGTCCTTCGAACGGTACGGGAAACCGGTCGCGATCAGCGCGCCTTCGAGGCCGCGGCGACCGCTGACCCGAATTTTGTGGCCGTCGACGAGGGCGCCGCGACCGCGGATCGCGGAAAAGATCTCCTGTCGGTTCGGGTCGTAAACGACGCCGACCTCGATGCGCCCCTTCACGCGGAGCGCGATCGACACTGCGAACACCGGCACGCCGTGGATGAAATTGGTCGTGCCGTCCAGCGGATCGATGATCCACAAATGGTCGCTGTCACCGCTCTGCCCGCTCTCCTCAGCCAGAAATGCGTGATCCGGGTAGTACTCGCGGATCGACTCGATGATTTTTTCTTCGGCCGCGAGGTCGACCTGCGTGACGAAGTCGTTTACGCCCTTGCTTTCGACCTTCAATTCCGCGACGCGTTTGAGCTGTCTTGCCGCGAGGTCGCCGCCGCGCCGCGCTGCCTTGATTGCCGTATTAAGTAGTGCCTGCATGTGCGCGCCCGGGTCGGTTGGCGAGGGAGGCGGTATTGTAGGCGTAATTGCTGGGGTCAGACACCGTTTTTCAGCTAGCATCCGCAAATGAAGTCTGAATCCGAATCCATTCGAATCGTGCTGTTCGAGCCGACCCATCCGGGCAACATCGGCGCCGTCGCGCGGGCGATGAAAACAATGGGGCTGGCCGACCTCGTCGTCGTCAACCCGGCGTGCGACATCGACGGCGTCGCGCGGGCGCGCTCGTCCGGCGCACTCGACGTATTGCTCGCCGCGCGTGTTGTACCGACGCTCGACGCTGCGCTGGCGGGCTGCGGTCTCGTCGTCGGCGCCAGCGCGCGTCGGCGGCGACTGGCATGGCCGGAACTCGATCCGCGGGAATGCGCCGCGCAGGTCGTTGCCGAGGCACGCACCGCGCCGGTTGCGGTGGTTTTCGGCTCGGAGCGGGCGGGCCTGACGAATGAGCAGCTCGATCGGTGCAGCGCGTTGGTGTACATACCCAGCAATCCGGAATACAGCTCGCTGAACATCGCGATGGCCGTGCAGGTCATCGCCTACGAAATTCGTCTTGCGCAGAGGGTGGATGAGAAACCCGTCGAAATTGCCGAGTCGCCGCCGGCAACTGCGGACGGCATGGAATACTTCTTCGCGCATCTCGAACGGGCGCTGCTCGACGCCGGCTTTCTCAAGGCGGATAACCCGCGTTCGCTGATGCGCCGCCTGCGCCGGTTGTTCAATCGCGCGCGCCTCGACGAGCAGGAGCTCAACATCATGCGCGGGATCCTGACGGCGCTTGCGCCGGCCGCCGGCAATTCCGACCGTCGCGGCGATGCGGGGGAGGGCTGAGCTTGAAGCTGCCCGTGTATCTCGACTACGCCGCGTCGACGCCGGTTGATGCCGAGGTTGCTGCCGCGATGCACGCGTGCCTGACCGACGCGGCGAGCTTTGCCAATCCGCACTCGACGACGCATGCGTATGGCCGTGACGCCGGCGCGCTCATCGAGCGGGCGCGCGCGCAGGTGGCGGGGTTGATCAACGCGTCGGCTGACGAGATCGTCTGGACGTCCGGTGCGACCGAGGCCGACAACCTCGCGATTATCGGCGCGGCGCGCTTTCGCGCACGCGCGGGGCGGCACATCGTCGCATCGGCGATCGAGCATCCGGCCGTCCTCGATGCGTGCCGCTACCTCGAGAAGAGTGGCTTCGACATCAGCTACCTGCAACCCGACGCCAACGGCGTCATCGAGCCGGGCGTTGTCGCCGAGTCTTTGCGGGACGACACGACACTCGTGTCCGTCATGCATGTCAACAATGAGATCGGCGTTATTCAGGACATCGCGTCGATCGGCAAAGTCGTGCGCGAACACGGTGCATTGTTCCATGTCGATGCGGCCCAGAGCGCGGGTCGACTGCCGCTCGACGTGCGCGTACAGGCCGTCGACTTGTTGTCGATGTCGGCACAGAAGACCTACGGGCCGAAAGGGGTCGGCGCACTGTATATGAATCGGCAGCGAGTCGGTCGTGTCGAACCGCTGTTTTACGGTGGCGGCCAGGAGCGTGGGCTGCGTCCGGGCACCGTACCGACGCATCAGGCGCTGGGCATGGGTCTCGCATTCGAGATCGCCGGCCGCCGCCTGGATGAGGACGTCGAGCACCTGACGGCGCTGCGCGATCGATTGTGGGGCGGCATTCGCGATCTGCCCGGCGTGTTGCTGAACGGTCATACGGACCGACGCGCGTGCCACATCCTGAGCGTCAGCGTGACCGGCGTTGAAGGCGAGAGTCTGCATTTCGCCTTGCGCGACCTCGCGGTATCGGCCGGTTCGGCGTGCGCGACGGTTACGGCCGAACCGTCGGGCGTGCTGCGGCTGCTCGGTCGCAGCGATGAACTCGCGCGCAGCACGGTGCGATTCAGTGTGGGTCGACCGACGACGGCCGCCGAGATCGATATCGCGATCGCGACATTTCGCGCCGGTGTCGAGCGACTTCGGGCGCTCGCGCCGCGCTCGTCGACGGCGCTGGCATAGTGAGCGTGCCGTCGTATTCGGCGCTCGTCGCACGGCATTTCGAGCGGCCGTTCAACGCCGGGCCGTTGACGGGCAAGCATGGGACCCTGTGCGCCGGATCCGCCGGCCAGCGGGAAAACGGCGCCCAGGTTCGCTTCGAGGCGCGCATCGAGGACGACCGGATCGCCGAAATCGTCTTTCTGGCCTACGGCTGTCCGCACACGATTGCGGCGTGCAGCCTCGCCTGCGAGCGCCTGGAGGGCGCGCCGGCGCGGGCGCTCGGCGAGCTGGAGCCCGCGGAGCTGGCGGCCGCGCTGGAGGTGCCCGCCGAGAAGACCGGTCGCCTGCTGCTCGTCGAGGACGCCTTGCACCATTGCTGGCGAGCTTGGGACAATAGTGGGCTTGCCGGAAGATAGGACAAGGAAGTTATCTAATGATAAAGCTGACAGACAGGGCCGCCGACCGTGTCAGGAATTACCTGGCGCAGCGCGGCGCGGGTATCGGCCTGCGCCTCGGAATAAAGAAGACCGGTTGCTCCGGTTTCGCCTACGTCGTGAATTATGCGGACGAGATCGGTGACGACGACGTCGTGTTCGAGTCCGACGATGTGAAGGTCGTCGTCGATCGACAGAGTCTTGACGTGATCGACGGCACTGAAGTCGACTACGTGCGCGAAGGCCTGAATGAGGCTTTCAAGTTTCGTAATCCGAAAGCAACCGGCGAATGCGGTTGCGGCGAGAGTTTCAGTATCTAGTTACAAGTAACGGGAAGAGTTATGGCTATCGAACGGACGTTTTCTATCGTTAAACCCGACGGCGTCGAAAAGAATTTGATCGGGGAGGTCTATCGACGCTTCGAACAGGCGGGCCTGCAAATTGTCGCGTCTAAAATGCTGCATCTGAGTCGCGAGCAGGCGGAAGGCTTCTATGCGGTTCACAAAGAACGGCCGTTTTATAATGATCTGGTGAGCTACATGATCTCCGGGCCGGTGATGGTCCAGGTGCTCGAGGGCGAGAATGCGATCATGCAGAACCGGGAGATCATGGGCGATACCAATCCGGAGAATGCCGCCGCCGGCACGATCCGCAAGGATTTCGCGAACAGCATCGAGGAGAATGTCGTGCACGGTTCCGACGCCCCGGATACTGCCGCGGAGGAGATCAGCTTTTTCTTCGCCGCAGACGAGATCTGTCCGCGGACGCGCTGAGTCGAACCCATGACCGCCGCCACCCGCAACCTGCTAGGCATGACGCGCACGGACCTCGAGTCCCTGTTCGCCGGTATCGGCGAGAAGCCGTTTCGTGCGCGGCAGGTCATGCAGTGGGTCTACGGTCGCTCGGTCTACGATGTCGCGGACATGACCGATCTGAGCCTGGTGCTTCGCAATGCATTGGCCGACCAGCTCACTTTTAGCCTGCCCGAGATACAGGTGCGCGAGGACGCGGCGGACGGCGTCGTCAAGTGGCAGCTGCGCGCGGGCGAGAAGCAGGCGATCGAGACGGTCTTCATTCCGGAGACGAACCGCGGCACGTTGTGCGTATCTTCACAGGTCGGTTGTGCAATGGACTGTCCGTTCTGCGCGACCGGGCGGCAGGGATTCAACCGCAATCTGACCGCCGAGGAAATCGTCGGCCAGGTCATGCTGGCGCGCAACGAGCTTGGCGCGGAGGACGCGCAGCGCATTTCGAATGTCGTATTCATGGGCATGGGCGAGCCGTTGGCCAATCTGCGCGCGGTCGTGGGCGCGGTCGATATCCTGCTTGACGATCTCGGCTTCGGTCTGTCGCGCCGCAGGGTAACGGTCAGCACCTCCGGACTCGTGCCGCAGATCAGGCGCCTCGCGGAGACGTCGAACGTCGCGCTCGCGGTTTCGCTGCACGCGCCGAACGACGAACTGCGCGACCGGCTCGTGCCGATCAACCGTCGTCATCCCATCGATGAACTGTTGTCGGCCTGTTGGGACTACGCACGTGCTGCCCGCCTCAAGGACGTCACCTTTGAGTATGTGATGCTGGCTGGCGTCAACGACAGCCTGGAGCACGCGCGCCAGCTGGCGCGCCTGCTCGCCGATCGGCCCGCGATGGTCAACCTGATTCCGTTCAACCCGTTCCCCGGCAGCGAGTTCAAGCGCTCGCCCCGGGCGACGGTCGATGCGTTTCGCCAGTTGCTGCTGGACGCAGGTATCATTACGGTCACGCGCAAGACGCGTGGCGACGATATTGCCGCCGCTTGCGGGCAACTCGCCGGACGTGTGAGCAATCGCGTACTTGTGCCGTTGGGGACAAAAATGCAGCAGGGCATTATTCAGTGATGGTTCGGAGCATGCGCCTTATCGCGGTGTTGGTCGCATTCGCGCTCGTCGCCGGCGGCTGCGTGACGCAGACGACCAAGGGCCGGAAGCAGCCCAAGGAGCAGCCGAAAGAGGCGGCTGAGCTCAACGTCGATCTCGGTATCAGCTATTTACGCCAGGGCGATCTGCGCTCGGCGCAATCCAAGCTCGAGAAGGCGATCGAGCTGGATCCGCGTAATGTCACGGCACAGCGAGCGCTTGGCCTCGTCTATGAGCGGCTCGGCGACGTCCCCGGGGCCGAGCGGCATTATCGCAAGGCGGTATCCATTGACCCGGACGACCCCGAGGCATTGAACAGCCTCGGCGCGTTCCTGTGTCGCGACGAGGAGTCGCGCGCGGAAGCGCTGCGAATGTTCGACCGCGCGATTGCCGTGCCGCAATCCAGGGTTTTTTCGGACAAGGCCGTGCTGAATACCAACGCCGGCGTTTGCGCGAAGAACGTAAGCCTGGAGCGCGCGGAGGACTACCTGCGGCGCGCGCTGGCATTCAATCCGGAGTTTCCCGATGCGCTGCTGCAAATGGCCGATGTCGCGTATCAGCGCGAGAACTTCCTGCAGGCACGGGCATTCCTGCAGCGCTATTCGAACGTCGCGTCGTCGTCGCCGGAGTTGTTGTGGTTGAGTTTCAGGGTCGAAACGGCGATGGGCGACATGAAGGCCGCCGACGCGGCGGCGCGCGCGTTACGCCAGGACTTCCCGGAATCCGTCGAAACCCGGCGGCTGCTGGAGCGCTCTCGCAATGCCGGCTGAGCAAACCGACATCGACGCTCCGAAGCAGGGCGGGGCCGCGAGCGCCCAGGGCGGCGGACTCGGATTGGGTGACCGCCTCCGTTCTGCGCGCAAGGCTCGCGCGATGTCGCTCGAGCGCATATCCGAAGCGTTGAATCTCGATGAGTCCGTGGTGCTCGCGCTCGAAGACGAACGCTTCGAAGAACTCGGCGCGCCGGTGTTCGTTCGTGGGCACCTGAAAGCCTATGCAAAACTCGTCGGGCTGGCGGAAGACGTCGTGCTCGACAGCTACGGGCGTGACGCGACCGAGGTGCTGACGATCCGCGCAAGTGAGAAACCCGTGCGCAGGTCGGTAACGGTCAATCCCGTGATCTGGGGCTTTTCGTCGCTCGTCGTGCTGCTCGGCTTGATTCTGACGATCTATGTGATGCAGGACGACGAGCCCGCAGGATTGAGCAAGCCGTTGCCCGTGTCTTCGGCAGCGCCCGCCGAAGCGTCCGCCGACCCGGCTGCAGCGGCATCCGTCGACGTGTCGATCGCCGAGGACCCGGCGCGGGTCGCGCCCCGGCAGCCGGTGGCCGCGCCCGTCGCGCCGGCGCCCGTCATCGCCGCGCCGGTCGCCCGCCAGGCCGAGCCGGAGGAACCGCCGGCCGTGGTCGCTAACGACGTGCCTGAGCCGGTAACTGCGGAGCCGGCGCCGGAGCCCGTCGTCGTGACTGACGAGCCTGCGTCGCGGCCGTCGGCAGAGCTTGTGCGTCTGAACCTCAACTTCCGCGAAGAATCCTGGGTCGAGATATCGGATGCAAATCAGCGCTTGCTGTTCGGGTTGCAGCGCAAGGGCCGCAAGCGCGAGCTCGCCGGTGAGCCGCCGTTTCGGCTGCTGATCGGCAATGCGAGTGGCGTCGATGTGACGGTGAACGACGAGCCGTTCGTGGTGCCGGCATCGAACGTCACCGGCAAAGTCGCGCGATTCGAGATCTCCGCGGCGTCGACCGACTGACCGACGGATAACCATCATGGCGCAGATTCAGGCCATTCGCGGGATGAGCGATATCCTGCCCGAGGATAGCGCGACCTGGCGCGCCGTTGAGAAGATTCTTCGCGCTACCGTTACCGGCTACGGTTACCGGGAGATCCGCGTCCCGATCGTCGAGCGAACGGAGTTATTCAAGCGTTCGATCGGTGAGGTGACCGACATCGTCGAAAAGGAGATGTACACGTTCGCCGACCGCAACGACGAGAGTCTCACGCTGCGACCGGAAGCAACCGCGGGAATCGTGCGGGCCGGGATCTCGAATGGCCTGCTCCACAATCAGCGGCAGAAGCTGTGGTGCATCGGACCGATGTTTCGCTATGAAAAGCCGCAGAAGGGTCGTCAGCGCCAGTTCCACCAGTTCGACGTCGAGGCGCTCGGCTTCGCCGGGCCGGACATCGATGCGGAACTGATCGCGGTTACGCATCGTCTTTGGGAGGCGCTCGGCGTTCGGGATGCCGTGGAGCTGGAAATTAACTCGCTGGGCACGCCGGAATCGCGGGCGCGCTATCGCACCGAGCTGACCGCATACTTCGAGGCTCACGTCGACCGTCTGGACGATGACAGCCGCGATCGCCTGCATCGAAACCCGATGCGAATACTCGACAGCAAGAACCCGGACCTGCGCGAGCTTGTCGCCGGCGCGCCGGTGATCACCGATTTTCTCGACGACGAATCGGCGCGGCACTTTGCCGACCTGCGCGCCATGCTCGATGCGGTCGGTATCGACTACCGCGTGAACCCGCGCCTCGTTCGCGGCCTCGATTACTACACGCGCACGGTGTTCGAGTGGGTGACCGACCGTCTCGGCGCCCAGGGCACGGTCTGCGCCGGCGGACGCTATGACGGGCTCGTCGAGCAGCTCGGCGGGCGGTCGACGCCGGCCATCGGCTGGGCGCTCGGTCTCGAGCGTCTGCTGGAGCTCTACCGCGTCTGCGGCGGGCAGCCTGCGTCGGCCGATCCGCAGGTGTACGTCGTGGCCGTCGGCGATCGAGTCATCGAACCGGCCTTCGCGCTGGCCGAGCGTTTGCGGAAGTCGAATCCGGCGCTGAGAATCGAGTTAAACTGCGGCGGCGGCGGATTCAAGTCCCAGATGAAACGCGCGGATCGCAGCGGCGCACGCGTCGCCGTCATCGTCGGGGAAACGGAAGTCGAACAGCAGAACGCGGGCATCAAGCCGTTGCGCGAAGATGCAGAGCAGGTCACGGTTGAATGGGCGGAGCTCGATCGCGCACTGCGGAAATATTTTTCAGATTGAGGATCGAACGCCATGGCGCTGGATGATTTTAGAACGGACGAGCAACAGGCGGAGGTCGTCCGGCAATGGTTGCGAGAGAACCTGGCATTCGTGGTCGGCGGCATCGTGGTTGCCCTCGGCGGACTATTCGGCTGGCAGCAGTGGCAGGATTATCGCGACACGCAGGCCGAGCGCGCATCGGGCTTGTACGAAGAGCTGATCGCCGCGGTCGGTGGCGGACGTCTGACCCAGGCCGAAGAGGTGTTTGCCGACTTGCAGTCGCGCTACGCCGGCTCCGCCTACATCGATCAGTCCAGGTTTGTGCTGGCGAAGGCGTCGATGGACCGCAACGATTTCGAGACGGCCGCCGAGCACCTCGCCGCCGCGGTCGACAATACGACGTCGCCGGAGTTCCGCCATATCGCTCGGCTGCGACTGGCGCGAGTGAGGTTGCAGCAGCAGCAATACGAAGTGGCACTCGACGTATTGGGGCCGTCAAATCCGGATTCGGCATTCGCCGCCCGCTATGACGACATTCGCGGCGACGTCTATTTCGCGCAGGGTCGGCTCGACGACGCCCGCGAGGCATACGAGGCGGCGTTGATGGCCGGACAGATTCCGCCCGTTGTCGACCGCGTATTGGTGCAGGCGAAACTCGACGCGCTGGGTGGCGCGCGCGCGAGCGACGACGGTGACGCTGAGGCGGACGCCGAGCAGGCCGGCTCGTAGGTTAAGCGGCGAACCCGCCCATGAGCGATAGCGCGAAAAGCAGCCGGTTCGGCTTACGCAGGTTAGTGATTCTGATCGGCCTCGTCGCGATCGCCACGGCGGGCAGCGGTTGCAGCTGGTTCGGCGGCGACGAGGACGACAACCCGCCGGCGGACCTCGTCAAATTCAAGCCGACGATTCGTATCAAGAAGGCGTGGAGCGCAGGGCTCGGCGATGACGCAAAGAATCTGCGGCTCGCGTTGACGGTCGGCACCGACGGCGCGAACGTATTCGCCGCCGCGCACGACGGCCGCGTGGCGGCGTTCGAGGCCGTCAAAGGCAAGCGCCTCTGGAGAAAGAAGACCAAGTTGCCCCTGTCTGCCGGTCCGGCCGTGGGCGAGGGATTGCTCGTGCTGGGGTCGAATAACGGCGAGGTGATCGCGCTGAACGCGGCGGACGGCAGCGAGCGCTGGCGGACGATCGTATCCAGTGAGGTGCTCGCCCCGCCGGCAATTACGAGCGACCTGGTGCTCGTGCGCACCGTCGACGGCAAGTTGACCGCGTTGAATATCGACACCGGCGGCGAGGCCTGGTTCGTGCAGCAGTCGGTACCGCGTCTGTCGGTCCGTGGCACCGGCGCGCCGGTGGTCGCAGGCGATGCGGTTGTCTGCGGATTCGACAATGGCCGGATTGCGTCCTACGAGCTCGGCGACGGCAGCGTGATCTGGGACGCTCTGGTTGCGCCGCCGCGCGGGCGGACCGAAGTCGATCGGCTATCCGATCTGAACGCGACCGTGCGCATCGTCGGCGAGGACGTGTACGCGATCGGTTACCAGTCCAGCCTCTCGGCGCTGGCCGTCGAGTCGGGCCAGGTGCTCTGGAACCGGGAAATCGGCAGCCACATCGGCGTCGGCGTCGATTTCAACAACATTTATGTCACCGGAGACGCCGGCCAGCTGTATGCGTTATCGCGCCGCACCGGACGCGAGATCTGGCGGCACGAGGCGCTGATGAACCGCGACGTGACCGGTCCGGCCCCGTATGGGAGCTCGATCGTCGTCGGCGACTACGACGGTTACTTGCATTGGTACGATTCCCGCGATGGTTCATTGCAGGCGCGCAAGCGGGCCGGCGGCAACCGCATCACTTCCGTGCCGCTAGTCGTCAACGATATGGTTTTCGTCATAACCGACGGCGGCAAGCTGTACGCGTTCACGGAAATCCGGAAAGACTAGCCGGTCTCGATCGCCGTGCTCCCGGTAATCGCCCTCGTCGGACGGCCCAATGTCGGCAAGTCGACGCTCTTCAACCGCTTGACCGGCACCCGGGATGCGCTCGTCGCGGACTATCCCGGGCTCACTCGCGACCGTCAGTACGGCTTTGCGAAACTGTCGGACGGCGACGGCGGCACGCGCTCGGCGATCGTCGTTGACACCGGCGGTGTGACCGGCGATCAGGGCGAACTCGATCGACAGATGAGCAAGCATGTAGAGTCGGCGGTCGCCGAGGCCAACGTCGTTGTTCTGATGGTCGACGGCGAGGGCGGCCTGACAGCGGGTGACGAGAACGTCGCGACTCAAATTCGGCGTACCGGCAAACCCGTCGTGCTGGCCGTGAACAAGACGGAAGGTCGCGCGGCGGAAGAGAGCATTGCGGAATTCTTTGCGCTCGGCATCGGCGAGCCCGTCGCGATTTCCGCAACCCGCGGCGACCGGGTGACATCGATGCTCGATGTCGCACTCGCGATGTGTCCGCCCGCCGATGACGACGCGTCGAGCGAAGCGGATGCCGCGGGTACTCGCATTGCCGTTATCGGCAAACCGAACGTCGGCAAGTCCACGTTGATCAACCGCTTCCTCGGCGAGGAGCGTCTGGTCACGCAGGACGAGGGGGGGACGACCCGCGACAGCATCGCGATACCGTTCGAGTACGAAGACCGCGCTTTCGTGCTCGTCGACACGGCCGGCATTCGCCGCAAGGCGCGCGTCACGCAGATGGTGGAAAAGTTCAGCATCGTGAAGTCGCTGCAGGCACTCGACGATGCGGACGCGGTGATAGTGTTGATCGATGCGCGGGACGGCATCACGGAACAGGATACGTCGCTGATCGGCCTGATCCTGCAGCGCGGCCGCGCGCTGACGCTTGGCGTCAACAAATGGGACGGCCTCAGCGAGCGTCGGCGCGCTGAATTGCGCAGTGAGCTCGAGCGGCAGCTACCGTTCCTGGACTTCGCCGAGACCCACTTCATCTCCGCGCTCCACGGCAGCAACATATTCGACATTCTCAAGAGCGCGGAGCGAGCTGCTGCTGCTGCCGTCCGCGATCTGCCGACCAGCGCGTTGAACGACGTGTTGCTCGAGGCAGTTCAGGCACACCCGCCGCCGGTTGTCCGGCGTCATCGGATCAAGCTCAGTTATGCACATCAGGGCGGCAAGCGGCCGCCGACCATCGTCATTCACGGCAATCAGACCGAGCGCCTGCCGAGCAGCTATCGCCGTTATCTCGCGCGCCGATTCCGCCGCGCATTCCGGCTGGCCGGCACGCCTATTCGCATCGAGTTGCGTACGTCGCGCAATCCCTACGAAGGGCGGCGTAACAAACTGACGCCGCGGCAGCAGCGCCGCCGCGAGCGTATCCGCAAGCGCCGGCGCTGAGTGCAGCCGCCGCGGTTTCGGGCTATATTGATATAACGAATTGATCGCGCAACAATTTCTTGGCGGGCCGATAATCCGGAAAGCAGTTATGGCAGCTCGTTCTCGTGGCGAGCGGAGACGATGAGAAACGCAAGAAAGATCTACCGTTACCCCGGCACGTTCCGGATGCGCCGCGGCGGCACGCTCGAGGCGCCGGACATTGCGTACGAGACGTGGGGCGAACTCAACGCTGCCGGTGACAACGCGGTGCTGATATTTACCGGTCTGTCCCCGTCCGCGCATGCGTCGTCGTCGCCGGACGACCCGTCGCCGGGCTGGTGGGAGGAGGTCGTCGGCCCGTGTCGGCCGATCGACACGCGCCGCTATTTCGTCGTCTGCATCAACTCGCTAGGTAGCTGTTTCGGTTCGACCGGTCCCGCCTCGACTGATTCGACGACAGGAGCGCCTTATCGGCTGACGTTTCCGGTACTGACGCTCGAGGACATCGCGGCGGCCGGCAAGGCGGTCATCGACGACCTCGGGATCGAGTCGCTGTACGCCGTCGTCGGCCCGTCGATGGGCGGCATGACGACGCTCGCATTCGCCGCGATGTATCCGGGCGTAGCCCGCAGCCTCGTATTGATTTCGACGGCGACGCGCGCGTTACCTTACGCCATCGCGCTGCGTTCATTGCAGCGCGAGATGATTCGTCGTGACCCGGACTGGTGTCACGGAGAGTACGAGCCGGGTGCCGGTCCGATCGGCGGCATGCGCCTCGCGCGTAAGCTTGGAATGATTACGTATCGGTCCGGACAGGAATGGGAGACGCGGTTCGGCCGCGAGCGCGTCGCGGCTGAGCGCCCGGCAGGCGATCCGTTCGACGTCGATTTCGAGGTCGAGGCGTACCTTGAGCATCACGCGCAGAAGTTCACCGGCCAGTTCGACGCCAACTGCTACCTGTACCTGTCGCGCGCGTCGGATCTGTTCGATCTTGCCGAACACGGCGGTTCGATCGATGCGGCAATCAAGCGGATCGACGCGGATCGCGTGCTCGTGATCGGCGTGACGACTGACTTCCTGTACACGATCGACCAGCAGCGGGAAATCGGCGAGCGGTTCGCCGCGGCTGGCAAGCCGGCCAACGTCGTCGAGCTGGATTCGATCCAGGGGCACGACTCGTTTCTCGTCGATATGGATCGTTTTCGACCGGTCCTCGCCGCGTTCTTCGAGGGCGATTGGGCCGCGTTGTCCGCCAGCCGATTCTGACGAACGTCAGTCGTCGGCAATCTTGTCGACGATTGCCTCTATCGTTCCACTCGCGAGTCGCGCCGAAATCCTCTGTTGCTTGCGCAGCGTCGTCGCGTCCCGCAGCACGTTGCCGGTTTTCGTATCGCTGACGATCGCGTAGCCGCGATCCAGGGTTTTCAGCGGACTGACGACATCCAGCGCCGCACAGGCGACTTCGTGCCGTCTCCTCGACGCGGCGACGCGATCCCGAATCGCGGTCCGCAAACGGGCTCGTAGCAGCGCCAGTTTCTGCCGGCTCAGCGCAATTGATTCTGCCGGCGCCGCGTTTCGCAACCGACCGCCGAGGTTCGTCAGCTGCAGCCTGTCCGCGTCGAGCCTGCGCCCGACCGATCGTGCGATGCGCTGCGTCAGCTCGTCCAGTCGCTGCGCGTGACGTTGCAGCATCAGCCCCGGGTGCCGGCGTTCGATGCGGCCGGCGAGTTGTGCCAGCAGGCGCCGGCGCTGCTCGACGGCTCGGCTCATTGCGCCGCCCATCCTCTGCTCGGTCGTGCGCAGCGATCGCAGCCATTCGGCCGCATCCGGGACGACGAGTTCGGCGGCGCCCGACGGCGTCGGGGCGCGCTGATCCGCGACGAAGTCCGCAATCGTGAAGTCCACTTCGTGGCCCACGGCGGAGACGACGGGTATTGGGCTGGCGAAAATCGCGCGCGCCACCCGCTCCTCGTTGAAGGCCCACAGGTCCTCCAGGGACCCGCCGCCGCGGCCGACGATCAGCACATCGCATTCGTTCCGCGCGGCGGCGGTTTCGAGCGCGGCGGTGATTTCGAATTGCGCGCGCTCGCCCTGCACGAGCACGGGATAAACGATGACGGGGACGCTCGGAAAGCGGCGACCGAGTATCTGCACGATGTCGCGAATTGCGGCGCCGGTCGGCGACGTGATGACGCCGACCCGGCCCGGCAGCAATGGCAACGGTTGCTTGTGATCTTTGTCGAATAAACCTTCGGCCTGCAGCTTCGCCTTCAGTTCCTCGAGTTTGCGGCGGAGGAGGCCTTCGCCGGCCGGTTCCATGTGCTCGACGATCAGCTGGTAGCTCCCGCGCGGTTCGTACAATGTCACCCGCGCGCGGACGATAACCTGGTCGCCGTTGGCCGGCTGGAATTGCAGTTGCCGGTTCTGGCCGCGGAACATCGCACAGCGAACCTCGGCGCGATCGTCCTTCATCGAGAAATACATGTGGCCGGAACCCGGTTTGGCCAGGTTCGACAATTCGCCGGTCACCCACATCCCGGGGAAACCGTCCTCGAG
This sequence comes from Gammaproteobacteria bacterium, assembly GCA_051008895.1. GTDB lineage: Bacteria > Pseudomonadota > Gammaproteobacteria > Steroidobacterales > SMWD01. The sequence continues at coordinate 45,550 of JBPCXI010000273.1, read as the reverse complement.
CAGCGCGCGGGCCTCGGCATTGAGCGCTGAGACGGACCAGATATCGGCGTCCAGAGGGACCTTGGTGTCGGCGGGTGTGGGCGTCATCGTCATGCCAGTTTACCCCGATTTATTCGAGGCGTAACATTGACGGTTTAACCCAGCCGCCCGAGACCCGAACCGCCATGCGTATCGACCAGGAAGCACTGACATTCGACGACGTACTGCTCAAGCCGGCGTATTCGAACGTGCTGCCGCGGGAGGTCGACCTGAAAACCCGGGTGACGCGGGACATCAGCCTGAACATTCCGTTGCTGTCCGCGGCGATGGATACCGTTACCGAAGCGCGACTCGCGATCGCGCTTGCCCAGGAAGGCGGTATGGGCATCATCCACAAGAACATGAGCCCGCAGAATCAGGCCGGCCAGGTCTCGATCGTCAAAAAATTCGAGAGCGGGATCGTGCACGATCCGATCACCGTGACGCCCGACAAGACGATCCGTGAGGTGCTGGAAGTCACTCGCGCGCAAAATATTTCCGGCATGCCGGTCGTCGATAAGGGCGAGACGATCGGTATCGTGACGAACCGCGACCTGCGTTTCGAAACCCAGCTCGACGCGCCGGTGACGTCGGTGATGACGCCGAAAGAAAAACTGGTCACGGTGCTCGAGGGCGCAGGCCAGGATGAGGTCATGTCGCTGCTGCACCAGCATCGCATCGAGAAGGTACTGGTCGTCAACGAACAGTTCGAACTGCGTGGTTTGATTACTGCCAAAGATTTCCAGAAAGCCAGCGACTATCCGCTCGCATGCAAGGATGATCGCGGCGCGCTGCGCGTCGGCGCGGCGGTCGGCACGTCGGCCGATGCGGATGAGCGCGTCGCGGCGCTCGTCGAGGCCGGCGTCGACGTCGTCGTCGTCGATACCGCGCACGGGCATTCGGAAGGCGTGCTGAACCGCGTACGCCGCATTCGGGCGGAGTACCCCGACCTGCAGATCATCGGCGGCAACATCATCAGTGCCGATGCCGCCAACGCGCTGATCGACGCCGGCGTCGACGGAGTCAAATGCGGCGTGGGGCCGGGCTCGATATGCACAACGCGTGTCGTTGCCGGCGTCGGCGTACCGCAAATTTCCGCCGTTGCCGAGACCGTGGCCGCGGCGACGGCGCACGGCGTGCCGGTCATCGCCGACGGCGGCATCCGGTATTCCGGCGACATCGCTAAGGCGCTGGTCGCCGGTGCGCATAGCATTATGATCGGCAGTCTGTTTGCCGGCACCGAGGAATCACCGGGCGAGGTCGAGCTGTTCCAGGGCCGTTCCTACAAGTCCTACCGGGGCATGGGTTCGCTCGGCGCGATGTCGGGCACACACGGCTCGTCGGACCGTTATTTCCAGGATTCGTCGCAGCAGATCGAAACCCTGGTACCCGAGGGTATCGAGGGGCGCGTGCCGTATAAGGGCGGCCTCGTCGCGATCGTGCATCAGCTGATCGGCGGCTTGCGGGCGGCGATGGGCTACACGGGTTGTGCGAGCATCGAGGAGATGCGGTCGAAGCCGGAGTTCGTGCGCATCACGAGCGCCGGTATGCACGAGAGCCATGTGCACGATGTGACGATCACCAAAGAAGCGCCGAATTACCGGTCCAAGGGATAGTCGCGACGGATGAGTAGCCCGGCCGCAACCGTGACCGCCGACTTCGAAGAGGTTGTCGCGCACAGGATCCTGATCCTCGATTTTGGCTCCCAGTACACACAGCTGATTGCACGTCGGGTGCGCGAAGCCGGCGTCTACAGCGAGATCTATCCCTGGGACGTCGACGACGATGAGGTCGAGGCGTTCGGTGCAGATGGCATCATCCTGTCCGGCGGGCCTGAATCCGCGGTCGACGCCGCATCGACGCTCTCGCCACGCGCGCCACAGCGGGTTTTCGAGCTTGGCGTCCCGGTGCTCGGCATCTGCTATGGCATGCAAACGATGGCCGCGCAGCTCGGCGGCGAGGTCGAGCCGTCGGCGCATCGCGAATTCGGTTACGCGATGGTTGCGGCAAGCGGCGGCGACCGCCTGCTCGACGGTCTCGTCGACGCGCAACTGGAAGACGGCAGGCCGGCGTTGCACGTGTGGATGAGTCACGGTGACCGGGTCCGCGCCCTGCCCGCAGGCTTCTCCGCGATCGCGAGCACCGACAGTGCGCCGCTGGCCGGCATGGTCGATGAATCCAGACGTTTTTTCGGCTTGCAGTTTCACCCGGAGGTCACGCACACGGACCAGGGGCAGCGCATTATCGAACGCTTCGTTCACGACATATGCGAATGCCCCGACACCTGGCGGTCGGGCAATATCGTCGCGCGGGAGATCGAGCTCGTGCGGCGGAAAGTCGGCACCGACGCGGTCCTGCTCGGGCTGTCTGGCGGCGTGGACTCGTCCGTCGTGGCGGCACTGTTGCACGAGGCGCTCGGAGACCAGTTGACCTGCGTGTTCGTCGATCACGGCCTGCTGCGACTGCAGGAAGGCGACCAGGTCATGGAGACCTTCGCGAACAATCTTGGCGTCACGGTGATTCGCGTGAACGCGGAACGGCGCTTCCTCGATGCGCTCGCGGGCGTCACCGATCCCGAGGAAAAACGCAAGATCATCGGCCGCCTGTTCATCGAGGTTTTCGACGAAGAAGCCGCGAAACTCGACGACATCAAGTGGCTCGCACAAGGCACGATCTACCCCGATGTCATCGAATCCGCCGGCGGCAAGACCGGTAAGGCGCATGTGATCAAATCGCATCACAACGTTGGCGGGCTGCCCGACGACATGAACCTCGAACTGGTCGAACCACTGCGCGAGCTGTTCAAGGACGAGGTGCGCCGCATCGGCCTCGAGCTCGGTCTGCCGCGCAACATGGTTTACCGGCACCCGTTCCCCGGCCCGGGGCTCGGGGTGCGCATTCTCGGCGAGGTCCGCAAGGACTACGCCGATTTGCTGCGCCGCGCGGATGCGATATTCATCGACGAGTTGCACGCTGCCAATCTGTACGACGAGGTCAGCCAGGCGTTCGCCGTCTTTCTGCCGGTGCGTTCCGTCGGCGTCATGGGCGACGGTCGCAAGTACGACTATGTCGTCGCCCTGCGCGCGGTCGAGACGATCGATTTCATGACGGCGCGTTGGGCGCATTTGCCGTACGATTTTCTCGACCATGTGTCCCGACGCATCATCAACGAGATCGACGGTATCTCCCGCGTCACCTACGACATCTCCGGCAAGCCGCCCGCAACCATCGAGTGGGAGTAGGCCGGTGGCCGACTCAAGTCCGGATACCGACTCAGGGCCGGATACCGACGAACGCTGGATGCGTCATGCGCTGCAGCTGGCGCAGCGCGCCGAAGCCGAGGGCGAGGTTCCGGTCGGCGCAGTCCTGGTGCGGGACAACGAACTCGTCGGCGAGGGCTGGAACCGGCCGGTCGGCGAGAGCGATCCAACCGCGCACGCCGAGATTCGCGCGCTGCGGCAAGCCGGCGCTGCGCTCGCCAACTATCGCCTCGTCGATACCACGCTGTACGTGACGATGGAGCCATGCCCGATGTGTGCCGGCGCGCTCGTGCACGCGCGGGTCGCGCGACTCGTCTATGGTGCCCCGGACCCGCGCATCGGCGCGGCCGGCACGGTTTTCGATATCGTCCGGGCGCCGGAGGTGAACCATCGGCTCGACGTTTTCGGCGGTGTGCTGCAGGACGAGTGCCGCGAACTGCTGCAGCGCTTCTTTCGCGCGCGTCGAAATTAACGCCCTAACGTCGCGGTTTTGCGCCCATTGCCAGGCATATTTGCTATGATCGATAGTCCGACGACCACTTTTTACATAATAAAGGTCGATTCCAGAAGGCTGCGGGGCCGCCATTCACATCCGGGACTAGCCTCGTCACGAACGGCTACGCATTCCTTCGATACCTGATTGGAGATAGCGATGTTTGAGCTTGGCAAGAAAGACGGGTCTGATAACGAAAATAATAGTGCGGCCGGTAACGACAGCCAGCAGGACTTGAATTCGTCACACACCAATTCGACCGCCCGACCAGCGACGGCGACCGGCGGCGTTGCGGTGATCGGACGCTCGATTCGAATCAACGGTGATCTTCAGGGCGAAGAAGATCTGCGCATCGAAGGCGACGTGAACGGCACGGTACGACTGCAGAATCACACGTTGACGATTGGCGGCGAGGGCAAGCTGCGCGCGGACGTGTACGCAAAATCTGTCATCGTCGAGGGTGCGATGGAGGGTGACCTGTTCAGTTCGGAGCGTGTCGTCGTCCGCAAGACGGCGTCGGTGCGCGGCAATATCATGGCCCCGCGCGTCAGCCTCGACGACGGCGCGAAGTTCAAGGGCTCGATCGAAATGGATCCCGACGCGGTTGCCAATGCGCTCGGCGCGTCCAAAAACACGGCGAGCAGCAAGCCCAAGGCCAAGGCGAACGGCAGCCAGCACGCGCCGAAGCCGAAGGCCGCAAACGGCGGCGCACAGCCCGGCGAGCCGGTCGGTTAACGCCCGCAATAAGTCACGCGAATCCATGGCGTGATTCACTCGCGGGCCAAGGCGTTGGCGGCGGAACCGGTGGCGGAACCGGTGCACTTTAATGCGCCGCTGTTCCGTGAACTGATTGAGCACCTGGATACCGAGAAACGTTGCGTCGTGCTCGACCTCGGTGTCGCTCGCGCCCAAACGGTCAAGACTTTCGGCCGTTTCCGCTGCCGGCTCGACGTCGCGGACCTGATCGACGGGCTCGACAGCCTGACCGGCGTCACCGATCCCGACGACCTGGCAGATATCGCGGAGGCGTTGATGCCGGTCCCGCACGCCGAAGCGGCCGATGCCGTGCTGTGCTGGGATATCCTGAACTACCTCGATCGTCCCGCGATCAGCGCGCTGATGTCGAGAGTCGTGGCTCGAGCGCGGCCGGGCACGTTGGTGCATGCATTGATCGTGTATTCCGCGACGCACATGCCGGAGCGACCGTGTCATTTCCTGCCGCAGCAGGATCACAGCCTGCTGGATGTGGCTGTCGACCGACAGGCGCGGGCGGCGCCGCGTTACGCGCCGGTCGATCTGACCGACTGCATGCCCGGTTGCAAGATGGAGCGCGCGATGCTGCTCAGCAACGGCATGCAGGAAATGCTCTTCCGGGTCTAGCGGTCAGGCGGCAGCGGGGTCGACGAATGCGTCGTCGCGTTCGTCCCGTTCGTCGGCAATTGTCGGAATCGGGTCCGGATTCTCCGGGTCGGCGCCATCGGCGTCGCGCGTCAGCCAGACGAGAATGTCGTAGTAGTTGCGTATGTTCTCGACGTACATCACCGGTTCCCAGCCGCGCGCATAGCCATGGCGCGTATGCTCATACCAGTTTCGCTGCGTCAGCAGCGGCAGGCTCTGCTTGACGTTGATCCACTGGTCGGGGTGTTCACCCATCTGCCGGGTAATGCGGCGAGCGTCCTGCACATGCCCGTAGCCGACGTTGTACGCCGCCAGCGCGAACCAGGTGCGGTCCGGCTCCTCGATCGACTCGATGAAGCGTGCCTTCATTTGCTTGAGGTAATCGGCGCCGCCGTGAATGCTCTGTGCCGGATCGACGCGGTCGTCGATGCCGATCGAGCCGGCCGTGACCTGGGTGAGCATCATGATGCCGCGCACTCCGGTGGGCGAGACCGCATCCGGATCCCAGTGTGATTCCTGGTAGCCGATTGCCGCGAGCAGCCGCCAGTCGAGCTCCTGCTCCTTGCCGGCCGCGATGAACAGGTCCTGGTATTCAGGTAGCTTCGCGCGGACGTCGCGAATAAAACGCCGCGTGCCGACGTAGTCGAACCGCTGCGTGCGGCGATAGTAGCGTTCCTCGAGTTGGGCGAGCACGCCGGTGTCGCGCGCGAGAGCCATGTATTCCTCGGCGCGGTCGAGCAGGCTGCGGTCGTACCGGCGCGGAAACGCCCAGGCCAGTGAATTGTCCGTCGAGAGCTCGAAGCCGATGCGGATTTCGGGCAGGTAGTTGCGGTAGATTCGAAACAGCGTCGAATCGGCTATCGTGTAGTCGATCTCGCGATTCGCCACGCTCACCAGCAGGCCGGCCAGGTCCGCATTCGGATTTTCCGACCAGACCAGGTCCGGGTGATCCCCGCGCGCCGCTTCCAGTGTCTCGACGTAGCTGCTGCCGGACACGACTTCAAGACGCTTGCCCCGCAGGTCCTCGATGCTGTGCGGGCGATCTTCGCCGAGCTTGTAGATCACGTATTGTTTGACCTTTTGGTAGCTCGGTCCGAAGTCGACGCGCGCCGCCCGCTCGGGCGTGATCGTCAGGCCGGCGGCGGCGATATGCGCGGCGCCGGATTCGACCTCCGGAATCAGATCTGTAAAGCGGTCCGCGGTTTCGAGCTTGAGGCGGACACCGATGTGTTCGGCAAAGCCTCTGATCAGGTCAAACTCCGGGCCTTCCTGGCCCTGTGCCCCGGTGTAGTAGGTCGTCGGGCTGTTGCGTGTGACCACGCGCAGCTCGCCCAGCGACAGCACTTCCTCGAGCAACGACGGCGGTTGCCCGCACGTGGCAACCAGCGTCGCGCAGAAGATGACAAGGCCCGATTTCAGTTTCTTGTGTACCCGGGAACGGGCGGGCCTCACGTTGTCGTGAGCACTCATGGTGGCGAATTATAGAGAGCTGCCAGCGCGTTGCCATGCTCACCAGCACGCTTTACAGGCCCGGCATTATGTGAAAAAGGACGAAAAACAAGCGATTATATTGACTAATTATTAATCACTTGAGTTATGTATACGTGTATGTCGCAGTGCGGCCTGCGCAACCCGACGGCACCGTCGCGTGCTGTAGTAGGCTATGGCGCCGCGCCCAGGACCAGGACCACGATCCGCAACATGAAGAACATCGATAACGACGACTGGCGGTACCTGTGCCGGGAGGAGGGCATCGACCCGGCCGAAGTTCGCCTCGTATACGAGCGCTATGACGCGCACCGAAGATTTACCGACGGCGGCGCCGGAGAGCCGCTCGGCGTCGATCAGTGGTTTCGCTTTTATCACCTGGAAAAGACGTCCGAGGGCCAGCAGGCAGGACCCGCACCGGGCGGCTGCTCGGCCGACGGCGAAGCGGTCGAAAATGCGTGCCTGGCGAAACCGGCGGCGTTTCTGCGCGCGCTGATCGCTTATGGCAGCGCGGGTGGTGTCGACGGCTGAACCGGGTTGCCGGCGCCGCCATCGCGAATGATCGCGATCTCGACGCGACGATTGCGCGCGCGGCCCTCGGCCGTGTCGTTCGGGAAGATCGGGCGGGTATCGCTGTAACCGACCGCGGTCAGCTTGGCCGGGTCAATGGTGCCGAGTTCCTCGATCATGTGAATGACCGACACCGCGCGGTTCGTCGACAACTCCCAGTTCGATTTGATCGTTGCGGTGCGGATCGGCCGGTTATCGGTGTGGCCCGACACCTGGATAGAGCCGTCCTCGTCGGCCAGAGACTCGGTCACCCGCCGCAGTATCGGCAAGATCTCCGCGGATATGACATCGCTGCCGGGCGGGAAAGCGATCTCCTCCGGGAAGCGGATCACGACGTTATTGCCGGCCATCTCGACCGACAGATTCCCTTTGGCGATCTCGTCCTGCAGGTCTTCCTGAACCTTGCGCCTGAGGCTCTTCGTATCCATGTTGGCCTCCTGCTGGGTCATCGGCCGTGCACCGCGCGACTGGGTCTGCATCGTATTCGGCACCAGGCTCGGCGGGCCGATCGACGATGAGGACTGCGCGCGAACCGGCGTGACTTCCGAGCCGAAGCCTTTCGCCATGGACGCGACGACGGCTTTGTATTTGACCTCGTCGAGGTACGAGAACGAGTACAGCAGCACGAAGAAGCACATCATCAGCGCCATCAGGTCGGCGAACGTCGCCATCCATGCGGGTATCTCGGAGCCGCCTTTTTTCTCCGCCATCGTTCAGTCCGTTATGCTTTGGCGGCTTCGGCGACCTTTGCATCCTGCAGGTAGGTGCGCAGGATTTCCTCGATCACGTGCGGGCTCTCGCCCTGGGCGATGCCCTGGACGCCTTCGATGATCAGGGACTTCGTCAGCCGATCGTACTGGTAGCGCAGTTGCAGCTTCGTCGCGACCGGGATCGCAAACATATTCGCGATCAGTGCGCCGTACAGCGTCGTCAGCAGCGCGACGGCCATCGACGGGCCGATCGCGGAAGCATCGGACATGTTCGCGAGCATCTGCACGAGGCCGACGAGCGTTCCGATCATGCCGAATGCGGGCGCCGCGTCACCGATGCCCTGGTAGATCTGCGCACCGAGTTCCAGGCGCTCGATCGACTTTTCCATGTCGTTATCGAGCACCTTCTTGACGAATTCGGGCTGCTGCCCGTCGACGCACAGCTGGATCCCTTTCTGGAAAAACTCGTTGCTGACCGGCTCATCCTCGAGCGCGAGCAGGCCGTCCTTGCGGGCGCGATTCGCCAGTTCCTTGATGCGCTCGACCAACTCGCTCGGGTTCTGCATGGTGTCCTTGAACGCCATGCTGACGCCGCTCTTCAGCGCGAATACGCAGTCGGCCATCGGGAACTTCATGAACGTCGCGGCCGCGGTGCCGCCGACGACGACGAGGATGCCTGGCACGTTGAAGAAGATCCCGGCGTCGCCGCCGATGAGGATCGCCATCGCGATGATGAGGTTGCCGGCGATAAAGCCTATGAGGGTTGCCAGATCCATGAATTACCGCGTCCGTTTGCCAGTCCCAATCGTGCGCCGGCCGGCCGATCCCGGCGCGCCGCATCCAGGGTTCAACGTACCCCGGGCGGGCGGTCGATTGCCGCGACCGGCGTCACAGGTCTTACATAAGATATTCACAATAAATGTTTGTTTTACATGCAAAATATGGCTAAGAAGTGCGCAGCGATGCGGCGCGCTTCGTGGAGCACTCCGTAGGTATGTCGGCCACTTTGGGGTGTCGCTTGAGCCGGAAATGTGTCGCTGATCGCGGATTCGGCAGCGGGCTGGCCCCGCAGGGCGAAACCTCTATAATCGGCGCCTTCGCGGAGGGATGCCGGAGCTGGTCAAACGGCCCTGATTCGAAATCAGTGGGGGGCTTACGCCCCACGGGGGTTCGAATCCCTCTCCCTCCGCCATTCACCCAAGGAGCTATGATGAATCACCCCAAGCTTGCGACCCTGGTCGCGACTGCCGTCCTGCTGGCGGCAGGAACGGCCTGTTCGGCCGACCCGCAGCCGCTGAGCGAAGAGGATAAGGTTTTCTATTTTCTCGGCACGCAGCTCAGCGCGAACCTGGTGCCGCTGAACCTGACCGACGCGGAGCTGGACGCCCTCGAGCGGGGCATGCGCGATGCGCTCGGCGGCGATGCGATGACGCTCGACGCGCAGGTCTACGGCCAGAAATTGAACGAGATCGCGCAGCAGCGGATGGCCGCGAATGCGGTTCGCGAGCAAGCGTCGGCGCAGGCGTATATCGAGCAGATGGCGGCCGAGCCGGGTGCGACAACGACCGCGTCGGGCATCGTGATTCGTGAGATAACCGCGGGCTCCGGTGACTCCCCGACGGCCGATTCCACGGTCAAGGCGCACTATCACGGCACGCTCCGGGACGGCACCGTTTTCGACAGTTCGGTCGATCGCGGCGAACCGTTCACGTCATCGCTGGATCGGGTCATCCCATGCTGGCGTGAGGCGATCCCGACGATCAAAGAGGGTGGCAAGAGCAAGATCACGTGCCCTGCCGAGGTGGCCTACGGCGAGCGCGGCAGCGGCGCGATTCCTGGCGGTGCCGCGTTGACGTTCGAGGTCGAGCTGATCGAGGTCGTCGAGTAACCCGCCAGCGAAAATCCCTGCTCTCGTTCGACCGGGAGGCGCTCCTCAACAGCCCGCTGGTCTGGGTCAATGGCGGAATATTCCTGGTCTTCTGGTTATTCGGCGCGTGGCACGCGTGGCGGACGCATTCGGTCGGCGAGGCGGTTGGCGCGCTGCTGCTGCCGCCCTACGGCCTGTATCTCGCGGTCGAATCGGAGTTCGCTCATCGGGCGGGCCCGGGGCGACCGGTGCGGGCCGGGTTCGACGCGACCGCGTGCATGGCCGCAGCTGAATTCCTGCAGGAATCCGGCCTGACGCACGAGCAATATGCGATCTGGTGTCAGTGTTCGGCGCAAATGATTGCGGATGGCTTCACGCAGGCCGAGGCGGAGTACGTACGCGAGAACGGTGCGAACTCGCCGCAGTTCAGCCGTTTCATCGCCCGATCCCGGCAGTCGTGCTACGCGACCGCGCGCTATCTCGGCGGCGGGCCCGCGGCCCCCGATTGACGGCTTTCGATCAAGTGTCGGCGACGACCGGCGCCTTGCGCGTCTTCTCGTCGAGAAACTTCGCTTCGAGTTCGTCCGCCGGCACCGGCTTGCTGATGAAGAAGCCCTGTATCTCGTCGCATTTCTGCGACCGCAGGTAGTCGAGCTGTTCCTCGGTCTCGACGCCTTCGGCGATCACCCGCAGGTCCAGGTTGTGTGCCATGGCGATGATCGCTGCGCATATCGCCGCATCGTCGCTGTTGTTCTCGAGATCCGAGACGAATGAACGATCGATTTTCAGCGTGTCGAGCGGCAGGCGTTTGAGGTAGCTCAGCGACGAGTAGCCGGTGCCGAAGTCGTCCATCGCGAGCGACACGCCGGCTTTTTTCAGCTTCGCCAGCGTGCGTACCGTCTCCTCGACGTCGTTCATCAGGATGGTCTCAGTCAGTTCCAGCTGCAGCGACGACGGACTCAAGCCGGCATCGAATACCATTTGCAGCACGACCTCCGCCATGTCGCTGTGAAAGAACTGCTGGCTGGAGATGTTGACGGCCATGTTCGGATGTTCTCCGAACTTGTCCTGCCACTGCTTGGCCTGTCGGCAAGCCCGCGCCAGTACCCACTCGCCGAGCGGCGTGATCAGGCCGCATTCCTCGGCTAGCGGAATGAAGCTACCCGGCGGGATGTTGCCGCGCTCCGGATGGTTCCAGCGCAGCAGCGCTTCGACGCCACTGAGCTTGCCCGTCGCGAGATCGATCTGCGGCTGGTAGTGCAGGTCGAGCTCGTCCCGCTGCAGCGCATAGCGCAGACCATTCTCCAGTTCGAGTCGCTCGAGCGACCGCATGCTCATCGTGCCGGAGTAGAAGCGTACGCTGTTGCGCCCCGCGCTCTTCGCCTGGTACATCGCGACGTCTGCGTTTTTCAGCAGCGAGTCGATATCCTCGCCGTCATCCGGGTACAGGGAGACGCCGATGCTGGATGTGACGACGAACTCATGGCCGAGGTGTTCGACGGGTCGCGTCAATTGAGTGCGTATGCGTTCCGCGACCGCGACAGCGTCGTCGGTGGAATCGAGGTCTCGCAGAATCGCGACGAACTCATCGCCGCCGAGCCGGGCGAGTCTGAAGTCGGTCTCGTCGGAGTCCGGGCGAAGCACGCAGTCGTCATTGCGAATGCAGCTGTCGAGCCGATCCGCGATCGTCTGCAATACCACATCGCCGAAGTTATGGCCCAGCGTATCGTTGATCCGCTTGAAATTGTCGAGGTCGACGTACAGTGCGGCGACCTTGGTGTCATGTTTTCGTGCGCCTTCGATTGCGTCGGACAATTGCTGCAGGAACAGCTGACGATTCGGCAATCCGGTCAGCGTGTCGAAGTACGCGAGCTTATGCACGCGTTCCTCGGCCCGCTTCCTGTCCGTAATTTCGCGCACGATCGCAAGAGTCAGGTCGTTCAGGTATGGAACGATTTGCAGCTCGTAATGGAACATCTGCTCGTCGTGTTCGAGGCAGAATTCGCCCGTCTGCGGTCGGCTGTCGCTGATGACCGCGCGGATCATGTCCATCCATTCGGCCGCAACGGAGCAGGGCAGGTATTCGGCGATCGTCAGCTGATCGCCCCGTGGTTCGGGCATCGTCGCCGCGTCACTCCCGGCCATGAAGTTCATGATTGCGCCGTCGCGACGAATCACGAACAGCGTATCGGGCATCGCGTTCAGCAGAGCGTTGTTTTTTGCCTCCGAGGTTCTCAGTTCTTCGTAGGTGCGACTTGCCCGAAGTACATAGCGCACGCGATGAGAGATCAGTGGCCAGTTGATGGGCTTCGGCAGGAAGTCGGTGGCGCCGGCGGAGTAGGCGCGATTGACCGAATCGATGTCTTCGAGGCCGGTTACCATCAGGATCGGCACGTGCGCGCCGACGGCGTCGGCGCGAATTCGCTTGCAGGTCTCGTATCCGTTCAGCTTTGGCATCTCGACATCCATCAGGATGACCGCGGGCTGAAACTTGATGAACTTCTTAAGTGCTTCCTCGCCGTCCTCGGCTTCTTCGACATTGAAGCCGGACTTCTCCAGCGTCGCCCGCACCAGCATGCGCAGGGTCGGGTCGTCGTCGACGACGAGTATCAGGTCGTGGCGTCGCCCGGCCGTTGTCTGCATGCTCAGGTCTGTGTCCATTTCCTGAGCTCTTCGATGACGAGTTGATGCTCTTCTTTGAGCGCGACGATTCGATCCGGCACCGCATCGAACTCGCTGTCGCGCGCTGCAAGTTCGATCTCGCGACACATGCTCATCAGGCGCTCGGCGCCGACATTGCCGCTGCTCGACTTCAGCGCATGCGCGGCGGTGCGCACGCGTTCGCCGTCGTGGTCCGTAACCGCTGCCGACAGAGAGTCGATCAGTTCCATTGAGTTGGATTCGTAAACCTCCACGACACGAGTGGCGAGTTCCTTGCCGTTTTCCGGGTCCAGGTCGCCGATCATGTCGAGCGCTTTGTTGCGTACCGGGCCGACGAACGACACTTCGCTAAGCTCTCGTCCTTCCTCCGTCGGATCCTCGTCCACTTCGATCTCGCCGGTCGGTGTGCCGTCTTGCAACGGCAGCCAGCGCCCGAGCACGCCGCGCAGCGCGTCCATCGAGAACGGCTTGCTCAGGAAGTCGTCCATTCCCGCGCTGAGGCAGCGCTTGCGATCTTCCGGCAACGCGTGTGCGGTCAACGCGATGATCGGCAGGTGATCGTGGTCATGGACGTCCGCCTCCCATGCCCGGATCGCGCCGGTCGCGGCGTAGCCGTCCATGATCGGCATCTCGCAATCCATCAGCACGACGTCGAATTTCTGCCTGCGCACGATTTCGACTGCATCGCGGCCGTTGGGTACCTCGTCGACCCTGCATCCCATCGCATTGAGCATGCTCGTTGCGACCTCACGGTTGACCGGATTGTCTTCGACGAGAAGCACGTGCGTATTAGCCGGTATATGCGCGGCCTGACCCTCATTCTTCGCCACGTCGTTGTAGCGATCGTCGGTCCGCGGTTGACCCGGTTTTTGAATGTTCAGCACCTGGGCGATACATTGGCGCAGGCGTGCAGGGCGAGCCGGTTTATTCAGGTGGGCCCTGACACCGGCGTCGATCAGACGCTGGCCGCCGTCGTCCGCGGACGCGGATGTCAGCATGACCATCTTCGTTGCGCTAAGTTGCGGATTCGAGCTAATCGTTTGTGCGAGCTCGAGGCCGTCCATGCCCGGCATGTGCCAGTCGAGGATAGCGAGTTCGTATGGCGCGCCTTCCTCTGCGTGCGCTTCCATCAAATCCAGCGCTTCGGGTCCGTTTGCCGCAGAATCGGCGCGAATCTGCCACGCGGCAAGCTGATGGATCAGGATTTCGCGGTTGGTCGCATTGTCGTCGACGATCAGCACTCTCAGCGCGCCCGGATTCTCGAGATCGGACAACGTGACTTCGTGCCATGCGCGGCTGCATCCGGTGAATTGCGCGGTAAACCAGAACGTCGTGCCTGTGCCCGTTACGCTGTCGACGCCGATTTCGCCGCCCATCAACTCCGCGAGCTGCCTGCAAATTGCGAGGCCGAGTCCGGTACCGCCGTAGCGTCGGGTCGTGCTGCCGTCTTCTTGCGAGAATAATTCGAAGATCATTTCCTGGCTGTCGGCCTTGATGCCGATGCCGGTATCCCGAACTTCAAACCGGAATTTCGCGGTGCTGCCGTCCGTCTTGTCGGGCATGACGCGCACGCTGATTTCCCCGTCCTCGGTAAACTTGATCGAGTTGCCGATCAGGTTGGTCAGAATCTGCCGCAGGCGCGTCTGGTCCCCGTGGACGAGCGTATCGAGGGACGGCGGAATATCGCACAACATCTCCAGCCCCTTGGCTTGCGCGCGGACGGACAAGAGTTCCACTACGCTCTCGACGACGTGGCGGAGGTCGAACTCGGCCTGCTCGAGTTCGAGCTTGCCGGCTTCGATTTTGGAGAAGTCGAGGATGTCGTTGATGATGTCGAGCAGGGATTCGGCGGAGTCGCGAATCGTCTCCGCGAAGTGCTCCTGCTTCGCGTCAAGGTCCGAAGCGAGAATCAGCTCCGTCATGCCCAGCACACCATTCATCGGCGTACGAATCTCGTGACTCATACGCGCGAGGAATTCGCTCTTCGCGTGGTTGGCATGCTCGGCGTTCTCGCGCGCCGTGATCGACTCGTTCATTGCGAGCTTCAGTCGCTCGTTCGCTTGTGCGAGGTTGTTCGCTTGCTCGTCGAGGGTCGCGCGCCCCTCCATGAGCCGCTGATCGCGCTCGGAGATCTCCTGCAGCATGTTGTTGAAGCCGTCGATCAGGCTGCCAACCTCATCGTCGCCCGATTTGCGGGCGCGCAGCGAGTAGTCGTTATCATGCGTCACGCGGCGCATCAGGTCGGCGAGCGCGAGGATCGGCCGCGACACCAGCGATTGCAGTCGGAACGACAGGAAATACGCGACCAGCACGGCCAGCGCGACCGTGATGCCGGCCATCCAGGCGAAGCGGACGAGAGTTTGTACCAGCGGTTGCAGTGTCGCCTGCAGATGCACGTAGCCGATCGTCTCGCGATCGAAGCGGATTGGCTGAACGATATCGACGGACTGCAGGCCGACGAAAGATCGAACGGGCAAGCCCGCGGTTAGCCAGGTTTTGATCTGACGCCGGCGCGCCTCGGCTTCCTCCGGACCGGCGGGGGGGCTACCGGATCGAAAGCTCGCCAGTTGCACGCGGTTGGCGTCGAAAATCCGGCCGGTAATGATGCTCGGCTCGGCCTTCAGCGACAGCAGCACTTCCTGCGCGAGTTCGCGGTCTTCGAAGGTGATTGCGCCGACGCTGTTCGTGCCGATCACGTCCGCAATGGTGGCGAGGTTCTCGACGATGTCCTGGCGATAGGCGATACCTTCCGTCGCCGCCTGCATCATCGACGCCAGCAGCAAAGCTATGACGGTCGTCGCCAGCATGATGCTGACGAGCTTCTTGGCGATGGGGATGTCGGCAAACGATTTCATGATCGATACCGCTAGTTCCTGATCTTCGCCAGCTGCAGCAGCTGCGCGCTGATGCCGAGGCCGGCGCGGTCGCTCGCGCGGACGTTGATCGCAAACTGCACGCGGTTCTTCTGCACTTCGAGCGTCACGATGCCGCCGATGTCGACGAAGTCCTTGCTGTCACCGATCGTCAGCACCGGCGCGTTGGCGACGCCCGATACCAGGGACGGTCTCGGTAACGCAGCGGCCTGACTCAGGAACAGTACTGCGCACTCTTCGGCCAGCCCGTCTGTACTATTGAACCGATGAATCCGGATCGTCCGGCCCTGCACCTGTTTGCCGGCCAGTGCGTCCATCGCGGGGCCGATCGGATCTTCATCGGGCAGGCAGATCGGCAAGTCGCCGTCGTCGGCCAGCGCGTCTTCGGGCCACGACACGAACTTCGCGATCTTGTAGACAATAGCCGCTTTGACCGCGTGCTCGGATGCGCTTTGTTCGGCGACCGCGACCACGGGGCCACACAGCAACACGGCAAGCAACGTCGCAAATGTGCGCGGAGCGCGCAGCCATGCAGCGCATCGACGTCCGAGTGTCTTGAAGTTCCCCACTTAACTCAGCTTGTTACTCAGAACTGCCAGACGATTTCGGCGAGCGCTTCACGCTGGACCTCGACCGAGACGTTGCTGCCGAACTCCTCGCGGAATTCGAGATGACTCGACTCGAGCAGGTTGCGGCCGACGAGTGCGACCTGCAGGCCGTTCATGACCTGCCAGGCGAAGCGCGCATCGAGCGTGACGTAGTCCGGTACCTGCTGTATGGGCAGTTCATCGACGTAGCGTAACCAGAGATCCAGGTCGCCACGTTTCGTGATGTTCATGTTCGAGCGCAGGGAAAGCTGGTGTTCGGGCGCGTCTTCGCCGAATGACAACGGCAGATTGCTGAAATCGTCACCGTCGATCCGCAGGTATGTATACGCGGCGTAGAGCTGCCACCAGTCGCGCGGGATATACGACAGCGCCAACTCGAACCCCTTCGTATCCTGACGGCCCTGGTTGATAAACGAGACGCCGAGTTCCGTATAGTCGAACGGTCCTGCGAAACAGAGTGGATTCGAAATCGGCAGCCCGGCCGGCTGGCAGGAGACGCCGAGGTCCTGGCCCCAGCGAAGATCTTTGTAGTCGTTGTAGAACACCGCGACGTCCACCGTCAGGTTATCCAGCGGTTGCGTGCGGAAGCCGAGCTCGTATGACGTGACCGTCTCGCTGTCGAATTCCGGATTGCCGTTTACGGTAATCGCGAACGGAACCGGATCCGGATTCGGCGGCACCAGCGGCGGCAGCACGGCGCCGAGAATGCGCACGTCTTGCTCGAACCGGCTCGGCGTGCGCACCGCGCGCGCGACCGAGGTCCACAGCGTCGTCGTGTCTGTGACGAGCCAGGCGAGCCGCGCATTCGGCGACCACTCGTAGTCGGATCGGCTGAAGTTGTTCTTTTCAACCTTGGCGCCCAGCGTCAGGAACAGGTTGTCGCCGTAAACGCGGATTTCATCCTGCACGAAGCCGCTGAACAGCCGCTGCGTGCGACTGTCGGGATTCAGCGAGATGGTTTCCGATCCGAGCGTCGAATCTTCGTTGTGGCGGACCTCGAAGCCCCAGATCAGATCGTTGCGCGTGCCGAGCATGAACCTGTGCTGGAAATCCAGGCTTTTGGTATCGCGTTCTTCACCAGGAAGTGCATCGCCGCGCTCCGCGCGGTCGTAGTAAACCTGCACGGAAAAGTCTGACGTATCAGAGAGTTTGCGCGTCCAGTTCGCGGTCAGGAAGCCGCCGCGTGGCTTCGTCTCGATGTCGGAGTTCACCGTGAACGGAGGCGTGGTCGAGCTCGAGGTGAAATTTTCGCCGCTCGTGCCGTCGTAGATCTCGCCCGTGAGGCGCAACTCATCCGCGTCGGAAAGATTCCAGTCGAGACGGCCGCCGATGCGTGCGAAGTCCCAGTTATCGTATGCGTCGCTGCCGCCGCCATCGTCGAAGCCGTCGCGATCGAAATACTTCGCGAACAGGCGATAGTTAGCCGAGTCTCCAGCTTTGCCGCCCCAGCGAACGGTGGTCTCGATGTTGGTCAGGCTGCCGACCGCGACTTCCGCCTTGAGTCCGTGTGTATCGGCTGAGTCCTTGGTGATGATGTTGATGACGCCGTTGACCGCATTCGAGCCCCACATGACCGCGCCCGGTCCGCGGATGACCTCGATGCGCTCGATCGACGCGAGGTCCGTGTCCTGCGCGTCCCAGCGCACGCCGGAGAACATCGGCCCATAGAGCGAGCGGCCATCCTGCAGCACCAGCAGTTTGTTGGCGAAAACTCCGTTCGAGCCGCGCGCGGTTACGGCCCAGGTGTTCGCATCGACCTGCGCGACCTGAACGCCGGGGACCATGCGCAGCACGTCCGGTATCGTGCGCGCACCGGACTTGCGAATATCCGCCTGCGACACGACAAATACGGCGGCAGGTGAGCTCGACAATGTCTGCGGTCGGCGCGACAGCGTCGTGACCTGCACCTGCAGCAGTTCCTCGAGGCTCAGATCCATCAGTTGTTCGGTTTCGGCGCTGGCCGTCGCTGCGGACCATGCCGGTTGTATCAATGCGAGACTCAGGCACGCGGCGAAAACGCCGGGCCAAAGAACTCGTGGCACTCGATTCGTGGCCATCATTTCGTTCGACTCCGAAAAAAGACTCGTGCACAACACGTGGCGGTGGACTCACTTCCAACCACCGTCTTCGCGAGTTCACACTTTTCGCCCGCAAAATGCTGTGACGGACTACTCAACCCGTGATTTAGTAAAACGAATTCAGCGGGTTGCCTTAGGTAGATATCGGCATCAACGGCGCGAAACTCACGTGCGAGTTGGCCGCGAACGAGAAGCGGGTGCGGAACTGTGAACCGCGTCACACCCGGATGGGTGTAAACATAAGCGGGCCCGGGTCAGGGCTCGCGGCGATAGATTCGGACGACTTTCTCGGCGTCTTTGGCGCCGTCAGCGGCGTCGCAACCCGAGCAGGCGGCGCCGGCATCGCGGCCGCGTCGCCAGCGGCGCCACAGCGCGAACGCGACGACGACCAGGACGATCCCCAGCGCGATGATTTCCTGCCAGCCTATGCGCATGTCGTTCCCGTCTCTGTTGCCGTCAGCCGAAAGTCTGGTAGATCAGCAGCGCGCCGACATAGCCGATGCCCGTCATGTACAGCCAGGCGAATAACGGCCAGCGCCAGCCGCCGGTCTCCCGGTACATGACCGCGATCGTCGCTCCGCACTGCAGGCAGAAAGCGTAGAAGAACAGCAGGCCGGCCACCATCGGCAGCGTGAATACCCGCGAACCGTCCCGCCTCGTCGCGCTCTTGAGGCGATCGACGAGTGCGCTGTCGTCGGCTTCCGCATCGCCGACCGCGTAAATTGTACCGAGGACCGCAATGACGACTTCTCGTGCCGGGAAGCCCGCGATGAACGCGGCGGATACCTTCCAGTCCCAGCCGAGCGGCGCGAACGCGGGCGCAATGAACTTGCCGACGTGGCCGAGCGCGCTCGCTTCGAGTAAACGAGATGCCTCGAGTTGATCGAGTTCAGCGATACGCGCTTCGAGTGGCGCGCCCGCGAGTCGTTCCGCGGCCGCGATGCGCTGGGCATCGAAATCGTCGGTGACTGCTTCAGGACGCGGGAAGTAGGCGAGGGCCCAGATGACGACCGCGACGGTAAAGATAACCGTACCCGCGCGGGTCAGGAATATTTTCGCGCGTGCCCAGAGTTTTATCAGCAACGACTTCAGTCCGGGCAGGCGATAAGGCGGCAGCTCGATCAGGAATGTCGGCGTCGGCCCGCGCAGTGCCGTCCGCTTCATCAGAAACGCCGTCAGCACGCCGCCGACGATGCCGAGCATGTACAGGCCCAGCAGCACGAGGCCCTGGAGATTCACGAAGCCACCGAGGAAATACCGTTCCGGCACGAACGCGGCGATGAGCAGCGCATATACCGGCAGGCGCGCGGAGCATGTCATCAGCGGCGCCGCGAGAATGGTTGCGAGGCGGTCGCGTCGGTCCGGGATCACGCGCGTTGCCATCACGGCCGGAACTGCGCATGCGAAAGCGGACAACATCGGGATGAACGACTGTCCGGACAGGCCGACGCTATGCATCAATCGATCGGACATGAACGCGACGCGCGGCATGTAGCCCGAGTCTTCGAGAAAAATGATGAATGCGAACAGGATCAGGATCTGCGGCAGGAAAATCACGACGCTGCCGACGCCGGCGATAACACCGTCAACGAGCAGGCTGGCGATCGCGCCGGGCGGCAGCGCGCTGCGCACGGCTCCGCCGAGCGCGCCCGACGCCACGTCGATCAGGTCCATCATCGGGGTCGCCCACGAAAACACGGCCTGGAACACGGTCGCCATGACCAGCACGAATAAAATCAGCCCGATGACCGGCTGGTTCGTGATGCGGTCCAGCCGGTCCGCGAACGTCACCTTCGGCTCGGCCCGCGACTCGACGTTGTGCAGAATCTCGCCAATACGATCGTAGCGCGCCTTGGCCTCGAGCGCTGCCAGTGACGCGCCGGAGCTCAAGTGACTGCGGACCCGCTGCAACTCTTCGTAAAGCTCGGGTCCCGCCGCAAACTCAAAGCGGCGCTCGGCAGCGCCGTGAGCGTCGATCAATGCGCGTTCGACTTCGTAGTGCGACAGGTGCAGCCCGGCCGCGCTGAGTTTGCCGTGAAGTTCCGTGGCTGCCGTGTGCACGGCCGGCAGCAATATCGGTGCCGCCGGCGGCTTTGCCGCCAACACGCTCCGCAGCTTGGCGCGCACCCCGTCGAGGCCTTCGCCCGTCGTCGCCACGACCGGGACGACCGCGATGCCGAGATCGGCCGCGAGCCGATCGAAATCGATGCGGATGCCTTTCTTGTCGGCGAGGTCGATCATGTTCACGGCCAGCACGACCGGTACGTGCAATTCGGTCAGCTGCGATACGAGAAACAGGTTGCGCCGCAGGTTCGTCGCGTCCGCGACGACCAGGACGGCCTGCGGCTTGTCCAGGGATTCCACATGACCGAGCAGAACGTCGATCGTGACCATTTCGTCCGGCGATTGTGCGGCGAGCGAGTACGAGCCAGGCAGATCGACGAGCACGACGTCGTCGTCGCCGACGCGCAAGACGCCGGTATGTCGTTCGACGGTGACGCCAGGGTAGTTGGCCGTCTTCTGGCGCAGGCCGGTCAGCGCGTTGAACAACGTGCTCTTGCCGGTATTCGGATTGCCGATCAACGCAATGACCGGGCCTCGGTGTTCGCCCGGCGCGTTCAGCGGTGGCGCATCAGCCATCGACGACCTCGACTGCAACGTGTCCGGCTTCTGCCCGGCGCAGCGACAGCGCGTAGCCCATGACCTCGATTTCGATGGGATCGCCGCCGATCGCACGGCGCTTCACCGCCACGTCAGAGCCCTCCAGGAGTCCCAGCGCCATCAGGCGCTGGATCAGCGGCCCGTCGCCGTCGATCCCCGTAATCCTTGCGGTTACGCCGATGTCGAGTTGATCGAGAGTCACTGGGTGCCGTCCTGCATCATGGGGCGGTCATTGTAAATGAGAATCATTGTCAATTGGAACCGCGTGCCGGGCTCATGTAGACGGGCAGCGGGTTGTCGGCGGGGGTCTTGGGGCTCAGGCCGCGGCGGGGCCCGGCTTCTTTTTCGCGCGCGACTTCAGCATCTCGACCTCGTGCTCATAGGCGCGGGCGAACTCCTCGCTGAAAGCATCCGGCAGCCGGCCGTCGTCCCCGTGCGCCAGCGTATGGTAGGTCTCTTCATAGAGCTCCCAGTACTTGAGGCGATTCGTGCCGGCGAGGAGCGGGTTGCGCTTCAGGCCCTGGTCGAACTGCACGCGCAATTCGTCCGGGTCGAAGCGCTCCATGAAATCGGTCAGCGCCTGCAGCATCGCGCGCGGCACGGCGCGCTCGTGATCGCCGATCTCCCGGAACGCGGACGAGATCGCATCGCCGGCCGACAGGTACGATTCACTTTTGTCGCCGAGCAGGTATTGCAAGGCGTCAGCCACGGTCGGCGAGAACTTCAACGGGTTGTTGCCCGCGCCCTGGATGACGGTTTGCGACAGGCGGAAAGAATCTTTCAGCTGGGAGCGCTGGGCCAGCAAACCCATTAAGCCGGCGACCATCGCGCGCATCAGGAATCCGGCGTTCTGCAGCACTTCGCTGGATGTGCCGCCGGCGATGTCTTGAGACCGCAGCCCGGCCGCGCCGAGCAAGATCGTGACGGCCTCGTCCTGGCCGTTTTCGCCCGGGCCGACGGCGTCGAGTATGCCCTGCGCGGGCAGTCGCTCGCTGAGCTGGCTGTCTGGCGTGGTCAGGTGCTTGGCAAGTGCCGAGTCTTCGGTGATGCGGTTCGCGTCGACGAGTTGCAGCTCCATCGACTCGTCTTCGTCGACGAGCTGCGCCCTGACGACTGAGTCGCGCATGCCGTCGTCTTTCGCATCGTTCACGTCCTCGATGATCTGGCACGCGCAGTCGTAGTCGCCGAGCCGGACGCAATCGCCGTCGAACAGCCGCTGCGGGTGGCCGCGGCCAACCGGCGTATCGGCGCTGTTGATGTAAACGCCGTTGCGGCTCGTGTCGACGATGTAGTACGCGCCGCCCTGGAAATCGATCAGTGCGTGTCGGCCCGAGATGTAGCGGTTCGGATCCGGCAGCTGCCAGTCGTTGTCGGGATTGCGTCCGATCGTACCGCCACAGGCGGCGAACTCGATCTTCGAGTTCTTGCCGAGCAGCTTCTTGTTCGCGCTTATGACGGTGAGACGCAAAGGCATCGCAGCAATCCAATTGACAACACATCGACCGCGCCCGACCGCAGCGTGCCGCGGGCGTGGTTCTCCCGGCGAAAATCATCGCTTATGTGGCGCCGGGATACCGGGCGATAGGTCACATTTCCCGCTGCGCGCTCCCAATAGGGGCGGTTTCGCGCGTCGGTAGTTAGGCTATAATCCGCGCGCGTGGCGTACCCATTGAAGATTTGACTTAATCCGACCCGATGTCCCAGCGTCTGCTGTATCGAATCGTTTTCATGAACCAGGGCAAGATCTATGAGATCTACGCCCGCAGCATCTCCCATGGCGACCTGTTTGGGTTCATCGAGGTAGAAGACCTGGTCTTCGGTGAGCGCAGCTCGGTCGTTGTCGATCCCGCCGAGGAAAAGATCAAGTCCGAATTCGCGGGCGTGCAGCGTACCTACATTCCGATGCATACGGTCATGCGGATCGACCAGGTCGAAAAGCAAGGCGTCAGCAAGATCAGCAACGTCGACGGCGACAACGTTTCGCAGTTTCCGATGCCAATGTATACGCCGGGCAACACGGGTGGCGATCGCAGTGACTGATCCCCGGAACGGGCCCGCGATGCCCGCGCCGCCAGATTCCATAAACCGAGAATCAATAAACAGGGAATAGAACGCCAACGATGCGCGAGATTCGTGGTTCGAACGCGTTGTCCGTTTTTCGCAGTGCGCAGCTTTTGGCCGACGTACGTGCCGCGGTCGCCGACGTCACCGCGTTGTCGGCGACCTTCCTGCATTTCGTGCACACGAACGCCGATCTGACCGAGCACGAGGAGCGCGTTCTGCTCGACGTGCTCAGCTATGGCAGCCATGAACCCTCGTCGGCGGATGCGCCGGCAGCAGAGGTCGTGACGCTGGTCGTCATCCCGCGCGTTGGTACGATCTCGCCGTGGTCGAGCAAGGCGACCGACATCGCTCACACTTGCGGGCTGGAGGCCGTCGCGCGTATCGAACGTGGCGTCGAGTATCGCGTGTCCGGCCCGCGTCCGCTCCGCGATGCCGAGGTCGCGGCCGTCGCGCGCTGCCTGCATGACCGGATGGTCGAGGCGGTCGTCGTCGGGCGCGTGGACGCCGCCGCACTGTTCGCGGACCACGCGCCGCGCAGCCTCGCGCATGTGCCGCTGCTGAGCGACGGTCGTGCCGCACTGGAGCGCGCCAACCGCGAGCTCGGCCTGGCGCTGTCGGCGGACGAGATTGACTACCTCGTCGACAAATTCGGCGAACTGCAGCGCGACCCGACCGACGCTGAATTGATGATGTTCGCGCAGGCCAACTCGGAACACTGCCGGCACAAGATTTTCAACGCGCAGTGGATTATCGACGGCGCCGAACGGGAGGAAACGTTGTTCGGCATGATCCGGTCTACGCATGCGGTCAACCCGCACGGCGTCCTCAGCGCTTACTCGGACAACGCGGCGGTGATGGAGGGCGGCGAGGCGGTCCGGCTCGTCGCGAATCCGGACAACGGGGAGTACGCGCTGTACCCGGAGCCTGTGCACACGCTGATGAAGGTCGAGACGCACAATCATCCGACCGCGATCGCGCCGTTTCCCGGCGCCGCAACCGGCAGCGGCGGCGAGATTCGCGACGAGGGTGCGACGGGGCTGGGCGCGCGGCCGAAGGCGGGTCTGAGCGGGTTCTCGGTATCGCACCTCGATCTGCCCGGGGACCGCCAGCCGTGGGAAGACACGATCGGTCGACCGCGGCGCATCGCGTCGGCGCTGCAAATCATGACGGAGGGCCCGATCGGCGGCGCATCGTTCAACAATGAGTTCGGTCGCCCGAACATTCTCGGGTATTTTCGAACCTTCGAATCCGGCGGCTGGGGCTATCACAAGCCGATCATGATCGCGGGTGGACTCGGCGCGGTGCGTACCGAAGACGTGTTGAAAGGCGAGGTGCCGGTGGGCGCCAGGCTCATCGTGCTCGGTGGTCCGGCGATGCTGATCGGACTCGGCGGCGGCGCGGCGTCGTCGATGGGCAGTGGCACGAGCACGGAAGACCTGGATTTCGCGTCGGTCCAGCGCGGCAACCCGGAGATCCAGCGACGCGCGCAGCAGGTGATCGACGCGTGCTGGTCCGCGGGTGCCGTTGGCGGCGAGAATCCGCTGCAGATCATCCATGACGTCGGCGCCGGCGGCTTGTCGAACGCATTGCCCGAACTGATCGATCACAGTCGTCGCGGCGCCGAGGTCGACTTGCGTGCGATTCCCAACGCGGAGCCAGGCATGTCGCCGCTCGAGATCTGGTGCAACGAGGCCCAGGAGCGCTACGTGCTCGCGATCATGCCCGACGCGCTCGACTGGTTTGACGACGTGTGCCGGCGCGAACGATGCCCGTACGCGGTGCTCGGCGAACTCGACGACAGCGGTGACCTGCGGGTCGTCGACTCGCTGCTCGACGACGACCCGGTCGATATGCCGCTGGAGATCTTGCTGGGCAAGCCGCCCAAGACCGTGATGCGCGTCGAACGTGTCCGCGCGGACGCGACCGCCACGGATTTCGGCGACATCGACATGGCCGAAGCCTGTCGCCGGGTACTGCGCTTCCCGACCGTCGCGGACAAGTCGTTCCTGATTCACATCGGCGATCGAACCGTCGGCGGCCTCGTGGCGCGCGATCAGAATGTCGGGCCGTGGCAGGTGCCCGTCAGCGATGTCGCCGTGACGTCACTCGATTTCGAAGGCTATCGCGGCGAGGCGATGGCCATGGGCGAGAGGACGCCCGTCGCGGTTACGACGCCTGCGGCGTCCGGTCGACTCGCGGTCGGCGAGGCGATCACGAACATCGCGGCGGCCGACGTGGCGGCGCTGGATCAGGTCAGATTGTCGGCGAACTGGATGGCGGCGAGCGGCGCACCCGGCGAGAACGAGGCGTTGTTCGACACGGTCAGCGCGGTCGCGGACATGTGCCGCGTGCTGCGCATCGCGATTCCGGTCGGCAAGGATTCCCTGTCCATGCGCACGCGCTGGCAACAGGACGGCCAGGACCGCGAGGTCGTCGCGCCGGTATCGCTGATCGTCAGTGCATTCGCGCCGGTCGACGACGTGCGCCGGACGTTGACACCACAGTTGGCCGACGAGCCGGATACCGTGCTCTGTTTGATCGACCTCGGCGATGGCCGCGATCGCCTCGGCGCATCGTCACTCGCGCAGTGTTTCGGCATCCCGGGCGGGGAGACGCCCGACGTCGACAACGTAGAGCGGCTCGCCGTGTTTTTCACGTTGATACGCGAGCTCGCGCGCGACGGAGCGTTGCTCGCGTATCCCGATCGCTCGGACGGCGGCCTGTTGGCGAAGGTGTGCGAAATGGCGTTCGCAGGTCGGCGCGGACTCGAGCTCCATATCGACGCCGGACGCGATCCGGTCGGTGCGTTGTTCGCCGAGGAGCTGGGCGCGGTCGTGCAAGTGCGCGCGGCCGACGTCGCTGACGTTACGGCGCGCTTCGAAGCTGCGGGTCTGAGTGACGCATTGATCGAACTCGGACGCGTGACCGACCGTGACCGGGTCCGGATTGCGCAGCGCGATGCGACGCTGGTTGAATTCTCGCGCACCGAACTGCACGAGATCTGGTCGACGGTGAGCTATCGCATGCAGGCGCTACGTGACAACCCGGTCACGGCGAAAGAGGCGCTGCAATCGACGCTCGATACGGACGACCCGGGCCTCAGGCCGGTCGTGACGTTCGCGCCAGACGACAACAGTGCGGCCGCGCCCTATATCGGCAGCGGCGCTCGACCCCGCGTTGCGATCCTGCGGGAGCAGGGCGTTAACAGTCATGTCGAGATGGCGGCCGCGTTCAATCGCGCCGGCTTCCAGCCCGTCGACGTACACATGACGGACATTCTCGACGGGCGTCGCGAGCTTGCGGATTTTTCAGGCGTCGTTGCATGCGGCGGCTTCTCGTTCGGCGACGTGCTCGGCGCCGGCGGCGGCTGGGCGAAATCGATCCTCTTCAATCCGCGCGCGCGTGAGCAGTTTCAGGCTTTTTTTGAGCGGCCCGACAGCTTCGCGCTCGGCGTCTGCAACGGTTGCCAGATGTTCGCATCATTGCAGGAGATCGTGCCTGGCACCGAACACTGGCCGCGTTTCGTGCAGAACCTGTCGGAGCAGTTCGAGGCGCGCCTCAGCCTGGTCGAGGTACTCGACACGCCGTCGATATTTCTAAGCGACATGGTCGGTTCGCGGTTGCTGATCGCGACATCGCACGGCGAAGGCCGCGCCGAGTTCGACAGTGATGCCGGCCTTTCGAGCCTCAATGAGCGGCGACAGGTAGCGATACGTTACGTCGACAACCACGGACGCCCCGCGTCGATGTATCCGGCCAACCCGAACGGCTCGGCAGACGGCGTCGCCGGTTTCTGCTCGGCGGACGGCCGCGTGACGATCATGATGCCGCACCCGGAGCGCGTATTCCGTGCAGTGCAGCACTCGTGGCGTCCCGAAGACTGGGGCGAGGACGGTCCATGGATGCGCATGTTCTATAACGCGCGCGCCTGGGTCGGCTAGCCTGATGCGCGTCGATATCGCGCTCGAGCCGGAGTACACCGCCGCTGAGATCGCGGAACTCGGCGCGCTGGCCGAGCGGAACGGCATCACGACGTTCTGGGTCACGAACGATCCGCAGGCGCGCGATCTGTTCATGCTGTATACGAAGCTTGCCGAAGCAACAAGCCGGATCCGTCTGGGTGTGATGGCGGTCAGCCCGATGGAGATTCACCCGATCAAACTCGCCGCGTCGCTGCACACGCTGAACGAGATATCGAACGGCCGCGCAGCGCTCGTCGTCGGCGCGGGCGGCGCCATCACCGCGAATACGCGCCTCGACATGTCACGCCGGGTGCGCGCGGTGCGCGAGTGCATCGATATAGTAAAGCGCGCCGGCGGGGACGAACCGCTGGCTTACGACGGCGAAATTTACCCGGTCTGGAATTACCGGTTGGCGTGGGCGGACGCCACGCCGCCGTGCGTGCTCGCGGGTGCGAACCAGGCACAGATGTTGAAGATGTCGGCCAGGGCGGCGGACGGCATCCACATGAGCGATATGCCGCTGCCGCTGGTGCCGAACGCAGTGCAGACGGTCGAGCGTGCACTGGCGACGCACGGACGAGCGAACGATGAATTCGAATTTAACAATTTCTGGGCGTTTCATGTGAAACGTGACCGGCGCGACGCGGAACTCGAGGCGCGCACCCGGCTGGTATTGCGCGGCATGCTGAAGCGCAACTACATCGATCCGTTCCTGAGCCCCGCAGAAGTCGATCACGTCCGTGAGCACATGCCGAGCTTCTACGAGCCGTTCTACCAGCGCGAAGCATTCTACGATCGCGGCGGCACGTTCAAGGATGTGCCTGAGCCGATCGTCGACAAGCTGGTGCGGAGTTTGACAATAACCGCCTCGACTGAAGAATTGGACGAACATCTCGAGACGCTCCGCGACTTCGCCAAGGCGGGACTAACGCACATCACACTCGGCTTGCACGACGATCCGGCCGACGCGATTCGACTCATTGGCGAGCGCGTCATCCCGCAATTCAAAACCGCATAGACGAGCGTTCGGGCGTGCAACAAGCCGGGTCGGAATCTGGCCCTGCCAGGCAGCTGTGACCGACCTCACATTCGCCCTGACATTGCCGAAACCGTGATCGCCATCGTAGGCCGAGTCCAGCATAAGGGTTAGGATCGAGAGGTTGTTGTGTATGGTGGTAAGAGCATGAGAAGCGTGCAGCAGGGCTTCACCCTTATCGAATTAATGATCGTCGTCGCCATCATTGGCATACTGGCGTCAGTGGCACTCCCGGCTTATCAGGATTACGCAATTCGCGTCCAGGTGACGGAAGCGTTGTCGCTGTTCGGCAAGGCCAAGGCAGCGGTCAACGAGACGATTCAGATAACCGGTAACCTGCCTCAGGACAACGCGGAAGCAGGCCTCGCCGGCGCTTTCGACTCGTTCGGCAACTACGTCGTGCGCGTCGAAGTCGTGCCGCCTGGCATCGTCGAACTCGAATTTGGGAACCGCGCCCATGCGACGATCTCCGGGCAGATTCTGCGGATGACTCCGGACATCACCAATCCCGGCGCCATTGCGTGGGACTGTTCGAGCCCCACGCTCTCGAACCGCTACCTGCCCGATTCCTGCAGGACCTGACGGGTCTCGGCCGATAACGGCCAACAGCGGACATTCAGTTTCAAACTAACGCGGACGCTCCGTGACAATCGGGGTGACCATCGCGGTGACTATGGCGGTGACTATGGGGCGGGTGCCTCGCGGCACGGGCCGTGTCGTGCGTGGTTAAGGAGACCTCGGGTCCGGCTTACTTGCGCGAACGGGCAGCTAATCGCTGTTCTTCAACGGTTTCGCGTGGTTTTTCGATGCACGAAGAGGCTGACGCCGAACATGCAGCTAACCATACCGCTAGCGAAATACAGGATGGCCCACGAAAAAAACGGGCTGGAATAGAAATAGAATGCACACGCGATGAGAATGGCGCCGATGATTAACAGCATCATGGGCATCATCTCGTATAAGGGTTTTGGCAGAAAAACCTTTCTTTCCAGCTTTTCCTTCATCACTATCATTGTGCTCATTGGATCGGTCATAGCTATACTCGATTTGACTGATACGAATCAGCACAGACGATTCGCTATTTCAATCCTGTTTTCCATGGAAGCGATCACAAAATCACACTCAGTCTCGCGATTGGTGGCGGCACCCGGTCCGGTTTAACTTAATCGCCGGGCGTGCCGCCGCCACGAACGACGCCGTATCGCTGTCGACGGGAGGCCGAGGCGCCTGCTTCGTCGCCGTCGATTCCGAGAATTCTTCATAAAAAGGTAATTTAGGCGATATTGATCAGGTCTCACTTGACCGGCTGTCGGCCATGCACAGTTGGGAATCACTTCCGGTTCTTCGCCGGTGCTAAGTTGAAAATGTTTCCGGAGCGGTGCATATACAGCGCGGCGGAACGACATCACCCTATCCAATAAGAATTAATTCCCGGTGATGACCAATGCGATCCCTGGGGGGAAGATGCATTTTTTCGGCTCTAGGCCGGCTTGGCTTTTCCGCCTTGCGATTGTTGTAACCAGCCTGGCCTGGATGGCGCCGACGCGCGCGGAACTGCAACCCTGCGATACCGAAGATCTCGATTACGAAGAATGCATCCTGTTCGAGAAAATGATTCTCGGACTCGGGACCCACAACACCGGTCTTGTGGCTGGTTTTTTGCCAGGACCTTTCGGCATACCGGGCGAGGTCAGCGCATTCGCGGGCAATATCGCGCTCAAATCGCTGCCGCCGTGGCTGTTCGCGCCGGACGACCGGGAGGTCGATCCGGCCGCCGGTGACGGAGTCGGTTATAGCGCCGACGGCTGCGGAATCGAGTTCGAGTTGCTATCTCAGTCGGCCGAGTACACGAACTTTATCGGCTACTCGATCTTCGAGCCCTACCGGGATCCGCCGCGGGTCAAGTTCAAGCCGTGGAGAAACCCTCTCGATCCCGACGACACGCGCTTTGGCTTCCTGCGCTCACCGCGGCTGTATCACGCTAACACGGACGTCGCGCTACAAATCCAGACGCCCTATCAGTTGCGC
Organism: Gammaproteobacteria bacterium; assembly: GCA_051008895.1. Taxonomy (GTDB): domain Bacteria; phylum Pseudomonadota; class Gammaproteobacteria; order Steroidobacterales; genus SMWD01. The sequence goes on along the minus strand of JBPCXI010000273.1, from coordinate 15,775 downwards.
AAATGGAATCAGGGCTCGCAAACCTTCGGAGAGCCTTATACGCCGATCGACCCGTTGGCCACGGGCCCCCAGCTCGTGCATCTGCCGATCGGCCAGCACGGGATTCAGTGGCGGGCCGGTTCAAAGAAAAACAAGGTCACAGATGTGATCGTCCCGGCCGGGTCGATCGCATTCATGATCGCCTCGGAACTGAAGATCGGCAAGAACGCATACAAGTTGCTCAAGCGGATCGTCAAGCGAAAAAAGAGCCCGGGCATCGGCAATGAAATTACCGAGGAAGTTCTTACGGCCGCAGAAGTCGGGCAGGTGACCCGAGCCTGGCAGAAATACAACGACGTTTGGACGAAAGCGTTCGAAGATCGGCGAGCGAGAAATTCGGCCTTCTCCGCTGACGACCGGACAAAGTTCATTAAGGCAACGAATTACTCGCAAGAATTGAGGAAGAAACTCAGGAAAAAAATTAAGAAAAGAACCAGGAAACTGCTGACAAAATTGTTTAAGAAGCTCAAGCAGCAGGGCTGGACGGCCGTTGCCGCCGATATCAAGGACGAGATCTCGCCGAGCGAGGGGCCGGGCCGGGCGAGCCTCGTCGAAACGACACGTCAGTACTTCGCAGACCGTAACCCGCTGGGCGCGCAGGAAATCGACATCGATGTGATCATTGCCGAGCTCGAAAACGACGTTGAAGATTCAGTTGTTTTCGGCATCATCCAGCGCAGTATCGAGACCTGCGGCCCCTTGTGCCTGCTGGATCTGTATACCGAAGAAACCGCGGTCAGCGCCAAGGGGCAGATCATCACTGTCTGGGACTCGGTCCCGCCGACGATCGAGATCGATCCCGAGCCCTTGATAATCCCGGCCACCGATTTCGGCGGCACCCGGCTGTTCCGGGTGCGTGAGCAGTTGCTCGAGATCGGCCGAGCGGCCAGCACGGACAACTGCGGGAGAACAGCGGAAATCATTCTGTCTGCACCGGAGTTGCTGAAACTGGGGCCGCAACAGGTCACCCTGACGGCCCGGGACCGGGGCCCCAACCCGGATGACAGCCAGGACTACGCGCCGACGGCCGAGGTGAACATTATAGTCGAGGACACGGAGCCGCCGCTGTTGCTGGCGCCGCCGAGCAAGGTCATCTGGGGCACGGCCGATGTTACCCGGGACGACGCCAACATCGGCGACGCGGTGGCCAATGACATCGTCGATGTGCAGGCCGACGTCACGAATGATGCGCCTGATTCCTTCCCGTTAAATCGGCGCACGCTCGTGACGTGGACGGCCGTCGACGATTCGCTCAATGTTGCCGAGTCCACACAGCTGATCACCATTAAGGAGTCGAATACGGCGCCGACGGCAAACGCCACCGCCGCAACGACGCGCACGGCCGAAGCGGTGGATATCACGCTGACCGCGAACGATGTCGATGAGCTCGACAACCAGTTTGATCCGCTGTCGTTCAAGATCGTATCGCAGCCTGACCACGGCGAATTCGTCGCGCCGCTGTATCCATTCTTTATCGAGGACTATCGAACAAAGCCGAATGACGGCCTGGGCCCAAATTTCCCGCGATACCCACTCGACACGGTTAAAAATTATCTTGATAACACCGCCTGCAATTCCAATAGCCCTGAGTTCGGCGAGCCGCCGAAAGACTTCGTGCACAACCCCCTGTTCGTTCATGTGACCGATGATGGTATTCGCTACGTCCTCGATGACTATTACGTGTGTCTCGATTTTAACGAGGGAGCGGAATCCCGGCGGCGCTTCTCGAAATGGAACGCGGCAGGCGACTATCTCGGGATGTTACCAATAGACAACATCTCGAATCCCATGCGTGGTGATGCGTTTCGTGCAGATCGTGATGGCTTTTTGTACTACAACACCATTCAGTCGGCTGGTACGTCCTCCGCAACGTTAACCCTTCAACAGTGTCCAACAAACGACTGGCCGTACGGCCCTTCGGGCGGCATTGGCTGTACCGGATTCCCGATCAACGGTAACTCAGACATCGGCCTGAGCGGAAGTTCGCTTGCCTACGCGCGAATCGACAGCGTCAGGAAGATTATCTATGTGGTCGACGGTCGGTCGATTTTCGCGCTCGAGCCCCGTGGCAGTTGGCTGGGCGAGGTGGGGCCGAAGGATTCCAATGGCGAAGTGCTGGGTGACTGGTTCGGCGCTATTCCGACCCTCGAAATCGGTTCAGATGGTGCCCTGTATGCCAACGATGAGGCGTGGGATCGTATTCACAAGATCGGGCCCGCGACGGTCGACGAGAACGGCGAGCTCGTGCCGGGCGAGTACATCGGCTGGGCCGGCAAATGCACCGCGAGCGGTTTCGGCGATTGCGATATCGATCCAGTGAATCCCGAACAGGGCCGCAGCTTTGGATATAGCTGCACCTGGGAGAATGCCAATCTGAACGATCCGGTTCCGGTTCCGACCTGCACGGTCGCGGCAAACGCGAAATCCGCCTGCAATCCGGAGGATCCGGGAGACGTCAAATTCGACGCGCGCGCGGGATGTCGGCAGGGGCAGTTCGATACGCCGAAGTATATTTCCATTGATCCGAACGACGTGCTCTATGTCGCCGATTACGAGAATGCTCGGGTTCAGCGTCTTTCACCCGACGGCTCGTTCGCGGGCGAAGCCGTGTCCGAGGACAGCGGCATCGACAAGGCCAGTCGGCCAAGCTTCATACTCGGCAATCTGGGTCAGCCCGAATCGGTCGCCGTCAATTCGAGTCAGTTTTTTGTCGTCGATCGGCGCGAACGGTTCGTCTACGTGTTCGGGACGCTGCCGTTCAAGGACGTCAAAGAAAGTACGGTGCCCGGGGCGAGCATGGAAGCGACCGTCACGTATGTATCCGACCAGGCATTCCCGAATCCGAACGTGACGGGCGAAGATACGTTCAGTTTCAGCGTCAGCGACGGACTCGAGCAGAGCGATTCGGCCACGGTGACTGTCACGGTCAACCGCAACTTCCGCCCCCCGCAGGCCGCGTCGATCGGGATCAGCACGTCCGAAGACGAGTCCGTCGATTTCGAGTTGCCGGCCGGCGACCCGGACGGCGTGATCGGCAAAGACCCGCAGGGCCTGGATACTCTGACGTACAGGCTGACCCGCTGGCCCGAGAACGGCACGCTGAGTGGCTTCGCCGATGCTTGGACCTATACACCCGCACCGGACTTTAACGGCGAAGACGGCCTGAGCTTTATCGTCAACGATGGTGTCGACGATTCCAACGAAGCCACGCTGACGTTCACCGTCACGCCGCGCAACGATCCGCCCGTCGTCGCGGCGGAGATCCCCGACCGTGTAGCGCTCGGTTTCGAGACGGTCGTGCAGGCGGAGTTTACGGATGACCTGGCCGAGCAGGATTCCGGAGAATACACGGCGTTTATTGACTGGGGCGACGGCAGTAGCGATTCAACGGGTGAGCTCGTAGACGACGGCGACGAAGCGGACCTGCTCGGCATTGTTACCGTCGCGCCGATGAATGCGGACGACGAGGGTGCCACGTTCGCCAAGCACAGCTATGAACAAACCGGTGAGCGGACGATCAACGTCTGCGTGACGGACACCGACGGACTGGAAGGCTGCGACGAATTCGATATCGAGGTCGAGTTGCTGGTCTTCCTGGGTGTCCGGGGCATTTTTTACGACGAACCGCTCGAGGAAGACGAGGTCACGCTGCAGGAAATCCCCGACGGCTCCGATTTTACGTTCGAGATCACGGTCGTGAACGCCGAGCCGTCGGTCGGCGCCGGGCTGACCGCGGAAGACATCGTGATCGATCTGCTGTTACCTGCGGATCTTGCCGTCGACGACATAACTATCGGGCAGGGCAGTTGCGCGCGTGAAGGTCTGACGGTGAGTTGTGCGATCGGTACGCTGAGCCCGGGCTCGGAAACGGTTCTTACCATGACGGTCATGGCCCCGGGCAACCTGATTTACGATGAAGATCATGAATTCGAGGGTACGGTCGGTACGAGCTCGGATGCGCTGGACCAGGCGCCCGGTATCGTAGCCGGCCTGACGCTGATCGCCGATACGACGGACACTGACGAAGACGGCATGAGCGATACATTCGAGAACACGTTCGGCTTCGATCCGGATGTCGACGACGGCGCCGGCGATGCCGACCGTGACGGACTCAGTAACGCTGACGAATACAACGAGGGTTCGTCGCCGCTGACGGCCGACACCGACGGAGACGGCGTCAGCGACGGCGACGAAGTCGTCGCAGGGACGGACCCGACAATCGACGACATTCCGCCTGTACTCGATATTCCGACCGATATTACGATCGATGCGACCGGCGCGCTGACGCTCGTGGCCCTGGGCGCCGCGACCGCGATCGACTTCCGGGACGGGGTGGTCGAAGCGACCGCGAACGACCCCGGACCGTTTCGGCCGGGCCGGCATGTCGTCCAATGGAACGCGTCTGATGAGTCCGGCAATGAGGCCCAAGGATTCCAGTTCGTCGATGTCGTGCCGATGGTCAGTTTGCAGGTCGATCAGGCCGTGTCCGAAGGCACGCTGGCCCGCGTCAGCATCGAACTCAATGGTCCGGCCGTGACTTACCCGGTCACGGTGCCGTACCAGGTTTCCGGCACAGCGACGAATCCGGGCGATCACGACGGCGCCGATGGCGAAGCGGTCATCGCTTCGGGTCTGTCGACGGAGATCGAGATCGACATCGTCCGGGATGCGAACGATGAGCCCGATGAGACCATCGTGCTGTCGATGGGTGATCCGGAGAATGCCGTTCCGGGCGCAACGACGGTACATACGATTTCAGTTACCGAATTGAACCTGCCGCCAAAGGTCATGATCGATGTGGAGCAGCAGGGCAGGCCGACAACGAAGATCGTGAGCGGTGCCGGCCCCGCCGCGTTGATTGCGAACGTCGATGACGATCCGGCGCAGCAACATAGTTTCGACTGGAGCGGGTCGGACAGTGCATTGATTGATCCAATAACCGTCAACGATCCGGCCTACCTGCTCGAAGCGTCCGGTCTGTCGGCGGGGCTGTATGACATGCGAGTTAGCGTGAGGGACGACGGACTGCCGGCCGCGAACGCTGAAGCCTCTTCTCTGCTCAGCGTCGCCGCGGAACCGTTGTTGCTCAAATCGAGCGACGATGCCGATGCCGACGGCGAAAGCGATGCGGCGGAAGGCCCGGGCGATCGCGATGGCGATCGTATCGCGGACTACCTGGATGACATCGCTAATTCCAATTTACTGCGACTTGCGGCCGACGGTCGTCTGCTCGAGACGCAGACGGGGCTGAACCTGCGCCTCGGGTCCACAGCATTCCAGCAAGACAGCGTGTATGCCTCGTTCGAAGAGCAAATAATAGGTACGGATATCGAGTACGGATACTCCAGCGACCTGATGGATTTCGAAATCACACGGTTGGATCAGAACGGCAGCGCGCAAATCGTGATACCGCTGGCCAGCCCGATACCGAATGGAGCCGTCTACCGAATCAGTAACAATGGGCTGTGGCAGGACTTCGTACAAGACGCGGACAACCGGATCGGTTCGGCGCCGGGTGAGCGAGGTGCCTGTCCGCCGGCGGCCAACGAGACTTTCGGAGGGAAGCTGACCGCCGCCGACGGTTGCTTGCAACTCACCATGACCGATGGTGGTCCAAACGACGTTGATGGCCTGGCCGACGGCGTCATCCGCCTGATCGGTGGGTTGGCTGTGCCGATTTCGGCCCGCGGGGAGGCTATGCCGCAGACGACCACGACGCTAGCCGGTGACGGCGAAGTGGTCATGGTCAGGTTCCTGTTAAGCAGTGATTCCGGCGATACCGCGCTGAACTCGCTGACCTTGCAAGCCGCCGGTAAGGCAGACGAGCTGCTGGTCGATGACGTCTTCCTGATTTACGACGCCGATCGTGATGGTGAATGGGATGACGCCGACCGGGTGCTTGCGAACGGTCGGTATACGTCGGACGACGAGACTCTGACACTATTTCTCGATGAACCGCTCGAAGTGCCCGCCGGCGACACGAACCTGCTGGTGGTCTATGTATTCGGCGAAGTCGAGCTGGAGAACGATGATGAATAGTTACGCGAGAATCACCTCAGTCGTCACGCTGTCACTGGTGCTGGCCGGCTGCGGCCTGTTCGACGACGATGACGACAATTCCGCTGTCTCAGGTTCGACGCCTGCGGATCCGGCGCCCACCGACCCAACGCCCGTCAGTCCAACGCCGCCTGGCGCAGTGACGTTTACCGTGGCCGTCGAATCGGTCGACATGGTCAACATCGATAGCGGGCAACCGATAGTGGTCGAGGGATTTCCAATACAGGGCGGGGCGTTGGCGTTGGAGTGATCTTTGCCTCGAACGGCACTTTCACGTGCGTTTGAGTCAGATCTTGGTATCCAATCCAGTGTTTAACCACGCAATCTTTCAAACCGTCGGGACCGGCGTCACAGGTATCGGGCTATCGCTTCCGGCTTATCCCTCGGCCCGAATCGCTTGACCGGCTCGCCGTTCTCGTCAAACAGGAACTTCGTGAAGTTCCATTTGACCCGGGTGCTGCCGAAAAAGCCCGGCAGCGCGCCGGTGACGTATTTGAACAGGGGCGCTGCGTCGTCGCCGTTGACGTCGATCTTTTTAGACAACGGGAAGTCCACGCCGTAATTCAGATCGCAGAAGGATGCAATTTCGTCGTCCGCACCGGGCTCCTGCTCGCCGAACTGATTGCACGGAAAGCCAATGACGGTCAATTTGTCCCGGAGTTCTGCGGAGAGTTCCTGTAAGCCGGTGTACTGGGGGGTGAGGCCGCACTTACTCGCCGTGTTCACGAGCAGGACTTTCTTGCCTTTGAGGTCGCTCAGGTTCAGCTTCTCGCCGTTGTTCAGGTCAACTTCGAAGTCATACAGGTGGGTCATCTTTCTATCCGCCGATCGATTTGTAATGTATCCGGTGTGGCGTATCGGCATCTGCGCCGAGGCGACGGTGCCGGTCCTGCTCGTAGTCTTCGTAGTTGCCCTGGAACCATGTAACGGTGCTGTCGCCCTCGAACGCGAGGATGTGCGTCGCGATTCGATCGAGGAACCAGCGGTCGTGCGAGATCACGATCGCGCAACCGGGGAAGTCCAGCAGCGCTTCTTCGAGTGCACGGAGTGTCTCGACATCCAGGTCGTTGGTCGGCTCGTCGAGCATCAGCAGGTTGCCGCCGGAGCGCAGGACCTTGGCGAGATGCACGCGGTTGCGTTCGCCGCCCGACAGCTGACCGATGTGCTGCTGCTGTTGCGGACCCTTGAAGTTGAAACGGCCGACCCAGGCGCGCGACGGCGTTTCGTACCCGTTGACGCTGATCAGGTCGTCGCCGTTCGAGATTTCTTCCCAGACCGTCTTGGAGTCGTCCAGCGACTGTCGAGACTGATCGACATACGCGAGTTCGACCGTCTCGCCGACGCGAATTTCGCCGTCGTCCGCCGCTTCCTGGCCCGACAGCATCTTGAACAGCGTCGTCTTGCCGGCGCCGTTCGGTCCGATCACGCCGACGATCGCGCCGGGCGGCACCTTGAAACTCAGGTCTTCGATCAGCAGCCGCTCGCCGAAGCCCTTGCGCAGTTTCTCGACCTCAAACACGAGGTCGCCGAGGCGCGGGCCGGGAGGAATGTAAATTTCGTTCGTCTCCTGGCGTTGCTGGAATTCCTTTGATGTGAGCTCCTGGAAGCGGCTGAGCCGCGCCTTGCTCTTCGCCTGTCGCGCCTTCGGGTTGGCGCGCACCCATTCGAGCTCGGCCTTGATCGACTTCTGCCGCGCGGCTTCCTGCTTTTCCTCCATCTGCAGCCGCTGTTCTTTCTGCTCGAGCCACGACGAATAGTTGCCTTCCCACGGAATACCGTAGCCACGGTCGAGTTCGAGTATCCAGCCCGCGACGTTGTCGAGGAAGTAACGGTCATGCGTAATCGCGACGACGGTGCCGGGGTAGCGGTCGAGGAACTGTTCGAGCCACGCAACCGATTCCGCGTCGAGATGGTTCGTCGGCTCGTCGAGCAGCAGCATGTCCGGTTCCGACAACAGCAGCCGGCAGAGTGCTACGCGGCGGCGCTCGCCGCCGGACAGCTTCGCCACGTCGGCATCCCAGTCGGGCAGCCGCAGTGCGTCGGCCGCCATCTCGAGCTGGCGATCGACTTCCCAGCCGCCCGCCGCATCGATCTTGTCCTGCAGTTTGCCCTGTTCCTCGAGTAGCGCCGACATCTCGTCGTCGTCGAGCGGCTCGGCGAAACGATCGCTGATCTCGTTAAAGCGTTGGACGAGTGCGAGGGTATCGGCGACACCTTCCTCGACGAGTTCGCGGACGGACTTGGTCGGGTCGAGTTGCGGCTCCTGCGGCAGGTAACCGATCTTGATGCCGGGCTGCGGCCTGGCCTCGCCTTCGATCTCGGTGTCGACGCCGGCCATGATCCGCAGCAGGGTCGATTTGCCGGCGCCGTTCAGGCCGAGCACGCCGATCTTCGCGCCGGGGAAAAAACTCAGGGAGATGTCGCGCAGGATGTGCCGCTTCGGTGGCACGATCTTGCCGACCTGGTTCATCGTATAGACGTACTGGGCCACGTTGCATTCCGCTCGCGATAAGGAACCGGGATTATCCGGGAAGCCGGGAGCCTTGCAAACCTCGGCGCGGTTACAATCCACCGTCATGAGTGACGTGAACGTGCTGGTATACCGCGATCCGAGCATCGCGGCGTATGGCTTCGGCGACGGGCATCCGTTCGGCCCGGATCGCCACGACGTCTTTCACGCCGAGCTGGCCGCTACCGGTACAGCGGAGCAAGTACGTTTCGAGGCTGCCGGATCGGCGAGTCGGGACGAACTGCTCGCGTTCCATACCGCCGACTACCTCGACCTCGTCGCGCGGCGCTGCGCGGACGGCCGCGGCTTCCTCGACGGCGGCGATACCCCGGCGATGGTCGGGCTCGACGACGCGGCGGCCGCGGTTGTGGGTGCTGCGATAGACGCGATGGAGCGGGTCATCGACGGCAGTGCCAGCCGGGCATTTGTGCCGATCGCGGGCCTGCACCACGCAGGCCGTGACCATGCCGCGGGGTTCTGCGTGTACAACGACTGCGGCGTCGTCATCGAGTTGCTGCGGCGCAGGCACGGTCTGCGGCGCGTCGCGTACGTCGATATCGATGCGCATCATGGCGACGGAGTGTTCTATGCGTTCGAGGACGATGCGGACCTGCTGTTTGCCGACATTCACGAGGACGGCCGGATGTTGTACCCGGGCACCGGTCACGCGCATGAGACCGGGCTCGGGCCCGCCGAGGGCACGAAGCTGAACCTGCCGCTGCCGCCCGGAGCGGACGACGACGCGTTCCTGGCCGCATGGAACCGCGTGGAATCCTATCTCGAGGCCGCGGCGCCCGAGTTCATCGTGCTCCAGTGCGGCGCCGACAGCGTCGCGGGCGACCCGATCACCCATCTCGCGTTTACGCCCGATGCGCATGCGCACGCGGCTGCGCGGCTGTGCGCGATTGCCGACCGCTGCTGCGACGGTCGCATCATCGGGGTCGGCGGCGGCGGTTATAACCGGGATAACCTCGCGCGGGCGTGGACCGCGGTCGTGCGCGCATTCGTCGCAGCCGGCTAACCGCGGTCGTTTGCAGCCGGCCGGCGGGCCCACGCTCGGCGGTGCACTCGGGTACAATAGCGCCCCCAAAAACGACCCCCCTCGCGGAGAACACGAATGTACGAAGGTGAATGGACCATCGCCGGATTTGATCCCGGAATCGCGCGCGCGATTGCGGACGAGGAGCAGCGTCAGGAAGACCATATCGAGCTGATCGCATCCGAGAACTACGTGAGCCCGCGAGTCATGGAGGCGCAGGGGTCGGTCCTGACCAACAAGTATGCCGAAGGGTACTCCGGCAAACGTTACTACGGCGGCTGCGAGTATGTCGATGTTGCCGAGACGCTGGCGATCGAACGCGCATGCCAGCTGTTCGGCGCGGATTACGCGAACGTGCAGCCACATTCGGGTTCGCAGGCGAACGCAGCCGTTTACATGGCATTGCTCAAGCCCGGCGACAAGGTCCTCGGCATGAGCCTCGCCGAAGGCGGCCACCTGACCCACGGTTCGCCGGTGAATTTCTCCGGCCTGCTTTACGACATTGTGCCGTATGGCCTCAATGATGACGGGCTGATCGACTACGACAACGTCGCCGCCCTTGCCCGCGAACACAAGCCGAAGATGATCATCGGCGGCTTCTCGGCGTACTCGCGTGTCATCGACTGGCAGAAGTTTCGCGACATCGCCGACGAAGTCGGGGCGTACCTGTTCGTCGACATGGCGCACGTCGCGGGTCTCGTCGCGACCGGCGCGTACCCGAGTCCGGTGCAGATCGCCGACGTGACGACGACGACGACGCACAAAACGCTGCGCGGGCCGCGCGGAGGCCTGATCCTCGCGCGTGCGAACGACGAGCTGACCAAGAAGTTCAACTCGCTGGTGTTCCCCGGCACGCAGGGTGGTCCGCTGATGCACGTGATCGCGGCAAAAGCCGTTGCGTTTCTCGAGGCGCTGCAGCCCGAGTTCGCCGACTATCAGAACAAGGTCGTCGACAACGCGCGTGCGATGGCTTCGGCACTGCAGGATCGTGGTTACAAGATCGTGTCCGGCGGCACCGACAACCATCTGATCCTGGTCGACCTGATCGACAAGGACATCACCGGCAAGGATGCGGACGCGGCGCTTGGTCGCGCGAACATTACCGTCAACAAGAATTCTGTGCCCAAGGATCCGCGCTCGCCGTTCGTCACCAGCGGACTCAGGCTCGGCACACCGGCGATTACGACGCGTGGATTCGGTGTCGACGAGGTGACGACGCTGAGCGGCTGGATCGCCGATGTGCTCGACAACATCGAAGACGAAGCGCGTATCGACGAGGTGCGCGAACGCGCGCTCGAACTCTGCCGTCGGTTCCCGGTATACAGGCGCTAGCGTGCGCTGCCGCCGCCCGGCATTGCGGCTACAATTGGGCGCATGCATTGCCCTTTTTGCAGTCATCCCGAGACGAAGGTCATCGATTCGCGCCTGAGTGGCGAAGGCCGGCAGATTCGCCGGCGCCGCGAGTGCCTGAGCTGCGAGGAGCGCTTCACGACCTTCGAGACGGCAGAACTCGTGATGCCGCGGCTGGTCAAACGCGACCGGGCGCGCGAACCGTTCGACGAGAGCAAGCTGCGCGCCGGCATGGTCCGCGCGCTCGAGCGCAGGCCGGTGAGTGCCGAGGCCATCGAGGAATCGATTGCGCGAATCATCCACACGATGCAGACGATGGGCGAGCGCGAAGTGGCTTCACGGGTGGTCGGCGAACTGGTCATGGAGGAGTTGCGCGAACTCGACGAAGTCGCGTTCGTGCGCTTCGCGTCCGTCTACAGAAGTTTTCAGGACGTGACGGAGTTTCAGCAAGAGATCAATCGCCTGCGCGAGATGACGGATCAGGAGCGGAGGCGCAACCAGATGTCGCTGTTGCCCGACGACGAGAAATGACATCGACCTGGCGCGATCACGCGCACATGTCGCATGCACTGCAGCTGGCACAACGCGGCGTGTATACGACCGACCCGAATCCCCGCGTTGGTTGCGTCATCGTCGCGAACGACGACGTCGTCGGCGAGGGCTGGCATGCGCGCGCCGGCGGTCCCCATGCGGAGATTGAAGCGCTGCGCGCGGCGGGGAGTAGCGCGTCCGGTGCGACGGCCTACGTCACGCTCGAACCCTGCTGTCACCACGGCCGCACGCCGCCGTGCACCGATGCTTTGCTCGAGGCTGGCATCGCGCGCGTCGTGATGGCCTGCGGCGATCCGAATCCGGCGGTCGGCGGTCAGGGGGCGGCGCGGCTGGAGGCCGGCGGCGTCGAGGTCGCCAACGGCGTGCTCGAACGCGAAGCGTATGAACTCAACGTCGGCTATATGCAGCGCATGCGCGACGGCCGGCCGTGGGTGCGCAGCAAGATCGCGGCGAGCCTCGACGGACGCACCGCGCTCGCCAACGGCGTCAGCAAGTGGATTACCGGCGCTGCCGCAAGGGCCGACGTGCAGCGGCTGCGGGCGCGCAGCTCGGCGATCCTGACCGGCGCCGGCACGATCGTCGCGGACGATCCGTCACTGAACGTGCGCGCGCAAGAACTGGGGGACGTCGTGCAGCCGTTGCGCGTCGTCGTCGACTCGGGACTGCGCGTCGGTCCGGATGCGCGTATCTTAAACCTCGATGGCGAAGTCGTAATCGTTACCGTTACCGTATCCGGAGCGGACGAAAAGCGCGCGTCGCTCGAGCAGGCGGGCGCTCGCATTGAGGTCGTCGACGCGGCGGCCAACGGCCGCGTCGACCTTGACGCCGCAATGGCAAGGCTCGCCGACATCGGCGTCAACGAGCTGCTCGTCGAGGCCGGCACGCAGATCAACGGCGCGCTGCTGCAGGCCGACCTGATCGACGAGCTGGTCGTGTATACCGCCGGTTCCGTGCTCGGCCGGCACGCGCGCGGAATGTTCGATATCCCGGAGTTGACCGGCATGGAGGGCAGGGTGGAATTCGAGTTGAGTGACGTGCGCCGGGTCGGCGAGGACCTGCGCACAACGTGGCGGCGCCGCGAGGGCAGGAATTAGATGTTTACCGGGATTATCCAGGCAGTCGGCGAGATCCGCTCGGTCGACGAAGTCGGCGGTGACGCGCGTCTGCGCATCGGCGTCGGCGACCTCAACCTCGAGCGGGTCAGCCTCGGTGACAGCATCGCGGTCAGCGGCGTCTGTCTGACCGTCGTCGAATTCACGCAGGATGAATTCGCCGCTGATGTGTCGCAGGAAACGCTAAGCCTGACCACGCTGGGCGCGCTCGAGGTCGGCTCGCAGGTCAACCTGGAGCCGTCGCTGACGCTCGCGACGCCGCTCGGCGGCCACCTGGTTTCCGGCCATGTCGACGGCGTCGGCCGGTTACAGTCGCTGCAGCCGGATGCGCGTTCGACACGCATGGAGTTCGCAGTGCCCGCGGAGCTCGGGCGTTATGTCGCCAGAAAAGGCTCGATTACGATCGACGGCACGAGCCTGACCGTCAACGACGTCGCCGGCGACGCATTCTCCGTCAATATCGTGCCCCATACCCTCGCACGGACTATCATGGGGGGATATGAGCCGGGCACGCGCGTCAACCTAGAGGTCGATCTCGTCGCGCGCTACCTGGAGAGACTGATAGCCGAGTGACATGAAGACGCTGAAAGAAGCCAACGACAAGTTCGAGTTCGCGCCGATCGAGGAGATCATCGCGGACGTCCGCGACGGCAAAATGGTCGTTATCGTCGACGACGAGGACCGCGAAAACGAAGGCGATTTGATCATGGCGGCGGCGCGGGTGCGGACCGAGGACGTCAACTTCATGGCCCGCTTCGGTCGCGGGCTGATCTGCCTGACGCTGACTCGCGCGCGTTGTCGCCAGTTGCGCCTGCCGCTGATGGTGTCCGAGACGGACGAGCAGCAGTCAACGAATTTCACGCTGTCGATCGAGGCCGCCGAAGGAATTACGACCGGCATCTCCGCTCACGATCGCGCGCGCACGGTACGCGTCGCGGTCGCCGATGACGCACAGCCGAATGATCTGCGCCAGCCGGGCCACGTCTTTCCGTTAATGGCGCAGCCGGGCGGCGTACTGACCCGCGCCGGCCACACGGAGGCGGGCTGCGATCTCGCGCGCCTTGCCGGTCTCGAACCGGCGGCAATGATTGTCGAGATTCTGAACGAGGACGGCACGATGGCGCGCCGGCCTCAGCTCGAAGTGTTTGCCCGCGAGCACGGACTGAAGATGGGCAGCATTGCCGATCTCATTCGTTACCGGCTCGAGAACGAGGAGTCGGTCGAGCAGATTTCCGAGCAGCTCGTGCAGACCGAGTTCGGCGAGTTTCGCCTCATTTGTTTCGAGGATCACGTCAGTCGCAACGTGCATCTCGCGCTCGTGCGCGGGGACATCGCGTCGGGCGATCCGGCACTCGTGCGCGTGCACTTGCAGGACACGCTGGGCGATGTGCTCGGTATCGACGCACCCAGTCTCGGGTGGCCGCTGCGCGCGGCGATGCGCAAGATTGCGGCAGAGGGGCAGGGCGTCGTCGTGATACTGCGCTACGAGGAGACGCCGCGTCACCTGGTTGCCGAAATCCGCCGGCTCAACGACTCGACGGTACAGGAGCTTCCGGGTACCCCGGCGAACTCGACGCTGCGCACCTACGGGACCGGCGCGCAGATCCTGCGCAAGCTCGGCGTCACGCGCATGCGCGTGCTGAGTGCGCCCAAGCAGATGCACGGCATTTCGGGTTTCGGGCTCGAGGTCATCGGTTATGTGGACGACAAGCAATAAATGAATACGAGCGAAGGTCAGCTGGTCATTCGCGACGAGCGATTCTGCATCATCGCCGCGCGTTTCAATGAAACGATCGTCGAGCGACTGGTCGACGGCGCCGTCGATGCGCTGAAACGCCACGGCGCCGACGACACGCAGATCGAACTCGTGCGGGTGCCCGGCGCGATGGAATTGCCGCTGGCGGCGCAGAGCGTTGCGAAGAGTCGTCGCTGCGACGGGATCATCGCGCTCGGCACGGTCATACGCGGCGCGACGCCGCACTTCGACTTTGTTTGCGGCGAGTGCGCGAGCGGACTGACGCGTGTCAGTCTGCAATTCGAACTCCCGATCGGTTTCGGCGTGCTGACGACCGATACGATCGAACAGGCGCTCGAGCGCTCCGGCACGAAAGCCGGCAACAAGGGCGTCGACGCCGCGCTGACCACGATCGAGATGGTCAGCCTGCTGCGTCAGCTGGGCTGACCGAGGCGACGACGGTGAGTGCGCGGGGTCGTCACGGCGCCCGGCGACTGCTGCTGCAGGCGCTGTATCAGCGCCAGATCGCGGGCCACGACGGCGCTGTATTGCGCGATCAGTTTTCCGCTGCCGAAGATTTTGCCGCTGCCGACGGCGACTATTTTGTCGAGTTGCTCGACGAAGTCGTCAGCGGCCACGCCGAGCTCGACGAGCTCATCGACGCGCATGCCGATCGCCCCGTCACGCAGATCGATCCGATCGAGCGCGCGGTGCTGTGGATCGGCATCGCCGAGCTTCGTTCCCATCCGGACGTGCCGGCCAATGCCGTGATCAACGAGGCGGTCGAGCTCGCGAAGGAATTCGGGGCGCAGGACGGCTACCGTTACATCAACGCGATTCTCGACAGCGCTGCCAAGGTGCTGCGCTGATCGTCCGGCGATGGACGAGTTCGCCCTGATCGAAAAGTTCTTCGCCGCGCGCGTGGCGACGCGCGACGACGTGCGACTCGGCATCGGCGACGACGCGGCGATTACACGTCTCCCGGCGGATGCCGATCTCGTCATCGCGACCGATACGCTCGTCGAAGGGACGCATTTCCCGCCCGGCACGCCCGCGCACGCGCTCGGGCACCGATGCCTGGCCGTCAACCTCAGCGACCTCGCGGCGATGGGCGCGCGTCCGCTGTGGTGCACGCTCGCGCTCAGCCTGCCCGACGGATCCGCGCACTGGGTTGAAGATTTTGCGACCGGTTTCATGGCCCTGGCGGACCGCGAGGACATCGCCTTGATCGGCGGCGATACGGTGCGCGGTCCGCTGTCGATGACGGTGACCGTGCACGGCAGCGTGGCGCACGGTGCCGCGGTGACGCGGTCCGGGGCTGAGCCCGGCCAGGGCATCTACGTCACCGGGACGCCCGGGCGCGCGGCGGCCGGACTCGCGCT
>JBPCXI010000272.1:0-4690 GCA_051008895.1 Gammaproteobacteria bacterium | reverse complement strand
CTCGCGGCCGATCCGGCCGTCGTGCGTGTCGAGTCGTTCTTCGTCATAGATGTGGAAGTCGGCGTCGGCGCAGCCGGCCACGACTGCATCGATATTCGGCACGTCGAGCACGATCGCGCTGCGCCTCGGCATGCGGTTGGGCGGTAGTTCGGCGCCCGTTATCTCCGTCAGCGCCAGCACGCGGGGTTGGGTTGGCGTGTTCAGCACGCAGAATCGAAGCTTGGCCGATTTGTCGATTTCGAATACGGGATACGAATAAGAGTCGGGTTCGGAGTCGTGCATGAACTCGACCGCCAGGCCGAGGATGTCCCGGTACAGCACGAGCGCCCTGTCAAGATCAGACACGACAAAATTGGCACGTTGAAAGCGGATGGTATCGATTGCACTCATGGGTCGGGCCTCACTCTGCAGACTTGCACGCCGACGTTATCGCCATCGTATAGGCGCGCCAGCGCGTCGGGCATATTCTCGAAGCCTTCGACGACGTCCTCGATCGGGCGCAGCTCGCCTTTCTTGATCCAGTTGGCGAGATGCTCGGTCGCCTCGTCGAACAGGTGTTCGAAGTTGTAGACGAAGAAGCCGGTCATGCTGGCGTTGACCATGCGCAGATTCGTGTAGTTCTTCAGGCCGAACGGCTCGTCGAGCATGTATTCGGAAATCGAGCCGCAGAGCACGACGCGCGCGTGATACGCGAGGTGTTCCATGCAGGTCTCCAGCGTAGTACCGCCGACGTTGTCGAAGTAGACGTCGATGCCGCCCGGCGCGAGCTCCGACAGCCGCGCGTCGATATCCTCGTTCTTGTAATCAATCGTCGCTTCGCAGCCGAGGTCGGACAGCAGCGCGCACTTGCGCGCGCCGCCGGCGATGCCGATAACGCGGCAGCCGAGAATGCGGGCGATTTGAACGACCGTGCTGCCGACGCCGCCGGCAGCCGCCGAAACCACGGCAACGTCGCCGGCCAGCGGGTAGCCGCAGTGCACGAGCCCGGTGTATGCGCTGAAGCCGTTCATGCCGAGTACGCCGGCTCCGAGCGAGTAGGAGAGCCCCGAATATTCGAGCTTGCGGAATCGTTCAGCCTCGGTGCCGCGCGATGCCTTCCAAGTCTGCCAGCCGAGCTGACCCTGCACTACGTCGCCCGCGGCGAAATCGGGGTGATTCGAGCGCACGACCTGCGCAACCCCGCGGCCATGAATCACGTCACCGATCGCCAGGGGTTTCTCGCCGGCAATCTCGATGCCCTGCATGTACATGCGCATGACCGGCCGAATGCCGAGGTACAGAGTGCGCAGCAGGAACTCCCCGGGGCCGATGTCGGGGATCGGCTGTTCCTCATACGCAAAATCTTCCCGCTTGACGTTGCCGGACGGGCGTGCGGCGATGCGCCACTGACAGTTCCGATCTTCGTTCAATGCGAGTAGTCCGTTTGTGCTCAGTCGGGCGGCGTTTCCGACAGCAGCTGATTCAGTTCGTAGAAATAACCGTCCGGGTCAAACAGCGACACGCCGAGGAAGTTTTTGATCATTCCGTTGGCTCCCTTGATCGACCATTCATGTGGTTCCGCATGGACGTGCGTGCCCAGCGCCTGCGCCTGTTCGTGCGCCGTGCGTGAATCGTCCGACGCGACGACGAATGTCGGGTTGCCGTAGGTCACGCGGGTCGGAATCTCGTCCGGCGCCGGCATCGGCGGGTCTACCCATTGCAGCAATCCGATCATGCCGATCTCCGGGTCCTCGCATTGCATGATCACGAGATGGGTGCGGTCGCCTGCTTTCCCCGCCGCCATGCTGGTGCCGTCGGAGAGCACGACCTCGGTATCGAAGTAGGTCGACATGCCGAGCACTTTCTCGTACCACTCGACGGATTTGCGCACGTCGCGGACGATCAGCGTCGTGCGTTTGATAATGTTTGCCATGGCAGGCTCCTCAACCGGAAATGGAAGGCGCTTCGACGATCGTGACCCGACAGTCCGCGCAGTCTGCGCGCAGCTTCTTGACCTCGGCATACTCAGGCGAGTTCCAGAAGCGCAGCGCCGCGTCTTTGTCCGGCCATTCGGAGATCACGGCCGACGAGTTGTCGTCGAGGTCGCCCTCGAGCACCGTCGAGCCTTGCGCGCGCAGCACGTAGCGCCCGCCGAATTGCTCGACGAGTTGCGCGGCGGCTTTCGCGTAGCCGCTGATGAACTTGTCTCGGTCCGTGATGGTCGCATGGACGATCATGTAGGCAGGCATAGTCTTATCCCGTTGTTGTCAGTGATTGTTCTTGTCGTCGAAGAACCGATTCGTGTCGATGCTCTCTGCATGCTCGCGAAGATGGCGCAACTGCTCGGTGAGTTGCTCGATTTCTTCCGCGGTGTAGCCGAGTCCGCCGGTGAAGTGGGCCGTGAGCCGCGTCTGACGGTCTCGCAGCGTCTCCATCACGTCACGTCCGTGCTCCGTCAGGTGCACCAGCGGCGACGTGCGATGATTCGGGTTGTCGACGAAGTCGACGAGCCCCTGTTTCTCCAGCCGGTTCACCGTCTGTTGCACGCTCTGTCGCGTCAGCCCGAGCTTGCGCGAGATTGCGGACACCGTCAGCGGCTCGTTGCGGATCACCGCGATCGTCTGCCAGCGCGACGTCGACACCTCGAGATCTTTCGATAACAGGTCTGCGGTATTCAGCAGCTGGCCGTTGAGCCGGAAGACCTCGCCGACAAAGCGCTGAAAACTGCGGACGAACTGTACGCTCGGGATGAAGTCGGTGTCCGATTTATCGCTCATCGCCCTTCGTCCTTCGCCCCTTGCCCTTCGTTCTGGGTCCCGCGCCTAGTGACCCGACCCCTTCGTCGCGTCGGCGCCGACCTGCTTCTTGAAATACGTCCAGCTCGTCTCGTTCGGCCGCGTGTCATCGAGCGGCGGCGGCGCGTCGTAGCCCGGGAAATTGTCGCGGATCTGCTGCTTCATTAAATCCGACAGCTGATCGTAGCTTTCGAGTTTGCGCCCGGCCGTATGGAAATACATGATCCCGGTCCGTTCGCCGTTCTTCATCCACGGCAGCCAACTCGAGATGCGTTGCCAGCCGACGCGGATATTGGACGTGTCGCCGGAGCCCGGCTCGAGTGAGTCGACGTCGCCCATGAAGTTGAACATCTCGGTCGCATGGTACGTTCCGCCGACATAGTCCTGGTAGTCGCCGCCGAGCGGGTTGCGGTAGAACAGCGGCACCGTCGACGTCATCCACCACTGGTCGCCGACGACGGTGATCGGCAGTTCGAACGGTTTGCCGTCGCGGCCGACCGGAAACGACGGGGGCTGACTTACCGGATCATTGGCGACGTGCAGCACGTCGACCGTCTCGCCGGTCCATGGGTTCTCCCAGGTGTCGAGCACCGCGCCGGTCTCAGGATCCTGGTAGACCAGGATCTCCTTCGTGACCAGCCGGAAGCCGTCGCCCTTGTCGGGATCGCTGACCGTGCCGCACTGGCGAATGTTCATGCCCTCGACGCGGAACAGGAGGCGGTCGCGCTCGCCGGGCACGCGGCTGTATGCGCGTCCGAGCCACCAGTAGACCGCAGGCTTGCCGTCCTCGAGCGAGCACTGCATGCGCCGGTAGACCTCGAGGTGCTCGGCGCCCGGCGCCGGTGCGGCCGCGGCCGGCAGCGCCGTCATCGCCGCCAGCAGCGCGGCGAAAAACCATTGCCAGCGGTTATATGCGAATATTTTATGTCTACTTATCATGAGCTTAACCCCAACAACGCAATGACTGTCAGATCAACAAAATTAGATTTTGATGCGTTTTCACCACACCTGTCCCAGACACCAGTTTGACAAGTTTCTGTCGGTTTGACAATTACCTGTCAAGCGGTCTAACTTACTGCGCTGATCACTGCGAAACGGTACACTCGCGCCGTCGCGCAGCGCGTGATCAAGAGTCGCTATTACAGGGGGAGAATCATGAGATTCCATTTATTGCGATTCGTACCGGCGTTCCTGTTGCCTCTGGCAATCGGCACCGGTGCGGCGGTTTACACGCCTGCTGCGGTCGCCGGGGCGGCGATGCAGTCGGACCCGTTCAAGGAAGAGATGACCGTCACCGCGCGGCGTCGCGAAGAGAGCCTGCAGGACGTTCCGGTCGCGGTCTCCGCGTTCGGCGAGACGGATTTCATCGACCGGCAGCTGCGTACGGTGGAAGACGTCGCACGCTTCACGCCCGGCCTCAGTTTCGCCAAGGCTTTCGGTCGCACGACGGAGCGCCCGGTCATTCGCGGCATGGGTAACGTGCTCGCCGGCGTGCAGTTCGGCGTCGAGTCCGGCACCGCGTATTTCGTCGACGGCCTTTACTACCCAGGTGACCTGCAGTCACTGAATCTCAATAACCTGCAGCGCGTCGAGGTCGTGCGCGGTCCGCAGAGCGCCCTGTATGGTCGCAATACCTACGCAGGTGCGATCAATTTCATCACGAAGGGTCCGGCCGAAGAGTTCGAGAGCAACGTCAAGGTACGCTACGGCGAAGATACCGACGCGGAGATTTTCGCGAACGTCGCAGGTCCGCTGATCGACGGCGTGATGAGTGGCGAACTGGGCATCCGGTACTACACGTTCGACGGCGAGTGGACCAACCAGGTGACCGGCCGCGACGTCGGTGACGAGGAGACCACGGCGATCAACGGCGTCATCGACTGGTCACCGGTCGACAACGTTTCGTTTCGGCTGCG
>JBPCXI010000271.1:0-12346 GCA_051008895.1 Gammaproteobacteria bacterium | reverse complement strand
CTGCAGGGCATACGGCTGGTCGAGCCGACACTCGGTGAGACCGTCGTGGTGACCGGGCTCGGGCTGATCGGCCTGATCGTCGTGCAACTATTGCGCGCGAACGGGTGCCGGGTACTCGGCATCGACTACGATCCGATTCGGTTGCAGCTCGCACGCGAATTCGGCGCCGAGGTCGTCGATCTTTCCGCGGGCGTAGACCCGGTCGCCGCGGCGGATCGTTTCTCGCGCGGCCACGGCGTCGACAGCGTGATCATCACCGCCGCGACGAGCAGCAGCGAGCCGATGCACCAGGCGGCGACGATGTGCCGCAAGCGCGGCCGCATCGTGCTCGTCGGCGTGACCGGGCTCGAGCTGTCGCGGGCGGACTTCTACGAAAAGGAACTTAGTTTTCAGGTCTCCTGCTCCTACGGCCCGGGCCGCTACGACCCGAACTATGAAGACAAGGGCATCGACTATCCGATCGGTTACGTGCGCTGGACTGAGCAGCGTAACTTCGAAGCCGTACTGGATCTGATGGCGAGCGGCGCACTCGACATGGCGCCGCTGATCTCGCACCGGTTCGCAATCGACGATGCGGCCGCCGCCTACGAGGCCATCACCGGTGACGATCCGTCGCTCGGCGTATTGCTCGAGTACGAACACGACGCCGAAGCCGGCCGCGAGCGGACGATCGAGATGCCGGCGGCGGCGAGCACGGCACCTGCACCGACTGCGGGCACGCGCGTCAGTTTCCTCGGCGCAGGCAATTACGCGTCCGCCGTCTTGATTCCGGCGTTCGCCGCAGCCGGCGCAGACTTGCGATCGGTCATGTCGATGGGCGGCGTCAGCGGCACGCATGCGGCAAAGAAATTCGGTTTCGCGGCGAGCACGACCGATGCCGAACGCGTCATCGCCGATCCGGACAGTGACGCCGTCGTGATCTGCACGCGGCATGACAGTCATGCGGACTTGGCCTGCCGGGCGCTCGCGGCCGGCAAACACGTGTTCGTCGAGAAACCGCTGGCGCTGACCGGGGACGAAGTCGACGCCGTCGCCGCTCAATTGCGCGACTCTCGTGAGGGCGGCGCCGCGCCATTGCTGATGGTCGGCTTCAACCGGCGATTCGCACCGCACGTGGTCAAACTGAAGCAGCTGCTCGACATCGCGGCCGCGCCCGCCACGATGATTATGACCGTCAACGCCGGTGCGATCCCGGCGGCACATTGGACGCAGGACCCGACGGTCGGCGGCGGGCGGATCGTCGGCGAGGCCTGCCATTTCGTCGACCTGCTGCGCTTCCTCGCGGGGGCGCGAATCGATCGTCACTCGGCCATTCGCACCGCGACCGATACCGGCGAGACCGCTACGCTCAGCCTCGGATTCGCGAACGGCTGGACCGGCACGATTCACTACCTCGCGAATGGTGACAAGAGTTTTCCGAAGGAACGCCTGGAAGTCTTCTGCAACGGCGGCATTCTGCAGCTCGACAACTTCCGCGTGCTGCGCGGGTTCGGGTGGCCGGGCTTTCGCAAGATGAAGCTGATGAAACAGGACAAGGGCCAACGCGCGTGTGCGCGTGCGTTTCTCGATGCGATCCGCGGCCGCACGGACTCGCCGATCGACGCGGAGGAACTGCTCGAGACGTCACGGGTGACGATCGCGCTGGCCGAAGCGTGACGGGATTGAACACCGCCGCCAATTATTTTCACACCGTTCGTCATCTGCGCCCCGGTCAAATCGTCGCGCGAGCGCTGTATTCCATGCGCACGGTCCGTGCGGATTCGCGGCCGGCGCCCTCGCGCCGCAAGCTCGTGACCACATTCGCCCCGCCGATCCAGCCCGCGGTATCGATGCTCGGCCCCGGCGAATTCCGTTTCCTGCACGAAACGCATCTTTGCGCGACACCGGCCGACTGGACGTCAGCGGAATTCAGCAAACTCTGGCGCTACAACCTGCACTACTTCGACGACTTGAATGCTGACCACGCCGACGAGCGCGGGGAGTGGCACGCGCGGCTGATCGCGCGCTGGATTACCGAAAATCCCCCCGGCCACGGCGACGGCTGGGAGCCCTACCCGCTGTCCAAACGCATCGTGAACTGGATCAAGCTGGCACTTCGCGGGGTAGCGATTCAGGACGAGGTTGCGGATAGTCTTGCAACGCAGACGCGCTGGCTGCGACAACGACTCGAATACCACATCCTCGGCAATCACCTGTTCGCGAACGCGAAGGCGCTGACGTTCGCCGGCACATTCTTTTCCGGCGACGAGGCAGACCAGTGGCATGCGGCAGGGCGCGCGATCGTCGATCGCGAACTCCGTGAGCAGGTACTCGACGACGGCGGCCATTTCGAACTCAGCCCGATGTACCATGCAGCATTCCTCGAAGACCTGCTGGACATCGTCAACCTTTATCAGGCTTGCGCGCGGCCGGTGCCCCCGACGTGGGTCGACATGATTCAACGCATGCGGACCTGGCTCGCGACGATGTCGCATCCCGATCACCGCATCGCGTTCTTCAACGACGCTGCGTTCGGCATCGCACCGGAACTTGAAGACATCGACGCCTACTGCCGGCGCCTCGCGATCAACGTGCCGGTACCCAACATCGGCGTCGTGCGCGACCTGCCGGATTCCGGTTACGTGCGCGCGGACACGGGGCGGGCCAGCCTGCTCTGCGACTGCGCGGCGGTCGGGCCGGATCATCAGCCCGGTCATGCTCATGCGGACACGCTGACCTTCGAACTCAGCCTCGGAAAAGACCGCGTCATCGTGAACTCCGGCACATCGGAGTACGGCGCGTCGGACGAAAGGTTGCGCCAGCGCGGCACCGCCGCGCACAACTGCATCGTGATCGATGGTCAGAATTCGAGCGAAGTCTGGGCCGGCTTTCGCGTCGCGCGTCGAGCGCGCGTTACTGCCCGCGAGATTGACGCGACCCGGCCAATCCGGGTCAGCGCGGCCCATGACGGGTACCGACGTCTCAGGGGTCGCAATCTGCAAAGTCGAATTTGGGAACTGGCTGATGATGCGCTGCAGATCGACGACACGATCACGGGTGTATTCACGCGCGCGGAAGCGTTTTTCCATCTGCATCCGGGCGTCGACGCGACCCAGACCGGCCCGCATGAGATCACGCTGCAGACCATGGCAAACGGCGGCGTAACGATGCGTTTCGAACCGGCGGCGGCCGTCTCACTGATACCCGACACGTGGCACCCGTGCTTTGGCGTCGTGCGCGAGAGCAGGACCGTGCGCGTCGTGTTGTCAGGCGATTCGCTGCGGACCACGATCCGGTGGTCGGCGCCGTGATCCGGGTCCTTGTTACGGGTTCAACCGGCTTTATCGGCGACGCGTTGCTCGCGCACCTGGACGCCGATGTAAAATTTGACGCGGTCGGTTCGACGCGCAGCGAACTGGATTCCGCCACCGCGGAACCGAAGCGCATCACCGTCGGCGAGCTCGGCGTCGACACGGACTGGCGGCTTGCGCTTGATCGGGTCGATACGGTCGTGCATGCCGCGGCCCGCGTGCACGTGATGGGTGACACGGGCGCCGATGCGCTCGCCACGTACCGCAACGTCAATGTAACAGGCACGCTGCGCCTCGCGGAGCAGGCGCGAGCGGCCGGCGTGAGCCGCTTTGTCTTCCTGAGTTCGGTCAAGGTCAACGGCGAATCGACCGAGCCGGGCAAGCCGTTTACCGGTGCCGACGCGCCGGCGCCGGTCGACTCGTACGGGATCTCCAAGTGGGAAGCGGAACGGGCGCTGGCGGAATTTTGTGGCGCTGCGGGCATGGAGCTCGTCACGATTCGACCGACGCTCGTGTACGGGCCCGGCGTCAGGGCAAACTTCGAAATTTTGCTGCGCTTCCTGCAACGGGGAGTTCCATTGCCCCTCGCCGGCGTTCGTAACCAACGCAGTATGATCGGCATTCGCAATCTTGTGTCGCTGATCGAGACCTGTATCGTCAGCGAAGCCGCACCGGAGCGCGTATTCATGGCCGCGGATGGCGAGGATCTGTCGACACCCGAGCTGCTGCGGCGAGCCGCGCGGGCGATGGACTGCAAAGCGCGGCTGTTCTTCGCGCCGCAGGGCCTGATCAGGCTCGGCGCGAGATTCGCCGGCCGCGAGCGGTACGCGCGGCGCCTGCTCGATTCGCTACAGGTCGATATCGGCACCGCTCGCTCCGCGCTCGGCTGGGCGCCGCCGTTCACAGTCGACGATGAGCTGCGCCGAACCGCCGATCGCTATCTGGGGCGTGACCGCTGATGTTCGTATGGCTCGTGATCGCCGGCGCCGCGGTGACGTCGCTGGTCCTGACCGGGGTCATGCGCACCTACGCGCTGAACGCGGAAATGCTGGACCGACCGAACGAACGTAGTTCACATATTGTGCCGACACCGCGCGGCGGCGGGGTCGCGATCGTTGTTGCGATCACGGCCGCATGGGTAGCCGTATACGTGACCGCCGGCTTTACGATCGGTCCGTTACCAACGCTGACGCTGACGGCGCTGCTGGTCGCCGCCGTCGGGTTCGTCGACGATCACCGCGATGTGCCGGCGCAATGGCGGCTGCTGATCCACCTGGCCGCGGCGGGCGGGCTGGTGCTGGCAAGCGGCGGCCTCGCGCCGATCGCCACACCGTTCGGCACCGTCGAGTCCGCGTGGCTCGGCACGATCTTCGCCGTACTCTACGTCGCCTGGATACTGAATCTCTACAACTTTATGGACGGCATCGATGGTATCGCCGGCGTCGAGGCGGCGACGGTCGCGGCCGGCGCGGCACTACTGCTAATGCTCGATGGCCAGCCCGGACTCGCCGTCGTCGTCGCGGCCATCGGCGCTGCGGCCGTTGGCTTCCTCGTGTGGAACTGGGCACCGGCGAAGATTTTCATGGGCGACGTCGGCAGCAGCTTCCTCGGTTTCGTGCTCGGCGGGCTCGCGATCGTCAGCCACAACATCGGCTCGCTGGATATCTACGCCTGGTCTATCCTGTTGGGCGTATTTGTCGTCGATGCAACGATCGCACTGGTGCGACGCCTCGCCCGAGGCGAGCGCGTTTACCAGGCACACCGCTCACACGCGTATCAGCATGCGGCGATTCGCCACGGCTCGCACGCGATCGTATCCGCCGCGGTCGGCGTGTTGAATATCGCCTGGCTGCTGCCGCTCGCCGCGCTGGTTGGGACCGGGCGCATCGATGGCACGCTCGGCCTCGCCGTCGCTTACACACCGCTGATATGGCTCGCATTACGCTACCGTAGCGGCGTTGACGCACGCTGAATTTGCGTCAGATATCCGCCGCCCGGTGACACGCGACGACGCTGTCGCCGACGCGGCCCAGCTCGGGCACTTCGGTTTCGCAGCGCGCCTGCACGTGCGGGCAGCGGGTGCGGAACGCGCAACCGGTCGGCAGGCTCAGCGGTGACGGCACGTCGCCCTCGAGGATCGTCCCTCGCCGTGCTCGTTCGGTGCGGGGGTCGGGCACGGGCACCGAATCGATCAGCGCGCGGGTGTAAGGGTGCCGCGGTTGCTCGTATAAAGCATCGCGGTCGGCGATCTCGACGACGCGGCCGAGGTACATCACGAGAATGCGGTGGCTGATCTGTCGGACGACGGCGAGGTCGTGCGCGATGAACACCAGCGACACCCCGAGTTCGGCTTGCAGCTGCATCAGCAGTTGCACGATCTGCGCCTGAATGGTCACGTCGAGCGCGCTGACCGGCTCGTCGCAGACGATCAGCCGCGGCGCGAGCACGAGCGCGCGTGCAATGCCGATGCGCTGGCACTGGCCCCCGGAGAACTCGTGCGGGTAGCGGTTCATCATCGACGCATCGAGACCAACGCGCTTCAGCATCGCCGCCGCTTTCTCGACGCGCTCCGCGCGCGGCATGTCGGCATGAAACGTCTCGAGCGGTTCCGTGACGATATCGCGCACCGTCATGCGCGGATTCAGCGACGCGAGCGGGTCCTGCAGGATCAGCTGCATTTCGCGGCGCGCCGCCTGCATGCCCTCGTGGTCGAGCCCGGTCAGTTCCCGGCCGAGCAACGCGACGCTGCCGGTCGCGCACGGTATCAGCTGCAGCAGTCCGCGCGCGAGCGTGGACGTGCCGCAGCCGGACTCGCCCACAATGCCTATCGTCTCGCGCGCGCCGATCTCGAGGTCGACGCCGTCGACGGCGCGCAGCAGATGCGGCGGCTGAAAAAATCCGTCGGCCGCGATTTGAAAGTGCACGCGCAAGTCGTCGACCGACATGACCGGCGTCGCGGCAGACGCAGCCCTCGACACGCGCGCGGTCGGCTGGTCGAGTCGCGGCACCGATGCGAGCAGTGCTTTCGTGTAGTCGTGTTTGGTCCGGTAGAAGATGTCGTCGGTCGCGCCTTCCTCGACCGCACGCCCGTCCTGCATCACGAGCACGCGGTCGCAATTGCCTGCGACGATGCCGAGATCGTGCGTGATGAAAATGATCGAAGTCGAGAACTCTTCGCGCAGCTCACGCATCAACGCGAGAATCTGCGCCTGCACCGTCACGTCGAGCGCGGTCGTCGGCTCGTCCGCGATCAGCAACGCGGGTTGGCACAGTAGTGCCGACGCGATCATGACGCGCTGGCGCATGCCGCCCGACAACTCGTGCGGATACATGTCGAGCCGGCGGCGCGCTTCGGTAATCCGCACCGCATCGAGCAGCTCCGCGCAGCGCGCGAGTGCGGTGCCGCGGTCGAGCCCCTCGTGCAGGCGCAGCACCTGCGTCATCTGCTCGCCGATGCGCAGGTACGGGTTCAGCGACGTCATCGGGTCCTGGAAGATCATCGAGATGCGCTTGCCGCGAATCGAGTTGAGCTCGCGCTCGGCCAGGCCGAGAAGCTGCTGGCCTTCAAATACCGCGCTGCCGTCGGTGCGGCCGTTGTCGGCGAGCAGGCCGATCAACGCGAGCACGGACTGGCTCTTGCCCGAGCCCGATTCGCCGACGATGCCCAGCGTCTCGCGGGGCTGCAACACGTAGCTCAACCCGCGCACCGCATCCACCGGACCGTCCGGCGTCGCGAACGTCACGCGTAGATCGTCGACGGTGAGCAATGCGTCAGTTGTCACGAGGGGTTCACGTCGCGCTCCGGTCGCGCGGATCCAGCGCGTCGCGCAGCCCGTCGCCGAGGAAGTTGAAACAGAACAGCGTCACGGTCAGGAACGCGGCCGGGAACACCAGCATCCACGGCGCGACTTCCATCTCCGACGCGCCCTCGTTGACCAGCGCCCCCCACGACGTCATCGGCTCCTGCACGCCGAGGCCGAGGAAACTCAGAAACGATTCGACGAGTATCACCTGCGGGATCGTCAGCGTGACGTAGACGACGACGACGCCGAGCAGGTTCGGCACGATGTGGCGCCGGATGATGCGCGCGGTCGATACGCCGCCGGCACGGGCCGCCTCGATGAACTCACGATTCTTGAGACTCAGCGTCTGGCCGCGCACGATCCTGGCCATGTCGAGCCAGTTGATCGCGCCAATCGCGACGAAAATCAGCACGATGTTCCGGCCGAAGAACACCATCAGCAAAATAACCAGGAACATGAACGGCAGCGCGTACAGGATATCGACGATGCGCATCATGACCTGGTCGACGCGCCCGCCGACGTAGCCGGCCACGGCGCCGTAAGTAATACCGATCACCAGGCTGACCGCGGTCGCGACAATACCGACGAGCAGCGAAATGCGCCCGCCGTAAAGCGTCCGCACGAACAGGTCGCGTCCGAGACCGTCGGTACCGAAGATGTGACCGTTGGCCAGCGACGGCGCCGTCGACACCGAATCCCAATCCGTAAAGTCGAATGCGAACGAGCTGAACCAGGGCCCGACGACGACGAAGACGCCCATGAACGCGAGGATGAACAGCGACAGCATCGCGGCGCGGTTGCGCTTCAGTACGAGCCACGCGTCGTACCACAGGCTGCGCCCGACGACTGGTTGCGCGGCAGCCGCGGCGGTCACAACTTCACCCGCGGGTCGAGCCACCGGTACACGATGTCGACGAGAAAATTGAACACGATGATCAGCACGCCATAGAAGACGACGACGCCCATTACGAGCGTGTAGTCGCGATTCAATGCGCCCTGCACGAAGTAGCGCCCGAGCCCGGGCACACTGAAAATCTGTTCGATCACGACCGAGCCCGTGATGACCGCCGCGGTCGCCGGCCCGACGTACGACACGACCGGCAACAGCGCCGGCTTCAACGCGTGGCGCAAGATAATGGTGCGCGTCGGCAGGCCCTGCGCCCGCGCGGTGCGCACGTAGTTGCTGCGCAATACCTCGATCATGCTGCCGCGGGTCAGGCGCGCAATGTACGCGATCTGCGGCAACGCCAGCGACACGACCGGCAGCACGAGATACTGCAGCTTGCCGAATCCGAGCCCGCCGGCCGGCAGCCAGCCGAGATAGATCGAGAAAAACAACACGAGCAGCGGCGCCATGACGAAGTTCGGGATCGAGATACCGACCATCGCCGACGTCATGATGCCGTGATCGGTCGGCGAGTTTTGCCTGAGCGCCGCGATCGTGCCGGCCGTGACGCCGACGAGTAACGCGAGACACATCGCGAGCGCGCCGATACGCAGCGACACCGGAAAGCCGGTCATGATCAGCTCGGTGACGCTGAAATCGCGATACTGGAACGACGGCCCGAAATCGCCCTGCACGAGGCCGAACAGATAGCGGCCGAATTGCTGATACAACGGTTCGTCGAGGTGGTACGCCGCGCGCAGGTTCGCCTCGAGGTCCGGCGGCAGCTGTTTCTCCGCGTCGAACGGTCCGCCGGGCGCCATGCGGATCATCGTGAACGCGAGCGCGATCAGGATCAGCAGCGTCGGTATCGCAACCAGGAATCGGCGCAGCGCGAACTTCAACATTGACTTGGCAGCATGAGTACGTCGGTATCAGTGCTTCAGGATATACAGGTTCTTCGTGTAATGGTGGTCCATGATGTTCGGCTCGCGACCGCCGACCCACGGCCTGACCAGGTGCGTCGAAACATAGAAGTAGACCGGGATGATCGGCATGTCCTCGAGCAACAGCGACTCGGCCTCGCCGAGGATTCGCGCGCGCTCCGCGAGGTCGCCCTCCATGCTCGCGCGCTGCACGAACTCGTCGTACGTTGCGCTCGTATAGCCCGGATGGTTCATCTCGTTCGTCGAATACATCAGCTGCGTAAAAGTGAACGCGTCGTTGTAGTCGCCGATCCAGCCGCCGCGGAATACCTGCGTGTCTTCCTGGCGATTGCGCGTGTCGAGAAACACCTTCCATTCCTGGTTCGTCAGCGTCGTCTCGACGCCGAGCACCTGTTTCCACATTGCCGCGATCGCCACGGCGATCCGCTTGTGGTTCTCATTCGTGTTGTACATCAGGTCGACCTTGAACGGTTTACCCGGCCCGAACCCCGCCTCGGCATACAATCGGCGCGCCTCTTCCTCGCGCTCGGCCTGGGTCCACGTGGCCCAATCCGCCTGCCGCTGCTCGTAGCCCGTGACCGGCGGCACCCAGCCGTAGGACGGCAACTCACCGGCGCCGGCGACTTGTTCCGCGATGATCTTGCGGTCTATTGCCAGCGCCAGCGCCTTGCGTAGCGCCGGGTTGTCCTGGAACGGCGGCTTCGTCACATTGAAACCGAAGTAGTAGCTGCCGAGATACGGGTCGATGCGCACCGAATCCGGAAACTTGTCGCGGACCCAGGCGATCTGCTTTTGCGGGATGTCCTCGGTGATATCGAGTTCGCCGGCGCGGAAGCGTTTCAATTCCGCATCCTGGTTTTCGGTGGGGTAGTAAAATACCGTGTCGATCGTCGTGTTCTCGTTATCCCAGTAGTACTCGTTGCGCTCGAGCTCGATATGCGACTGCGGGATCCATTCGACCAGCCGGTACCCGCCGTTGCTGACGAGGTTGCCGCCGCGGATGAACTTCGATCCAAACTCCTCGATGTTTTTCCGGTTGACCGGATACGTCGTCGAATGATTCAGCAAGCCCGGCAGGTACGGCGTCGGACCGGTCAGCCGGATCACGAACGTGTAGTCGTCGACGGCCTCGACACCGAGTTTCTCGGGCGGCAACTCGCCGCGGATGACCTCGCTCGCGTTGACGATCGGCTCGAGGATGCTGGAGTAGTTCGACAGCGTCGCCGGATCGACGCTGCGCCGCATGCCGTATTCAAAATCGTATGCGGTGACCGGATCGCCGTTACTCCAGCGCGCGTTCTCGCGTAACTTGAATGTGTACACGGTGCCATCGTCACTAATTTCCCAGCTCTTCGCGACGCCCGGAACGACGGTGCCGTCCGGCGCCTCGATCGTCAGGCCCTCGAACAGATCGCGATGCAGATTCGATGACGGCACGCCCTCACCGCGATGCGGGTCGAGTGTCTGCGGTTCCGCGCCGTTGCCCCGATGCAGGACCTGCACGTCCGCAAGCTCGGTGCCGGACTCGCCGCCGATCGGCATCCCGACGCCAACCGTGTCGTCGCGTGCGCCGCATGCAGCCAGCAGCAGCGTTAGCACGACAATGGATATGGAAAAGTATCGAGACTTCCCGCTCGCGCAACCGTCGCTGTTTGGACGCGGCATCTAGGTCAGGCGCTCTTCAGCTCGCGCTTCTTCAGGTGCACGAGCAACAGCGATACCGCGGCCGGCGTCATACCCGAGATTCGCGATGCCTGGCCGAGCGTCGCGGGCCGCGCATCGGCGAGCTTTTGCCGGATTTCGTGCGACAGCCCGCGCACGGTCGCGTAGTCGATATCGTCGGGCAGTTTCGTTTCCGTGTGACGACGATTGCGCTCGATCTCCTGGCGCTGCCGCTCCACGTAGCCCTGGTATCGCGCCTGGATCATGACCTGATCATCGATCTGTTGCGCCAGCTCGGCCGACTCCGCCGAATCGCGTTCACGCCCGCCAACGGTCGGGATTCCGGTCAGCCACGCGTAGTCGACGTTCGGCCGCTTCAGCAGCTCCAGCGCTTTTTGCTCGCG
The DNA here is from genome assembly GCA_051008895.1 of Gammaproteobacteria bacterium. Classification (GTDB taxonomy): domain Bacteria; phylum Pseudomonadota; class Gammaproteobacteria; order Steroidobacterales; genus SMWD01. Next base: position 1,357 of record JBPCXI010000271.1, on the reverse strand, counting down.
GCGCAACGGGCCGTCGATGCGCGCATTCTGCGCCTCGTCCAGGTCGGCCGGTCGTACGAGCTGCGCACCCAGTCGCTGCGCCTCGCGTTCGATCGCGTCGCGCTTGAACTCGAACGTGCGCCAGCGCACGTCGTCGACGAGCCCGAACTTGCGGCCGGTCTCGGTGAGCCGCAGGTCCGCGTTGTCCTCGCGCAGCAACAGACGGTACTCGGCACGACTCGTAAACATGCGGTACGGCTCGAGCGTGCCGCGGGTGACGAGATCATCGACGAGCACACCGATATAGGCCTCGTGGCGCGCCGGCGTCCACGCATCGCGACCGGCGACGGTCAGCGCCGCGTTGATGCCGGCCAGCAAGCCCTGCGCACCGGCTTCCTCGTAGCCGGTCGTGCCGTTGATCTGACCGGCAAAATACAGCCCGCCGATCACGCGCGTCTCGAGCGTCGGTTGCAGATCGCGCGGGTCGAAGTAGTCGTACTCGATCGCGTAACCGGGCCGGCTGATATGCGCGTTCTCGAAACCCGGGATCGTCGCGATGAATGCTTTCTGCACGTCATACGGCAGGCTCGTCGAAATACCGTTCGGATACAGCTCGGTCGTGTCGAGGCCCTCGGGCTCGACGAAAATCTGGTGGCCGCTGCGGTCCGCAAATCGCACGACCTTGTCTTCGATCGACGGGCAGTAGCGAGGACCGACGCCGTCGATCGCACCGGTGTACATCGGCGAGCGGTCGAGCCCGGCGCGGATGACCTCGTGCGTGGCCTCGGTCGTCGTCGTGATGTGACACGGCACCTGCCGCGGGTGCTCGTCACGCCGACCGATGAACGAGAATACCGGCACCGGATCGTCGCCCGGTTGTTCCTGCATCACGCTGAAGTCGACCGTGCGGCCATCGATCCGTGGCGGCGTGCCGGTCTTCAGCCGGTCGACGCGGAACGGCATCTCGCGCAGCCGATCGGCGAGTCGGACCGAGGCCGGATCGCCGGCTCGGCCGCCGGTGTGATTCGTCTGGCCGACGTGAATGCGGCCGCCGAGGAACGTGCCGACGGTCAGCACGACGGCCGGCGCGCGAAACCGGATCCCGAGCTGCGTCGCGACACCGGCGACGCGATCGCCTTCGATCAGCAGATCGTCGACGCCCTGCTGAAACAGCGACAGGTTAGGCTGCGCGTCGAGCAACTCCCGCACCGCGGCTTTGTAGAGCGCACGGTCGGCCTGCGCCCGCGTCGCGCGGACCGCCGGTCCCTTGCTCGCGTTCAGGATGCGGAAGTGGATGCCCGGGCGATCGATCGCACGCGCCGCCAGTCCGCCCAGCGCATCTATCTCCCGGGTCAGGTGACCCTTGCCGATGTCGCCG
>JBPCXI010000270.1:0-16034 GCA_051008895.1 Gammaproteobacteria bacterium | reverse complement strand
TGCGGCCATCCCTGGTCGCCTCTGGGGCGGTTCCGCCTCGCTCTCGCATCCTGCTCCGCTCGGCTCCAACGCCGCTCTTCGCAAGGAAGCGTTTCTCGATCGCTCGCGTTGTCGTCGCTTCGCGCGTTAGAGCAGCTCCCAGACCGGTCGGCATTCACGCGGCGGCGCGCCGGCGCGGCCGAGTTCGCTCCACGGTTGTCCGGGCGCATGGAAGTCCGAACCGCATGACGCATGGAGTCCGCGCTCGTTGCAGAGCCGTGCCAGCTTCGTCGTAACATCGCGCGCCTGCTGCCCGCACACGACTTCGATCGCGCGGCCGCCGGCAGACGCGAACTCGTCGGTCAGCGCGCCGAGTTTCGCGTTGGTCATCTTGTATTTCGCCGGGTGTGCGAGCACGGCAATGCCGCCCGCATCGAGGATCCAGCGCACGACGGTTGCCAGCGACTGCCAGTGTTGCCTGACGTCGCCGGCCTTGCCGGGCCCGAGATATTTTTTGAATGCGGTGGCAATGTCTTTTACTTGGCCGCTCGCGACCAGGTGCTGCGCGAAGTGGGGTCGGCCGATTTGCGCATTGCCGGCGATACTGCGCGCACCGGAGAGTGTGTCTTCGTAGCCAAGTCGCGCCAGTCGTGCGTCAATGGCCTTGGCGCGCTCCTCGCGCGCGGCTCCCTGGCGGCGCACCGCGGCAGTTAGCGCGTCGTCGCCGACGTCGATACCGAGCCCGACGACATGTATCGAATGACCTCGCCACTGTGTCGAGAATTCGACGCCGGGCAAGATGCTGAGTTCGTAATCGCGCGTCGCGGTCAGTTGTGCGTATGCGTCGACGGTATCGTGGTCGGTAATCGACAGCAGCGTGACGCCGTTCGTGACGGCTCTGCGCACGAGCTCTCGAGGGCTCAGCGTTCCGTCCGATACGTTCGTATGGCAATGCAGATCGGCGATCATGGGGCGACATCATACCGCGCTCGCGCGCGTGATAAGCTTGATTGCCGGCTCGACGGCTGACATTCGCGACAACAATGAAAATCGACATCATCCTCGGCGCCGGACACACGGCGGCGGAGGTCGAGGAACTCGGCGTCCTTGCCGACGGTTACGGCCTCAATACGTTCTGGAACCAGAGTTTTCCGTCGCGTCGCGACCCGCTGCTGATGATGGCCGGCCTGACGGCCGCGTCGCGGAACATCCGTCTCGGCACCTTGCCCGTGAGCCCTTACGAAATGCACCCGTTGCGGCTCGCGGACGCGCTGTTGACGTTCAACGAAATGTGCCGCGGCCGCGCGTCCGTGCTGATCGGCGGGCTCGGTCATTCCGTCATGCGCGTGACCGCACTGGAGCCGACACGGCGCGTAACCGCGGTCCGGGATTGCGTCAGCATCCTGCGCGGCATCTCGGCCGACGAGGTGCTGAACTACGAAGGCAGCTGCTATTCGTTGCTGAACTACCAGCCGGAGTGGGCGAGCCACGGTCCGCCGAGAGTCTATGTCGGTTCGACCGGCGAGCAGATGTTGACGATGGCGGCACAGGTGGCCGATGGCATCATGATGTCCGACGTGCCGGTCGGCAAAATGGAAGAAGTGCTCGGGCACATCGGTCGCGGACTCGCAGCGGCCGGTCGCGAACGCGGTGATCTGCGGTTGAATAACTTTTTCGCCTGGCACATAAAGGAAGACCGCGATGCGGCGATGCGAGAAGCGCGTCGCGAACTCATCTGGCGCGGACTGCTGCAGCCCTGGCACACGAAGCCGTTCCTCGGCGAAGAGGATGCGGCGTTCGTCGAAGACAAGAAAGACTCGTTTCTGCAGGCATTCTTGAAGCGCGACGACCAGATCGATGGCGTGCCGGGCTCGATCGTCGAAGCGCTGGTCGAACATCTGACGTTCGCGGGTGGGCTCGACAGCATCGATGCGACGATCGAGCATCTGCGCCGCTTCGCGGCCGCGGGGCTGGACGAGATCGCACTGAAGGTTCACGACGATCCGGCGGAAGGGATCAGACTGATCGGCGAGCACCTCGTGCCGGCGTTGAATTAGCGATGCGCACCGCAATCGTAACGGGTTCGAATCGCGGGCTGGGCTACGAGTATACGCGCCAGCTGCTCGAGCGCGGCTGGCGCGTCATCGCGTGCGCGCGGGCGAAAGATGCGGACGATCTGTTGCGCCTGGTCGAGAAATTCGGCGACGCGCTCGACGTGCGTGCGCTCGACGTCACCGATCATGCGGCCGTCGATACGCTCGCGACCGAACTCGCAGCGGTCGAAGCCGACCTGTTGATCAACAACGCCGGCACGACCGGTCCGAAGGGCACGCCCGAGTGCATGGAGTATCAGGGTCTCGACAACATGGATTACGCGATCTGGCGGGACATCATGGAGGTCAACGTACTCGGCCTGTTCAAGATCGCGACCGCCTTTCACCCGCACCTCGCGGCCGGCGGCCGCGGGTTGCTCGTCAACCTGTCGAGCGATCTCGGCTCGAGCGTGCAGAATACGCTCGGCAACCTGTATTCCTATCGCGTCAGCAAGTCGGCGGTGAACATGATCAGCAAGGGTATCGGCATCGAGTGGCAGGACATTACCTGCGTGTCGATGGCGCCGGGCTGGTGCCGAACCGACCTCGGCGGCAGTGGCGCGGAGATCGCGCCGGCAGACAGCGTCGCTGCACAACTCGATACGTTCGAGAAGCTCGGCCCGGAAGACTCGGGGCGCTATATCAATCGCTTCGGCGACTCTGTGCCGTACTGACTCTTGGTCGCGTTGCTACGCGAGCAGCGCGACACTCTTGATCTGCGCGAACAGCTCGCGGCCCTGTGAGATATCGAGCGCCGCGGCGGATTTGCGTGTGACCTGCGCGAGTATCGACGCGTCGCCGACGCGCAGGCGCACGACCGTCCGCGATTTGTCGTCGTTCGTGGTCGCCTCGACGACGGCGGGGAATACGTTCAGGATGCTGGTGTCTGCCTGTCGTTGTAGCGTCAGGCTGACGTCACGCGCGAGGATGCGCAGGCGTACGTCCCGACCGACCGGCAAATCCTTGCGTGCAACGCTGAAGCGACCGCCGCTGAAATCTACGTAGGTCAGCGAGTATTCGTCGTCGTGTGCCGCGACGGTCGCGTCGACCACGGATTCTGCATCGGCGCTCAGCGCGAGCGGCAGGTCGAAACGCGTGAGTAGCTCTGCGATCGGGCCGCATGCGAGCACCCGGCCGCGCTCCATCAGGATCATATGATCGGCGAGTCGTGCCACTTCATCGGCCGCGTGACTGACGTAAATTACCGGCATGTCCAGTTCCGCATGCAGGGATTCCAGGTACGGCAGGATGTCGGCCTTGCCCGCCGCATCGAGAGAGGCGAGCGGTTCGTCGAGCAGCAACAGCCGCGGGCTCGTCACCAGCGCCCGCGCGATCGCAACGCGCTGGCGCTCGCCGCCGGACAGCTGGTCCGGCTCGCGGTCGAGTAATGGCCGGATACCCAGCCAGGCAACGGCATCGTCCAGCGCTATCTTCCGCTCACTCGCCGGCACTCGATCGAAGCCGAAGCGCAAATTGCGCTGCACGCTCAGGTGCGGGAACAGATTCGCGTCCTGAAACACGAAACCGAGCGCGCGCTCGTGGGTGGCCAGCGACGTGTCCTCGTTCTGCCAGGTCTCATCACCGACTTGCAAATAGCCTGAAACCGCGCTGTCGAGCCCGGCGATCGCGCGCAGCAGCGTCGTCTTCCCCGCGCCGGACGGACCGAACAGAGCGGTTATCCCGCGTGACGGAATACTGAATTCTGCGTCGAGGCGAAACTCGCCGCGCTCGACGCGGTATCTGGCCTCGATCGTCATAAGCGAATCAGCGCGATGCGTCGATTGATCGCGTAAACGGTCAGCAGCATCACGAACGACGCGACCAGCAGCCCGCCCGCGAGTAAGTGCGCGCCGGCGTAGTTCACCGCCTCGACGTGGTCGTATATCGCGATCGACAACACGCGCGTTTCACCGGGTATGTTGCCCCCGATCATCAGCACGACTCCAAACTCACCGATCGTGTGCGCGAATCCGAGCACGATCGCGGTCAGGAACCCCGGCCGCGCGAGCGGCACCGCGACGTTGAAAAAACGATCCAGCGGCGACGCGCGCAGGGTTGCGGCTGCCTCCAGTGAGCGGTCGCCGATCGCGGCGAACGCGCTATGCAGCGGTTGCACGACGAACGGCAGCGAATAGATAACCGAGCCGATCACGAGTCCGGCGAAAGTAAACGCGAGCGACTCTCCGCCGAGCGTTGTCATCAATCCGCCGATCGGCCCGTTCGGGCCGAGGGCCAACAACAGGTAAAAGCCGAGCACGGTCGGCGGCAGCACGAGTGGCAATGCGATCAGCGCCTCGATCGCGGCCTTGGCCCGCGATCGCGTGTGTGCGAGCCACCAGGCGAGCGGCGTACCGAGCAACAGCAGGATGACCGTCGTGATCGCGGCGAGTTGCAGCGTTGTCCACAGTGCGCTTACGTCGGCGTTGCTCAACATGCCGTGTCCCCGTGCCTACGGGACTTCATACCCGAAACTCTCGATCACCGCTCGGGCTTCTGCCGACCGCATGAACGCGGCAAACGCCGCCGCCGCGGCACCGTCCGACAGCACCGCGGCCTGCTGGCGGATCGGGTCGTAATAGGTCACCGGCACTGTCCAGAATGCGCCGCTGCTAACGCCGCTGGGCAGCCGGATCTGCGCGAGCGCGATGAGCCCGAGGTCTGCATTGCCGGTCACGACATACTGGTATGCCTGGGCGACGTTCTCACCGCGCACGATCCGCGGAAACGCCTGTTCCCAGACACCGAATTTCACCAGGGCCTGCCTCGCCGCGCGCCCGTAAGGCGCAAGTGTCGGATTCGCGATCGCCAGGAAACGAAAGTCCTGCTCGACGAGGCGGCGCTCGTTCACGTCGCTCGCTGCGTCGGCACTCCACAACACGAGCTTGCCGATCGCATAGATGAAGCGACTGCCCGGCAGCGCGAGCCCGTCTTCCTCGAGCATGCGGGGGCGCAGCTCGTCGCCCGCCAGGAATACGTCGAACGGCGCGCCGTTTTCGATCTGCGCGAACAATTTCCCGGTCGAGCCGAAAATCAGCGTCAACTCATGTCCGGTATCGCGCTCGAACCGCGGCGCGAGTTCCTCCATCGCAAAACGGAAATTCGACGCCACTGCGACGCGAATCTCGTCGGCGGCCGCGCTGCCGCCGAACAATGCCAATACCAATACTCCCCAAACCCGGATCATGTCGCTGAGTCTATCACCGGCTATGTCCCATGGGCGGGAGGCGGTCGGTTGTGCGACGACCGATTTTTTCCGGAATAAACTTTTCCGGACATCAGGCAGGAAAAGTTTATTCCGGAAAAAGATCGGTCCAACACCGCTTGCCTCGTCACCCAGATTCCCGGGGTCTCGGCCCGGCAACCGTCGACGTCGCGTCGGGCCGGTATCGTCTAGCCGTGGCCTACTGGTAGCTGATGCTGACCAGTTTTTGCTGATCGAACTGGAGCGTAGCCGGTTTCTTGCCGCTGCCGCGTCGGTAGGTCCAGTAGTGCATCTCGGTCATTCCCGTCACACGGCCGCCGCTGCGCACGGGGATTTCTTCGACCTTCTTCGCTGCCGGTTCGCCGCAAAGTTTTAGTACCTCGTCCATCGACATGCCCGTCGATACGATTTTGCTGCCGCATCTCAGCGTTTCGCCGCGCGCAGCCGCCGGATTGGCGTGGAGGTTCGACAACATGACGCAAATCAAGATGATCCATAGTTTTTTCATCACTCACTCCTGGTCGGCGACGAGTTCCGCAATGTCGCTACGAAAATAGGTCTGACTCAAGGATTCGAGTCGCAGTCTGGCGCTATCGTCGTCCCGGCCGCCGTGTGCCGCATACAACTCCGCCGCGATGTCTGCGAATGCGTCGAACAGCGCCGGATCAAAGTGGCTGCCGCGGCCCCCGGCCATGACATCCATCGCCGCGTCGAATGGCATCGGGTCTTTGTAGGGGCGCCGGGACGTCAGCGCATCAAACACATCCGCAATCGCGAAAATGCGCGCATTGATCGGGATATCGTCGCGGGCCAGACCCGCCGGGTAGCCGGAGCCGTCAAATTTTTCGTGGTGCCCGCCGACGACGTCGGCCGAATCGGCGAGCCAGCGGGCGCGAGCCGTGATGTCGAGCCCGTGCTCCACGTGCGTTTTCATCACCGCGAACTCCTCGTCGTCGAGCTTGCCAGGCTTGAGTAACACGTCGTCACGAATGCCGAGCTTGCCGACGTCATGTAGCAACGCGCCCTTGATCAGGGATCGGATCTGATCGCGCGGCAGGGCAACTGCCTGCGCCAGCGCGACGGAATACACGGCAACGCGGTAGTTGTGCGCGTCGGTATCGCTGTCCCGTTTCGCGATTGCGCCCCCGAGCACCTGCATCGTTTCGAGATTGGCGTCGAGCAGGTTGACCGTGAGGCCCGTCAAGCGCCCCAGCAAGCGGCCGACGATAGGATATATCGCCAGGGCGGTTGCAAGGACGATCGCGATGACGTAGACGACCGTCCGCAGCACGTCCGCGCGCATGCGTTCGTGCGAATCATCCGATACCGTAAATGCACCCACGACCTGTGCCGCGGCTTCGTTGCGGGAATTTCGCATCGGGACCGCGACGCCGATGTAGGTTATGCCGTTGATATCGACGGTAGTCGACCAGTGCTCGTCAGCTGCGAGTTCGCGGAACCGGGCGTTGTCGACACGGTCATTGACCGCGCTGATGTTCGCGTGCCCCTCGTCGACGATCTGCGCGAGTTCCGTGCCGTCCGCAGAAAAGACCCTGGCCAGCACGAAGTAACCGGAGCTCGTCACGGTCGGCCCGGACGCATCCGCGAATCGCTCCAGTGCCTCCTGCACGAGGACGCGATCGGGGATTTTCGGGCCGTCGATCAGGTCGATGACCTGTTGATTGAAGCGACCAACCTGCAGCAACGCGAGCTCCGTGATGCTGGCTTGCAGTCGATTCCGCTCCGTCACGTAAGCAATCGCCGCGAACACGACGCTGACGCCGAGCGCGACCACGCCGATTCGCGCGGCGAGGCCACGCAATATGTCCGATTTTTGCGGGTTGCGGCTGATGCCGGGACCGCTAGCGGGTGGGCGCAGGCTTCCGCTTAGCCGTTGGCGGCTTTCTTGCGGGAAGGCGTCAGGTGGACGCGGCCTTTCTTGCCGCCGCGGCGCTCGTTCAGGTCGAGGACGATTTGCTTGACGGCTTTGGTCACGGCGCGCTGCGATCCCTGTCGATAGCCGGTGATCGTGTTGCCGCCCTGGGTAATCGTGTAGCGGAACCAGTCCTTGCCGTCGCCGCCGTCGGGGGCCTTGGACTTTTCTACGCCCTCGAACTTGTAGGTATCCGGGGGATTGGTTTGTGTGGGTTTTGCTGCAGGCATATTGGTCGGGTTCCGGAACATGGAACCGGCTGTTCCTCGTCTATGCGGTTTATACGGGTAGTGTTAAGACTGTCCAAGTCGCCGGGCGTTCAGCCGAATCGGTGGCGACACCGACATGCTGTGGGGATTTTCGCTTTTTTATCGTTATTTGGTCAAACTGAACCAAATACGGCCCAGCTGCTTCAGATTCCACAGACAGACAGCAAGCGTACCATTTTCGCGCAGACGGGTAAACGCGGGGTCGACGAAAACGTATTTAACTTATTGATTAAAAAGGGCTTTCGGCGGATGGATAGAACTTCCATTCGCGCCAGCGGCGCCCGTCGCGAAACTCGTAGACACTCAGCGTCTCGAGTTCGACCGGCTCGCCGTCGCGGACGAAGGTATCGACCTCGACCTGCACCAGGATGTTGCCCAGCATGCCGAGGCGGTGGACCTCGGACTCCGTCCAGGCATCGCCGTCGAAGAACGTCGATAGCAGCTGGATCGTCTCCTCGCGTCCTTTAACTGTCTCTTTCGCGCCTTCCTCGTTCACCTGGTACCAGGTGAAATCCGCATCGAGGTGTTGGCGTATTCCGTCCGCATCGCGCTCCATGAACGCGACTTCGGCTGCCTCGACCAGCGCGATAGTGTCCGCCGGGATTTCGCGATACGGATTCGTGTCGGTGGGCTTCGTATGCTGACTCGCAAACGACTGCACCGCGGTCCCCACGACCGCCGTCGCGAGCGCACCGCTGACGAAACAGGTCACGGAGCGGCGCGTACCGGCCGTCGAGCGATTATTTAAACGTATTGCCATGTGCTTCTCCTGCTATCGCGCCCGGCGTCGATTTCGGCCTGGCTAACGGATGTCCTCCCGTGCCTTGCGCAGGGCGGCCTCCAGTTCTTCGAGCTCCATCCAGCGCGCGACCGTCGTTTCCAGTTCGGCGTTGCGTTCGTCCAGCTCGCTCAGCGCGGACTGGACCGCATCGTGCGGCTGCGCATAGAAGTCAGATCCGCCGATCTTGTCCTGTAGTCCGCTGACCTCGGCCTCGAGCGCCTCGATGCGGGCCGGCAACTCTTCCAGTTCGCGCTGTTGCTTGTAGCTTAACTTGTTCGCCTTGCGCGGTCGTGTCGACGTGTTTGCAGCGCCTTTGCGGCCGCCATCGGCGTTCGGGTTCTCCATGTCTGCGAGCTGTCGGCCGCGCCGCGCCCAATCGGTGTAGCCGCCGACGTACTCACGTATCTGACTATCCGCCTCGAATACCAGGATGCTGGTAACGACGTTGTCGAGAAACTCGCGGTCGTGGCTGACGACGAGCAGCGTGCCCTGGTATTCGATCAGCTTCTGTTCGAGCACCTCGAGCGTCTCGATGTCGAGGTCGTTGGTCGGCTCATCGAGTACCAGCAGGTTTGTCGGTTTGGTGAACAGCTTGGCGAGGATAATGCGGTTGCGCTCACCGCCCGACAGCGCGCGTACCGGGGTCATTGCACGTTTCGCGCTAAACAGGAATCCGGTCAGATAGCCGATGACGTGGCGATCTTTGCCGTTGATGCGGATATAGTCGCGGCCGCCGCCAATGTTGTCCGCAACTGACTTGTCGAGTTCCAGTTCGCGGCGCAGTTGATCGAAGTACCCTGTTTCGAGGTTCGTGCCGTGTTTCACGGTGCCGGACTGAGGCTCGATGTTGCCGAGCAGAATATTCAGCAGCGTGCTCTTGCCGACCCCGTTATTGCCGATCAGGCCGATCCGGTCGCCCCGTCCGATCTTGAGTGACAGGTTTTCGATCATCGGGTTGTCGTCGTAGCTGTAACTGACGTTCTTGAGGCGCACGACCTTGCGGCCCGAGCGGGCCCCTTCCTCGATCGTGATCCGCGCGCCGCGCGGCTGGTCGATGCGTGCGGCGCGCTGGTCGCGCATGTCCATCAGCGTCCGCACCCGGCCTTCGTTGCGCGTCCGGCGGGCCTTGATGCCCTGCCTGATCCACACTTCCTCCTCCGCAAGCTTCTTGTCGAACAGCTGATTCGCCGTCCTCTCGTCTTCGAGGGCTTTTTCCTTCCGGCGGAGAAAATTTCGATAATCGCCCGGCCAGCTGAGCAGCTTGCCGCGGTCAATCTCGACGATGCGTGTCGCGAGGCGTTGCATGAACGCGCGATCGTGCGTCACGAAAACGACGCTGCCGCGGTAGCCGCGCACGACGTGCTCAAGCCACTCGATCGTAACGAGATCGAGATGGTTCGTCGGCTCGTCGAGCAGCAGCAGGTCGGGCTTGCCGACGAGCGCCTTCGCGAGCGCGACGCGCCGGCGCCAGCCGCCGGAGAGTTCGGCGAGGCGGCGATCGGGAGGCAGATCCAGTTCGGTCAGAATCTGGTCGACGCGTTGATCGAGGTGCCAGCCGTCGGCGCTTTCGATCTGCTGCTGCAGTTCTTCCAGTTCACGCAATTCGTGACCCTGCGGATTCCGGGCCGAGCGGGTCTCGTACTCACGGATCAGGTCGCGGACCATCTCGAGGCCGTGCATCACGACCTCGGACACCGTGCTGTCGAGCGACTCCGGCAGGTTCTGATCGAGCTGACTGACGCGCAGCCCGGAAAGCCGCTCGACCTCCCCGTGGTCGGGCTGGATCTCGCCCGTGATCAGGCGCAGCAGCGACGTCTTGCCCGCCCCGTTCCGGCCGATCAGGCACACGCGCTCGTCGCCTTCGATCGCGAGATCGGTCTCGGTCAGCAGGGGGTTGTCGCCGAATTCCAGCGACACCTTGTCAAAGCGCACAAGTGTCATGGGTTACTATGCTACTTTGACCAGCAAGGGCCAGCCACATGCACGGAAAAGAATTCAGCAGGCGCCGTTTTATACAGGGCGCAACCACAATCGCCGCCGCGTCCGCGGTCCCCGCCTGCAGCATCGAAGGCGACATGGAGCATCCGCCCGGCGTCCCGCTCGGGCCGTTCGGTCGCGACTCGACCGCCGAGGAGGTCACCGCAGGCCTGGATCTGACCGGCAAGACCGCCGTCGTGACCGGGGCAAATTCCGGCCTGGGCTACGAGACGATGCGCGTACTCGCGATGCGCGGAGCGCACGTCATTGGCACCGGCCGCACGCTGGAGAAAGCGGAAACGGCATGTGCGAGCATCGAAGGCAAGGCGACGCCGGCCGTGCTGGAGCTGACGGATCTCGAGTCATGCGCAGCGTCCGGCCGCCAGATCATCGATATGGATGTGCCGATCGACATGCTGATCCTGAATGCGGGCATCATGGCGCTGCCGGAGCGCCAGCAGGTGAACGGCATCGAGCGTCACCTTTGGGTCAATCACTTCGGCCATTTCGCGTTCGCGAATCCGTTGATCGAGCAGGTCAAGGCGGCGGAGCAGGGGCGAGTCGTCGTGCTCTCCAGCCTCGGACACAAGTTTGCCCCCGAGTCCGGCATCCAGTTCGACAACCTTGCGGGCGAGGGCGAGTACAACGCGAACGAAATGTACGGGCAGTCGAAACTCGCGAACGGACTCTACTCGCTCGAACTCGCCCGTCGCTTCGAGGGCACGAACACTACGTCGAACTCATTGCACCCCGGCATCATCAATACGAATCTCGGGCGGCATATGAAGGATTGGCAGAAGGTCTTCGCCGGCCTGCTCGGCTGGGTCTTCATGAAGTCGACGGAGGCCGGCGCGGCCACGCAGACCTACGTCGCTGCCAGCCCGGAGGTCGCTGGCCTCAGCGGCTATTACTTTGCCGACTGCAACCCGGTGGTCCCGGATCCGAATATGGAGAACCTGGAGATGGCGGCGGAGTTGTGGGCCGTTTCCGAAGAGCTCACCGGGGTTCGGACCGCCATTTGAATCGGGTCGCCCGATAAAAAGAACCCCGCCATAAGCGGGGTTCTACCCAGACCGGACGGCGCGATGGGGAAAGGGAGGATACCGCCCGGCTGAACTCGATTGCGACGGATATATCAGCCGGCCTGTCGGGCCAGCTTCTTGATCGCGTCGGCCTTTATTGATGCGCAATAGTTCATCCCGAGCCCTTCTTCCATGTCGCCGTTCTCGTCGACGCGGGCGAAGATCCGATAGGGCTCGTAGTCGTCCAGAATTCCGTACTCACCGGTGTAGGTGTAGCACGCGTAGTTCTCGAACAGCGCCACCTGCGGCGGGAAGAACGTGAACAGGGAGAAGCTGCCGACGATCGCCGCATAGCCGATCGGCGCGAGGCGACGCACCTTCCCGCTCATCGGGTCGGCCGCGAGAATCATGTAGCTCGTCATCTGGCCGATGATGATGCCGGCGAACATGATGCCTAGCATTGCGGCTAGCGACGGTTTCACTCCAGCCGCGTCCGCGTAGCCGATGTAGGCCTCGTAGCAGATGATGATCAGCACCGGCGTGATGATCAGCGCCGCGACCTTGCCGAGCCAGTAGTTGTTCGCATACTCGCGCGCGTAGGTGTACTGCACGAGCGCGAAAGCGAGACCCGGCCAGAAGTACATCTTCAGATGTTCCCAGACGCTCTCATTGACCGCCGCGATCAGCGCCATCGGCTTCCAGTATTCGCTGAGCTCGAACGCGAAATGGAGCAGGGCGCCGGCGAAAGCGATCCAGAATATGCAGCCGATCTCCCAGAGCAGTAGTTTGGTCTTGCGCTTCATCATTCGCCTCCGGTTCATTCGCGTCTAGGCGCCGATCAGGAAGAAAGCGCCGGTTGCCGCGATCGCGCCGCCGGACAGGCGCAGAACCACGTTGCCGTTGACGTTGCGGCGCGCGATGTCGCCGAGCAGCACGCCGAACAGATGCAATGCCGCGGTGCCGGTCAGGAAGCCCGCTGCGTAGGTGACGGAGTTGGCGACGGTGGGCATTTCCGCGCCGTGCGCGTAACCGTGGAAAATGGCGAAGAAACCTACTGCCGTCATCGCAAGAGAGATCGGCAGCTTGCGGTCCGCCGCGATCGCGATGCCGAGTGCCAGGACGGAGACCGCAATACCGGCTTCGATCGCGGTCAGACCGACGTCGACATAGCCGAGCAGGCCGCCGAAGGCCATTACCGCGACGAACGTAGCCGGCACGGTCCAGATGGCACGTCCGCCGATCTGCGCACTGAGGATGCCGACGCTGACCATCGCGAGAAAATGATCCAGGCCGAGTACCGGGTGCGACAGTCCGCCGATAAACGAACCGTAAGGCAGGCTGGCGCCCTCGTGCGCGAGCAGCGACGACGGCATCAGCAAAATTAGAGCCGCGAAGAACAGCGGTTGTTTGATGTTGCTTGAGTTGTTCATGATTTCCCTTTCCCGGTTAAATCAATGATTGAAGAATCTATTGGCAGATAAATGCTCGGGCCGATCAGCCGCGCACCGCTCCTGTGAGGAGATAGTTAACGACGACTGCGTTCACCTCTTTCGGTTTGTCGTAGATCGCGGCGTGCCCCGCGCCTTCGATTATGTCGGTATTGAGCTCGGGCATGATCTTTCTCGCGCGTTTCGACACCTTGTTTGGGTCGTAGAGCATTTCGTGTTCGCCGAACACGAGTAGCGCCGGAACATTGAACTGCCGCAGCACTTTCTTCGGCTCGGACAAGAAGAACTTGCGCAGCACCTGCATGCCCTTGAAGAAATCGACCTTCCTGGTTCGCTCGTCGTAAATGCCCATCGAGCGGTCCACGCGATAGTGACGCGTGCAGAGCGCCATCAGCTTCGCGAGTTGCCGGTCGAACGTGCCGAACGAACGGCCCGGCGAGCGATTGGTGACCGACTTCGCCGTTAGATCGTCCTGCAGTGCGTTCGCGTCTTTGCGTTTGTTGAGAAACTTCGTAACCCAGATCTTGATCGGCAGTTTCGCTCGCGACACCCCGGTCGGGCTCAGCATGACGATTTTCTCGATGCGCTCCGGCGCATGAATACCGAGTTTCAGGACCATCCACCCGCCGACACTGGTGCCCGCGAAGTGCGCCTTGTCGATGCCGAGGCCATCGAGTACATCCACCATCCACGTCGAAAAGTCGTTGCCGAGGAATGACGGCGTGACCGGGTCGCTCTTGCCCGGCTGGCCGACGATGTCGAGCGCGTAAACGCGGAAATGCTTGGCGAATTCGGGCAACTGCCGTCGCCAGAGCGGCGCGCACCCGGCGATTCCGGGAACCAGAAACAGTGGAGTGCCGTCGACGGGCCCGGCGACCAGCATATGCGTCGAACCGAAGCGAGTTTCGACGTATTCCGACGCGAGGTCCGTGTCGATCTTCGCGACGACGTCGTCATACCAGTCGAGGATTGCTTTGCGCCCCTCGGCCGTTTTGTACATTTTCGAGTGCTTGGATTCGGCGTTGGCTGACCCGTCGGCGTCGACGCCAGGCGGCATGGCGCCGTCGAGTTCAGCCTGTCTGAATGCTTTCATGCTCCCCGTCCTCTCGCTGCTCGTGCGACCCGTCGCCCCGTTTGTGCGGGGTCTATCCTCATTACGGGGCGGGCGGACGTTTGGATCTGCCCGGGCCGGCTTGTTTTCGTGCCCGGGCCCATGCGCTAAGCTGTGCCCGGCCGGGTCAGGGGGGAGAGCGTGTCGACGGCGGACCGGAAAACGAGCGATCTCGTGCTCGCAGGCGGCGGCCACGCGCACGTGCAGGTTCTCAGGAGCCTTGCGGCAAAGCCGTTGCCGGGGGTCCGCGCGACCGTGATCAGCCGGGATATCCAGATCCCATACTCCGGGATGCTGCCGGGGTACGTCGCCGGACACTACGAGTGGTCGGATTTGCACATCGATCTGGCGCCGCTTGCAGCGGCCGCCGGGGCCCGCCTCGTCGCCGGGCGTATCGAATCGGTCGATCTCGAAGCGCGCGCGGTGATCGCGGCGGATCGCCCGCCGCAGCGGTTCGACCTGCTGTCGATAAATACCGGAGCGACGCCGTCACTCGACCAGATTGTCGACGCGAATCGCTTCGGCATTTCCGTCAAGCCGATCAGCCGCTTTCTCCCGCAATGGCATGAGCTGCTCGAGCGACTGCGCGGGCTTGGTACGCGCCGCTTCCGGCTTGCGATCGTCGGCAGCGGAGCCGGCGGCGTTGAGCTCGCGCTTGCGATTCGACACCGGCTCGCCGTCGTCGAGAAGATCGACAACGTCGAGATTCTCGTGATCTCGTCGGCCGATCGGCTGCTGCTCGGCCACAACGGCGGCGTGCGCGATCGGATGCGCAAATTACTCAGCGACCGCGGCCTCGACGTGCACCTGTCGGCGCGCGTTACCGCGGCGCGCGAAGGAGCGCTGGAAACCGACGTCGACGGTTCGATTGCAGTCGATGAAGTGCTATGGGTCACGCATGCCGGACCACCCGCGTGGCCGGCCGCCGCCGGTCTGGAGGTCACGGACGGCGGATTCGTCCTCGTGAATACGGCGCTGCGCAGTGTGTCGCATCCGGATGTGTTCGCCGCGGGCGACGTCGCGACCGTGGAGCATTTTCCGCGGCCGAAAGCCGGCGTTTTCGCGGTTCGGCACGGTCAGGTGCTGGTCGCAAACCTGCGGCGCGCATCTGCCGGTAAGGAATTGAAAACGTTCAAGCCGCAAATAGCGGTTCTGTCGCTGATATCGACCGGCGGCAAATACGCTATCGCATCGCGCGGTGATTTCGCCGCTCAGGGCAAATGGGTATGGCACTGGAAGGATCTGATCGATCGCCGTTTCATGGCCAGGTTCGCCGTCGACCGCGAACCTGAAACGTCCGGTGTTCGGCTGGTGATGACGTCGCCCGCAACGCGCGTTGCAGAGCGCCGCTGTGGCGGCGCCGCCGCCAGATTGCCCGATGATGTGCTCGCGCGCGTGTTGTCGAGAATCGGTAGCGGCAAAAAGAACGACGACGGCGCGGTGTTGCGACCGGTTGCCAATGCGCTCGAAATCCAGAGCATCGACGGTTTTCGCGCAATGGTCGAGGACCCTCACGCCGTCGGCCGTATCGCCGCCGAGCATGCATTGAACGACGTCTATGCGATGGGCGGTCTGCCGCGCACGGCGCTGGCCTGGGTAACGGTTGCGCACGCCGCAGAGCCGCTGATGGAGGAGGATCTGTATCAGGCGATGTCCGGCGCGCGGCGCGCGTTCGATGAGTCCGGCACGATGCTCGTCGGCGGTCATAGCGGCGAAGGAGCGGAATTGTCGGTCGGTTTCGCCGTCAGTGGCACGGTTGATGACGGCGAAGCGTGGAACAAGAACCGACTATCGCTGGACGATGCGCTGATATTGACGAAGCCGATCGGCACCGGCGTGTTGCTGGCGGCGAATATGCGCGCGATGTGTCGCGGCGACTGGTTGCTCGGGGCGCTCGACTCGATGCAGCGTTCGAACAAGCATGCCGTCAGGATCTTTCGCGAATCCGGCGTGCGTGCATGCACCGACGTGGCGGGTTGCGGGCTCCTGGGTCATGCCGTTGAGATGTCGCGCGCCGCGAGGCTGTGCATCGAGTTGTACGCGAATCGGGTCAAGCTGTTGCCGGGAACCGACGAGTTGATCGCGAGCGGCATCGCGAGCTCTCTGCACGCGGCGAACGAGCGCGTACTCGGCGAGATTGATACTGGCGTGTTTGACGACGCGCGCCTGCGCGCATTGCTCGATCCGCAGACCTCGGGCGGATTGCTCGCCGCGGTCAG
>JBPCXI010000269.1:0-2512 GCA_051008895.1 Gammaproteobacteria bacterium | reverse complement strand
AGAAACTCATCAGCGTCGCACCGGACGAACTCAGCCGCGTATTCTTCGTCAACTCGGGCGCCGAGGCCAACGAAAACGCGTTGCGCATGGCCTGCGTCGTCACGCAGCGCAAGAAAATCCTCGCGATTACGCAGGGCTTTCACGGCCGTACGGCAGGCGCGGGTGCAGTAACGTGGAACTCCGAGCGGTGGTACGGATTTCCCGAAAGGCCTTTCGCCGTTGACTTCATTCCGCGCGACGACTGCGACGCTGCGATCGCGATGATCGACCGCGATGTCGCGGCCGTCATTGTCGAGCCGGTGCAAGGCGTAGCAGGCGCTTACGACCTGTCGCACGAGTTTCTGCAGACCCTGCGCGAATACACACGCCGCAATGGCGTGCTGCTGATCGTCGATGAAGTGCAATCGGGCATGGGTCGCTCGGGGCATTTCTTCGCCGTTCAGGGACACGGCATAGAACCCGACATCCTGACGAGCGCCAAGGCGCTTGGCGGCGGCATCCCGTGCGGCGCGGTACTTTGCACCGAGGACATCGCCCCGCATTTCGGCCCGGGCGATCTCGGGACCACGTTCGGCGGTGGACCCGTTGCTGCCGCCGCGATCATTGCGGTAATCGAATCGATCGAGGCGGAGGGCCTGCTCAGCAACGTGCGCCAGCGCGAGGCGCAGATTCGTGAGCAGTGCATCACAGGTCCGGTGCAGAAAATTCAGGGCATGGGCCTGTTATTGGGCCTGGTCTGCGATCGTCCCGCTGCGGAAGTTCGGAACGCCCTGCTCGAACACGACGTGTTGACCGGCACGAGCGCCGATCCGGACGTTGTGCGTATACTCGCGCCACTCGTGCTCGGACCCGGTCACGTCGAACACCTTGCGCATGCCCTGAAATCCATGGCGCCGCGCGTGAACCAAGAGAGAACCCGATGAAAGCGTTCAATGATCTAGCCGACTTTTCCAGCGAAGAAATCGCCGCCCTGCTGAAACTTGCGGGTCACCTCGACGCACATCCCGAGCCCGACGCTTTGCGTGGCAAGGTGCTCTCGCTGCTGTTCCTGAGCCCGTCGCTCAGGACGCTGGCGTCGTTCCAGGCCGCCATGACGCGCCTCGGCGGCGGCTCGTTTGTTATCTCGCCCGAGATGTCGATTCACGGCCTCGAGTCGCGGCCGGGCATTGTCATGGACGGCGCAGCGGCTGAACACATTCGCGAAGCCGTGCCCGTGATCGCATCGTACGGAGATGCCATCGGCATTCGCGCCTTCGCCGAGCGCAAGAACCTCGAGCACGACATGGCAGAAACCGAATTTTCGGCGCTGACCGACCTTATCGATACGCCCTACATCAATATGGAATCGGCAATGAACCATCCGTGTCAGAATCTCGCTGACTGGAAGACCCTCGATGATCTCGGCACACCAGTAAACGGCGGCAAATTCGTCCTGAGCTGGGCTTACCACCCCAAAGCGCTGCCACTTGCCGTGCCGTCTTCGACATTGCACATGGCCGCGATGCGCGGCATGGACGTGACGGTGTTGCGGCCCGAGGGCTTCGAACTGCCCGAGCCCGTGATGCAAAAAGCCGCCGCCGCGGCAGAATCGAGCGGTGGCTCGGTCCGGGAGACGGACGACAGAATCGAGGCCATGGAAGACGCTCACGTCATCTACGCCAAGTCCTGGTCGTCGACGCCGCACTACGGGGACAAGCTTGGCGACCAGAAACTGCGCGAAGACCTGCTTGACTGGTGCGTCGATGATCCGTGGTTCGACAACGCACAGGAAGACTGCCGCTTCATGCACTGTCTGCCAGTACGGCGTGGCGTCGTCGTGAGCGAACGCGTTCTCGACGGTCCGCGCAGCGTTGTTATTCATGAGGCACGCAACCGCATGCTCGCGCAGATGGCCGTTCTGCATCAGATGCTCGGCGGCGCATCATGAGTACGAACAAGGACCGTGCGATCGTCGTATCGGCACTCAAGCACGCGGCACCTTACATCCGGCTGTTCAAAGGCAAAGTGTTCGTGCTCAAGGCCGGAGGCGAGATTTTCGCAGACGCCGCGCAAACGACCGCGCTCATGGAGCAAGTCGGCATACTGCATCAGGTCGGTATTCGCGTCGTGCTGATACACGGCGGCGGCCCGCAGTCGACCGAACTCGCGACCGCCCTCGGGCTCGACACGACGTTTGTCGATGGGCGCCGCGTGACCGACGGCGCCTCACTCGACGTCGCGACGATGGTACTCAACGGGCAAATCAACACGCGCGTTCTTGCGGCGTGCCGCGACCTGCAGATTCCGGCCGTGGGCATCAGCGGTGTCGACGCCGGACTCATTCGCGCGCACCGGCGGCCACCCGTTGAACGAGACGGCGACGCCGCGGTCGATTACGGCTTGGTCGGCGACATCGATTCGGTCGAGGCCGACATCCTCGTGAAGCAGCTCGACAACGGCCTGATGCCCGTCGTCAGTCCGCTTTCCTGCGACGAGGCCGGCACGGTGCTGAACATCAATGCCGATACAGTTG
>JBPCXI010000268.1:0-13855 GCA_051008895.1 Gammaproteobacteria bacterium | reverse complement strand
CGATACACGCTTTGTTCGGGGACATCTGCCGGTCGCGTGACAAGCCTTGCGCCGACTACACGCCCGCCGGGCAACCGCACCGCCACGGGATATCTCCGAAGTCGCTCCCCGGTACACTCTTTGTTTGGGGGCATCCCGCGCCGGGGAGGCCGCCGGTCGTCGCTAGGTTTGGGGGTTCGCTAGCTTTCGTGGTTGTAGACGTGGACGTCGCGCTGTGGGTAGGGGATCGCGATGCCTTCGGCGTCGAAGCGCTTCTTGATTTGTTCCGTCAGGGCGAAGTAGACACCCCAGTAGTCGCCTGAATTAACCCATGGGCGCACGACGAAGTTGACGCTGCTGTCGGCCAGTTCGGAGACCGCGATCACTGGTGCCGGGTCGGACAGGATGCGGTCTTCATCGGCGATGATGCTCTCGAGGACGCTGCGCACCTTGTCGAGATCGTCGTCGTAGCCGCAGCCGGCGACGAGATCGACGCGGCGGGTCGGGTTCGCGCTGTAGTTGGTGATCTCTCCGGCCATGACCTGGCTGTTCGGCACGATGATCTTCTTGTTGTCGCCGGTGCGCATTACTGTGGTGAAGATCTGCACCTGCTCGACGACGCCGGTGACGCCGCCCGCCTCGATGAAGTCACCAACCTTGTAGGGACGGAAACCGACGATCATGACGCCGGACGCAAAGTTCGACAGCGATCCCTGCAATGCGAGGCCGATGGCGAGACCGGCCGCGCCGAGAACGGCGAGCAATGACGTCGTCTGAATGCCGAGCTGGTTGATCGTCGCAATCACGACTGCCGCGAGCAGCGCGTAGTAGAGCAGGTTGCCGAGGAACGTCATCAGCGTCTCCTCGACCTCGGCTTTCGCCATTGCGCGCTTGACCATTTTCGTCACGAAGATCGCGAGCCAGCGGCCGACGATGAAAATCGCGAGCGCGAGTGCGAGCCGCAGGCCGATGTCCTGTGCGATTGCCATGCTGTTTTCGGGCAGCGTAATTTCCATTCCGGGGCGCTCCTCGTTGTGTTGTCTGGAGTTGGGATCGCGTATTGTCTGGCGGGTGCCGGGGCCTGTAAAGCATCTGCAGGGCAGCGTCGCCATCAGAACTACAACAGACATTAGAAAAACCGTATAAGAATATGAAATATAGAGTTTTAGGCCGAAGCGGTCTCAAGGTCTCGGAGTTGTGTCTCGGCACGATGACGTTCGGCGAAGAATTCGGCATCGGGGCGCCGGAGGCGGAGTGCCGGGCCGTCTTCGACGGTTTCACCGCGGCCGGCGGCAATTTTCTCGATACGGCCGACATGTACAACGCCGGCACGAGCGAGCGCATGCTCGGCGAATTCGCCGCGCGCGACCGCGACTACTTCGTGCTCGCGAGCAAGTACAGTCTCAGCACGCGGCCCGACGATCCGAACGCGGGCGGCAGTCACCGCAAGAACCTGTCGCAATCGCTTAACGCGACGCTGCGACGACTGCAGACCGATTACCTTGATCTGTACTGGGTGCACGGCTGGGACGGCTCGACTGACATGGCCGAGGTCATGCGCGCTCTCGACGACCAGGTCCGCGCCGGGAAGATATTGCACATCGGGATCAGCAATGCGCCGGCGTGGATCGTCGCCGCCGCCAACACGCTGGCGACCGAGCGCAATATGACGCCGTTCACGGCCATGCAGCTGCACTACAACCTGCTGGAGCGAAGCATCGAGCGCGACCACTTTACGCTGGCGCGGGCGCACGACATGGCGATCTTGCCGTGGAGTCCGCTGGCCGGCGGCTTGCTGACCGGCAAGTTCGACCGCGGCGCGAAATCGGACGATCTCGATGCGGCGCGCCTGAGCAACAGTCCGCGCGCGGCCCAGGTGTTGCAGGATCGAAACCTGGAGGTCGCCGAAGCGGTCAGCGCACACGCCCGCGAACTCGGCTGCAGCACCGCGCAGCTGGCGCTTGCGTGGATGCTGCGTCGATCAGATGAGTGTGTCGTGCCGATCATTGGCGCACGCAACGCCGCCCAGCTCAGCGATAATCTCGGTGCCGTTGACGTGGCGCCCGACGCCGACGTGCTCGAGCGACTCGACGCGCTGACGGCGCTCGACGTCGAATACCCGCATACGTTGTATGCGAGTGAGTTTTTCAGCGCGATGATGTACGGCGAAGTGCGGCCGTCAATCGAACTCGATCGACTCTGGGTCGATCGACCGTGGGGCCGCTAGAACATCACCGTCGTCGCCTTGGTCTTCAGATAGGGCTCGAGGCCTTCCTGACCGAACTCCCGGCCCCAGCCCGACTGGCGATTACCGCCGAACGGAATCGCGGGGTCGACGGCCGCGTGGCAGTTGATCGCGACCTGGCCCGAGTCGATCAGGTTGACCATCCGGTGCGCAACGCTGACGTCGCGGGTCCACACGCTGCCGGACAGCCCGTACACCGTGCTGTTCGCCTCGGCTGCGATCGCCTCGAGATCGTCGCCGGTGAAGGTCTGCACGCTGAGGACCGGGCCGAAAATCTCTTCCTGCATGATCTTCATGTCACCGCTGGTATGGCCGAAAACCGTCGGCTCGACGAAGTAGCCCTTGCCGTCGCGCGCGCCGCCGCCGCAAACCAGGTCAGCGCCGGCGGCCTTGCCGGCTTCGATATAGCCCATGACCGTGTCGCGCTGCTGCGCCGAAATCAACGGGCCGAGCAGCGTCTCCGGATCGAGGCCGTGACCCATCTTGAACATGGCGGCCATCTGCGCGATGCCGCTGACGACGGGTTCGTAAACGTCTTCGTGCACGAACATTCTCGTGCCGGCCATGCAGTTCTGGCCCTGGAGAAAGAACGCCGCGCGCGCCGCGCCGGGGATGACCGCCTCGAGATTCGCGTCGGGGAACACGACGACCGGCGACTTGCCGCCGAGCTCCAGCGAGACTTTCTTCAGGTTGCCGGTCGCGGCCTTGGCGATGATTTTGCCGACCGCAGTCGATCCGGTGAACGCGATCGTGTCGACGCCCGGATGCTCGCTGAGCGCCGCGCCCGCGGTCTGGCCGTAGCCGACGACGATGTTGAAGACACCGTCCGGGATGCCGACCCGTTTCGTCAGCTCACCGATCAGCAGGGCCGTAAACGGGGTCATTTCCGCAGGCTTCAGCACCAGTGTGCAACCGGCCGCCAGCGCCGGGGCGAGTTTCAGTATCACCATCGGCAATGGCGCGTTCCAAGGCGTGATCGCGCCGACGACACCGACGGGTTCGCGCTGGGTGTAGGTCAGTGTTTCGCCGTTCGCCGCGCCGCCGGGCGACACCGGGATTGTCTGTCCGTGGATTTTCGTCGCCCAACCCGCGTAGTAGCGCAGGTGATTGATGCCGGCGGCGATAATCGAGTACATCGCGATCTCGCGCGGCATGCCGTTGTCGACGACCTCGAGCTCGGTCGCGAGGTTCAGCGACGCCTCGAGTTCGTCCGCGAGTTTCCAGATCAGCCGGCTGCGCTCGTTCGACGGCAGTTTCGCCCAGTCACCCTTCAGCGCCTTGCGCGCTGCTGCGACGGCACGGTCGATGTCCTCGGCACCGCCGAGCGCGACCTCGCCGATCACGGTCTCGGTTGCCGGGTCCTCCACGGGAATCGTGTCGCCGGAGGCCGCGTCGACCCATTGCCCGTCGATCAGAAGCTGGTGTTTGCGCCCCAGGAATTCCCGGGTCTCGGATGACGGGGCGATTACGTCGGCGGCCGCATTCATGCTGAATCCTCGTTATTGTTTCGGCAACGGATCAGGATATATGGCGCACGCCCGCTGAGGCAAGCAGGCCGCGTGGCGAGCCTCGTTCACGCGCCGCTCGCACATCGCGGGTCAATGACGGAAAATCGGGGCCCGATCGCGGCGACCATACACAGGAGGGGTTCGATGGCGCGCATTCAACCGCTGACCGAGGCGGAGCTGCCGGAAGCAGTCAGACCGGTGCTGGAATTCTCCAAGACGTCGATGGGCTTTACGGCCAACGACGTGTTGACGATGGCCAAGTGGCCGGAGTTACTGCAGGCGATGCTGCCGGTCGTCGGCGTTCTGTTCTCGCCGGGTCGGGTCGATATGACATTGAAGCGCCTCGTGGCGCTGATGACGAGTATGAGCGGCGGCTGCCAGTACTGTGTCGCGCACAACGCGTTCGGCGCCGTGCACGACGGCATCGATCCGGCGAAGAGCGCGGCGGTATGGGAGTACGCGACGAGCCCGCTGTTCGATGACGCGGAGCGCGCGGCGCTGGATTTCGCGCGCGCGGTCGGGCAGACGCCGAATCAGCTGACCGATACCGAATACGGCAATCTGTCGCAGCACTTCGATGAAGCGCAGATCATGGAGCTCGCGGGCGTGGCCTGCCTGTTCGCGTTTCTCAACCGCTGGAACTCGACGTTTCAGACGCAGGTCGAGGACGCGCCGAGCGCGAAGGCGACGGAATTACTCGGCGAGCAGGGCTGGACGCCCGGCGCCCACGAATAGGAGAGCGGGGCATGGTGAGCTACGAACTGATGCGGGACCGGGGCATTCTCGTGATCATGCCGGAAGGCCCGCTGCGGACCGAGGACTTCGAGGCGCTCGGGCAGGCCGTTGATGATTACATCGTCAGCGACGGTGCGCTGACCGGCGTCATGATTTCGGCCGAGAAGTTTCCCGGCTGGGAGGATTTCAGCGGCTTCCTGTCGCACCTGCGCTTTATCCGCGAGAACAACCGCGATATCGACAAGGTCGCGGCGGTTACGGACAGTGCGTTCCTGTCGATCATGCCGCGGGTCGTCGACTACTTCATTTCCGCCGACGTCCGGCATTTTGCCTACGCGCAGCGAGACGAGGCGATGGCCTGGCTGACCAGCGCGCTCCCGAGCGGCTGATCACGCGTCCGGACGAACGGGGAGTCCGAGTCATGCGACGAGGCCTGGCGGTCCGGTGGCAGATTGCGATCCTGCTCTGCCTGATCACCACGATTAATTACATCGACCGCCAGGCGCTGGCCGTTGCCGCGCCGGTAATCGTCGAGCAATTCACCCTTAGCAATACCGATTTCGGCCTGATCACGTCCGCTTTCCTGTTCGCCTACGCGATCGGGCAGCTGATCATCGGGCCGGTCGTGGATCGTCTCGGCACGAAGCGTTCGTTCCGGTTTGCGGTCATCGCGTGGAGCATCGCCGGCATCCTGCACGCGTTCGGGCGCGGATTCTGGAGCTTCTTTTCGCTGCGCGCGCTGCTTGGTTTCACCGAATCGATGAATTTTCCGGCCGCGGTCAAGGCATGCGCCGAATGGTTCCCGCGCTCGGAGCGGTCGATCGCCGTCGGTATCGTCACCGTCGGCCCGGGACTCGGTGCGCTGATATCGCCGCCGCTGCTGGGCTGGTTGATCCTGTCGTTCGGCTGGGAGTGGGCGTTCATCGTGCCCGGAGCGGCCGGTTTTCTGTGGCTGTTGGTCTGGCAGGCCCGCTATGACCGGCCGGAAACTCACCCCGATCTCGACGACGACGAGCGGCGCCTGATTCTCGCGGATCGCGACGCCGAACCGGCGCCCGCGCCCGGGGCGGCGCCGGACGAGCCGTGGTACGCGTTCGTCCGCTTTCTGCGCTATCGCGAAGTCTGGGGTTTGATGCTGAGCAGATTCGTCAGCGACGGCGCTTTCTACTTCTTTGTCGCCTGGCTGCCGCTGTATCTCGCGCAGGAGCGTGGATTCGATCTGCGGGCAATTGCTATGTTCGCGATCATCCCGTTTCTCGCCGCGGACATCGGCAGCCTGTTCGGGGGCTGGCTGGGCGCGCGGCTGATCAAGCGCGGCATGTCGGTGAATGCGTCGCGCAAGTGGGTCATCTGGCTCGGCGCGCTCATCATTCCCTGCGCGCTGCCCGCAGCGCTGACCGACTCGGCGGCCGTAGCGCTGGCGCTGATCGGCATCGCGATGTTTGCCATCCAGATGAAGGCGTCGAGCCTGTTCACGGTGCCGGCGGACCTGTTCCCGGCGCGCGACGTGGCGACGATCTGGGGCTTGTTCGGCGCCGTCGGCAGTTTCGGTGGCATGCTGTTCGTGGCCTTCGCCGGCTGGGTAACCGAGCGCTATTCATACGTGCCGGTATTCGCGGCCGTCGGCGCGATGCATATCGTGTCGGCCGCGATCGTGATGCTGATGATTCCTAAGATAGATTTATTAAAACAATAGTTTAAATGAAGTTTTTCAGGTGAAAACTAGCGATGGCGACAGCATGGCCGCGCGCTTGCTGGCGCGGCTCGCCCGGGTCGAGCACGCGCTGACGTTCGTCGCGTTCGCGATATTGATCGTGGCCGTATTCGCCGACGTGCTGAGCCGCGAGTTCAGCGGCACCGGCTTGCACTGGGCGCGCCAGACCGGGGTCTATGCGAATGTCGTCGTCGTGATGTTCGGCCTCGGCATCGCTTCGGGGGGCGGTGCACACCTGCGGCCGCGGTTCGCGGACGGCTGGTTGCCCGCGTCCTTCGGACCGGTGCTTAACCGCCTCAATGACCTCGGCATGGCTGCGTTCTGCATCGCATTCGCCGTCGTCGCCGCCGGCGTCGTGGCGGAGAGCATCGCGCTGCAGGAGCGCTCGGTAGCGCTACGCATCGCGGTCTGGCCGTTCCAGTCCGCGGTGCCGGCGGCCTTCGCAATCGCCGGGCTCCGGCACCTGTTGTACGCGGTCTTTCCCGACCTGCGACCGGCCGAGTCCGGCGCGCTCGCGGCGGGCGGCGAGAGCAGGGGGGCCGGCTGATGGCGGCGGCGGGCCTCGCCTTCTCGGTGCTCGCGTTGTTCGCGTTGCGCCAGAACCTGCTCGTGATCCTCGGCGTCGCGACCGGCTATGCCTACCTGGCCTGGGGCGACGGCCAGCTCGCGAATATCGTCATCGATGCGTGGGATGCACTGAACAAGGAGATCCTGCTGTCGATCCCGCTTTATATTCTTGCGGGCAACATCATGTCGCGCGGCGCAATGGCGGGGCGCCTGATCCGCATGATGCGTGCGGTCAGCACGCCGGTGCCGGGCGGGCTGGCGATTGCCGCGATCCTGTCGTGCGCGCTGTTCGCCGCGGTATCGGGCTCCGGCACCGTGACGTTGCTGGCGGTCGGTGCGGTGATGTACCCCGCCTTGCGCCAGGCCGGCTATCCCAAGTCGTTCGCGATCGGCGCGCTGTGTGCAGCCGGCACACTCGGCATCATCGTGCCGCCGAGCATCCCGCTGATCCTTTACGGGGTCATGACGCAAACGTCGATCGCCGATCTGTTTATCGCCGGCATCGGCCCTTCGTGTCTGCTCGTGCTGTTGATGGCGACCTACGCGCTGGCCCGCAACCGAGGTCTGGCGGCGAGTTCTCTGTCGTGGCGCGAGATCCGTGAATCGTTTCGGGAGGGCGTATGGGCGCTGTTGATGCCGGTGCTGATCCTCGGCGGCATCTACAGTGGTTACTTCACCGCGACCGAATCGGCCGCCGTCGCGGTCGTCTATGCGATTTTCGTCGAGACGCTTGTTTACCGTGAGATGCGCTTCGCGGATCTCTACTCGGTGATCGGCCATACGACGAAGCTGCTCGGCTCGCTGTTCCCGGTGCTGATGCTCGCGCTGAGTCTGAACGTTTTCCTCGCGTACCAGCAGGTGCCGGAACTACTCGTCGGCACGCTCGAGGGCATGATCAGCAGCCGCACGACGTTCCTGATCGGCATGAACCTGTTTCTACTCGGGGTCGGATGCGTGATGGACATCGGGTCGGCGATTCTGATTCTCGCGCCGATGCTGCAGCCATTGGCCGCGTCGCAGGGTATCGACCCGGTACATTTCGGGATCATCACCGTCGTCAACCTCGAGATCGGCTACCTGACGCCGCCGCTCGGCCTGAACCTGATCGTCGCGATGACGGTATTCCGCGAGGATTTCTGGACGATCTGCCGGGCCGTGCTGCCGTTCCTCGCGCTGATGCTGCTGGGGCTGACGATCGTCTCGTTCGTGCCGACGCTGTCGCTGTTCCTCGTGACGTGACGCCCGCCCGCCGCGGCCGCCGGAATGACATTTATGCCGCAACCGGCGCCGGACAGGGGTTACAATACGCGGCCTCGATCCGGCGACTGCCAAGAACCAAGAATGGCGCCGGCTTCAACCGAGAGACAAGGAGAACATCATGAGCATTAGTGTGGGTGATCGCATGCCGGAAGGCAGTTTCGCCGTCATGACCGGTGACGGACCGGATTCAGTTTCGTCCGCGGATTTATTCGCCGGCAAGAAGGTCGTGGTTTTTTCGGTGCCGGGCGCGTTCACTCCGACCTGTTCGGCGCAGCATTTGCCGGGCTTTGTTCAGAATGCTGCGGCACTGAGTGCGAAAGGCGTCGACACGGTCGCATGCATGGCCGTCAACGACGTGTTCGTCATGGACGCGTGGGGCAAAGACCAGGGCGTCGGCGACGCGGTCACGATGCTCGCGGATGGCAACGGCGATTACACGCGCGCGCTCGGTCTTGATCTCGACGCGAGTGGGTTCGGCATGGGTCAGCGCGGCCAGCGCTTCGCGATCGTCGCGGATGACGGCGTGGCGACCGGTGTCTATGTCGAGGGTCCGGGTGAGTTCAAGGTCAGCGCCGCCGAGGCGGTGCTCGACGCTCTCTGACGGGGATTGACATGAGTTTCTATGACCTGCTGATCATCTTTCACCTGTTGCTGTTCGTGTACTGGCTCGGCGGCGACATGGGCGTCTTCTATTCGAGCGGCATGGTCATCGATCCGAAGCTCTCGAATTCGGCGCGAGTTACGGCGGCGAAGATCATGATCGATCTCGACTTCGTGCCGCGCATTTGCATGACGCTGATGCTGACCGTCGGCGGCCTGCTCGTCAGTTACAACGGCATCGAGCATCCGCTGTGGCAGAAGGTCGGTTTCATCGCGCTGGGACCCGGCTGGCTCGCGATGGTCGTGTACCTGCACTACGCCCACGGTACGCCGCTGTCGAAGGTCGTGACCAAGGTCGATTTCTGGTTCCGCTGGGCCCTGATAATCTACCTGGTCATTGCGACAGGTGTGTCGTTCTACATCGGCCGGCTTGCCGACGCGCCATGGGTCGGCGCGAAACTACTCGTGTTCGCTGCGATGGTGTTTTGCGGTTTGATGATTCGCGTTTACATCCCCGGCTACATCGCCGGCATCATGAGTCTGCGCGAGAACATCGACAAGCCGACGATCACCGATGAGATGAATACGACGATGACGAAGAGCCTCAGTCAGTGTCGGCCGTTCGTACTCGCGATCTGGGCGGGTCTGCTGATCGAGTGCTATCTCGGCGTCGCGAAACCCGGCCACAATATTCCCGTCAGCGAGGTGTTGAGTTCGGTCGGGACGCTGGTCGGTTTCTGAGCCGACAAGTTCTGTATGCCCGTCGGGCATCGACTATTCGTTAACGGTATCGGCAGGCAATCGCGCTGAAGGTGTCATTCGCTTAGTATCTGCGCATGATTAGACCGACTATTTGGCGGCTGCGACTCGCCGGCATACTATTAGTGCTGTTCTACGCCGTTCCGGCAGCGTCTGACGCCATTGTGCGCAGCCAGGCGATGTTCGCCGACACCATCGCCGAGTTCTACATTGAAGACGAGCAGGTTCGGCTCGAGCTTGAGATTGGCGCGAATGACATCGGCGCATTTCGCAACCTGTTGCCCGATAATATTTATCAGGAGCTTGGCTACGGAGATCGACCGCTGCAGGAGCGTTTGCTCGAGTTCGTGACCGAAGACATGCCCGTGTTCGCGGGCGAGAACAGACTGGCCGGCCAGATCACCAGTATCGGCCCGGCCACGCGCCCACTGCGCGATAACATTACCGGCGAGGCGCTGCCCACTCCTGACGACCAGGCAGTTGCGGTTATACGTGCGACCATTGTTTACCCGTTTGATCAAGCGCCCGACTCGGTGACGCTGGTCGCGCCACGGAAGACTGGCGCTGCAAACATAGGCTTCGTCCTGTACCACAAGGGCGTTGCCGTAAACGACTATCGCTATCTGACCTCCGGGCAAACCGTTAATCTCGACTGGCAGGATACATGGTATTCGGCATTTTCAGAGCGAGGGTTGCGACGCCAGTACTATTCACCGATGACCGGCTTCATCTACGTCGAGCCTTACGAGGTACGCAAAGAAATCATCGTGCGGCCGGCCGATATCCAGCAGTACGTAGACTTGGGTCTGGAAGGCGAGACGATGATTCCCGCGGATCGCCAGCAGGAGATAATAGACAAGGTCGTTGAGTTTCTCGCCGATCACTTTCCGGTGAAGATCGATGGCGAACCCGTGGAAGGGCAGATCGATCGCGTGAATTTTCTGAAACGAACACTGCGAAGTAGTGTCGTTGTCAATAATCAGGACCTGGAGCTGTTGCCGGCGACCTTAGGCGTGATCTACGTCTTTCCCACGGATGGGCTGCCGCAAAACGTCGAAATGGAGTGGGACCTGTTTAATGAGAAAACGCCAACGATACCCGCAAGCACAGTCGACCAGGCCGGTCCGCTGCCGATCATTCTCGAACCTGATTT
The DNA here is from genome assembly GCA_051008895.1 of Gammaproteobacteria bacterium. Lineage (GTDB taxonomy): Bacteria > Pseudomonadota > Gammaproteobacteria > Steroidobacterales > SMWD01. The sequence goes on along the minus strand of JBPCXI010000268.1, from coordinate 3,335 downwards.
CAACGTGCTGCGCTGGGAAAACTTTCTGCGTTTTCCCGAACTGCCAGCACTAAACGATATCGAGAAACCGCCGACGGTTCTGCAGCGTATCGCCGGCTGGGCGCGCTGGGTATTGCTGGCGCTCAGCGTGCTGCTGTTGGCTTGGTTGTTGCGGGCATTTGTGGCAAACCGGTCGTTGTCTCGTCCTCTCGCCTCGGCTTCGTTGCTGCTTCTCGTGCTTACCGGTCTGGTTTTCTATCAGCAGCGACAGGTTGCGATGGATGAGGAGCGACTGACTCAGCTCGTCGGCGACCTCCTGCACAACGTGTATCGCGCATTCGATTACCGAGGTGAGGAGGTCATCTATGGTGTGCTCGAGAAAAGCGTCTCAGGTGAACTGCTGACCGACATCTACCTGGAAACCCAGAAAGGGCTCGAGCTAGCCAACCAGGGCGGTGCGCGCGTCAAGGTCAAGACGACGGAGGTTACCGATGCGGAACTGGTTGGACGTGACGGTAACCGGCTGACGATTGCCAGCGACTGGAATGTGTCAGGATCAGTAGGGCACTGGGGCCACATTCATCAACGCAAAAACGGCTACCGCGCGAATCTCGAGATCAGTGAGATCGAAGGGGCCTGGAAGTTAACGGGACTCGAGATTCTGGAAGAGCAGCGGCTCTGAGCGGCGATGATCAGCATCAGCGACCTTCATTTCAGTTATCCCCGCCAGGGGCCGGGCGCTTCGGCGTTTGGAATGCGTGTTGATTCGCTCGACGTTTCAGCGGGAAGCAGCACGGCCGTCGTTGGTCCCAGCGGTTCGGGTAAGACCACGCTGTTGGGCCTGATTGCCGGCACTCTCCGGGCCGAGTCCGGGACCATCAACGTTAACGATGAGGTCATCACGACGCTTGACGCCGGCGAGCTTGGCCAGTTTCGTATTCGCAATGTAGGGCAGGTGTTCCAGGCCTTCGAGCTACTCAACTATCTCACCGTCGTCGAAAACGTCATGTTGCCGTGGTATATCGACGGTCGCGGACGTAAGGACAGCGCCCGAAAACGGGCTGCAGAATTGTTACGCGATGTCGGTCTCGATTCGAAGCTCAGCGCAAGGCCGGGAGAGCTCTCGCAGGGTGAACAACAACGGGTCGCCGTGTGCCGGGCCATGTTGAATAACCCTCGGGTTCTATTGGCGGATGAACCCACCGGCAACCTGGACCAGGAAAACAAGCAGAATGTCGTCGACCTCCTGGTCGAACAGGCCAGGAAGAACAGCAGCACGCTACTGATGGTGACGCATGACGAATCGCTGTTGAATAAATTCGATACGGTGCTCGACATGCGTGGTATCTCAAGCTCGCTAATTGCGAAAAACTAGCAATGCGTCGCGCCCTTTATCTTGGCTGGCGTTACCTTGCGCACCACCAATTCAAGAGCGGCGTTCTGATTGCGTCAGTAACGCTCATGTTGTTTCTGCCCGCTGCGACCCGGTTGCTCGTTGAAGACAGTGCGACCGCATTGACGGCACGCGCGGATCAAACTCCGTTGATCCTGGGAGCGCGTGGCAGTGAACTCGAGCTGGTGCTGAATACGCTGTATTTTCATGCCGAATCGCCGGCCGAAATCGAGCATCGCGTGCTGACAGAAGCCAGGTCAACAGGGTTTGCGAAATTTATACCGGTTCATTCCCGGTTTCGCGCCCAGGGCGCGCCGATTGTCGGTACGACGCCCGACTATTTCGCGTTTCGGAATTTGAAAATCGCAGATGGCCGACCGCTGGGACTGCTTGGAGAGTGCGTCATCGGCGCTAATGCAGCCGCCCGAATGGGACTTGGGGCTGGCGATTCGGTGATTTCCTCGCCCGAGACAGTCTTCGATATCGCCGGCGTTTATCCTCTCAAAATGAGGATAGCCGGCGTGCTGGCAGCGAGTGGTACGGCTGATGACGATGCCGTTTTCGTCGATGTAAGGACGTCCTGGATCATCCAGGGACTCGGTCACGGTCACGCCGACCTTGCGAAGCCGGAGGAGGGGGCCGCCGTGCTCAGCCGCCGCGAGGATATGGTCACGGCCAATGCCTCACTCACTCAATACGCCGAGATCACCCGGGACAACATTTCGGCCTTCCATTTTCATGGGTCTGACGACACTTTTCCTCTCACCAGTATTATTGGCGTGCCGCCCGATCAGAAGAGCGCGGCTTTGCTACGCGGTCGCTACCAGGACAACGATTTGCTGCAGCTTGTTGTCCCGGGTCGCGTATTGGAGGATTTGCTCGCGACCGTGTTCGCCGTTCAGAACTACGTAATATTGGGATTGGCAATATTGAGTCTTGCCACGATCGCGGTTATCACGCTTGTATTCCTGTTGTCGCAGCAACTGCGCAAGGGAGAGTTCCGTACGCTTTCGCGTATCGGGGCGCCGCAAGGCTATATCTGGGTGCTAATTGCTTCAGAGATTGGCTTTGTTTTCCTGATCAGTGCATTACTTGCGGCGACATTGACGATAATAACCAGGTATTTCGCTATGCAGATACTGCAGACGTTCCTGACATTGTGAATTTTATGAGACTAGTAATTTTAGGCACGGTACTGTTTGTCGCCTCATGCAATGGGCCGAACACGCCAACAGGCGCCGAGAGTGCAGTTGATATGCAGCCCGAAAGCGCGGTTGTGGTCGCCAGCAACTACCCGCTGTTCTTTTTTGCCAATCGAATTGCGGACGGCGTCGATGCAGCACCGGATATTGTATTTCCGGACATCGAAGGCGATCCTGCGGCGTGGGCTCCAGACGCAGAGCAGATTCAGCAATTGCAGTCGGCAGATGCGGTGATTCTGAACGGCGCCGGTGCGGAGTCCTGGTTAAACCTGATAACGATCGATCAGAGCCGTCTCGTCGACACATCAGCTGATATCAACGATCGGTTGATTCCACTCGAGGATTCGGTTCTGCATCAGCATGGCCCGGAGGGCGAGCATTCCCACCAGGGAACGGCATTCACCACCTGGCTCGATCCACAGCTGGCAATCCTGCAAGCTCATGCAGTAGCTGAAGCGCTGATTGCCGTTGACCCGTCAGGTGAAACTGCCTTTCGACACAACCTGGCGACACTGGAACAGGAGTTGATACAACTCGACTCACGTATGACCGCCGTATTCGCACAACTCGGTGACCGCCCGATACTGTTTTCCCACCCCGTGTATCAATATCTGCAGAATCGCTACGGCATAACCGGTCACAGCATGCATTGGGAGCCCGAAGAAGAGCCGACCACGGCAGCCTGGATAGATCTGCAGCGGGTACTCGCAACGCATCCGTCGACAATCATGATCTGGGAGCACGAGCCGTTGTCATCTACC
>JBPCXI010000267.1:0-20617 GCA_051008895.1 Gammaproteobacteria bacterium | reverse complement strand
CGGTTGAGCTACAGCATTTCGACGGCACGATAGAAGGTGTCGAAATGGAAATCTGGCCTGATATCGACCTCGAACCGGCGCAGGCGCCGGAGGACTGGTCGGGTTCCGTGGACATCGACCTCGAGGATCTGCCGGACCCGTATCGGAGCATCAATCAGACCTGGCACGATCCGCTGGAGTTCATAGACACCTGCGACTAGGCGTGGCGGCCGCGAGTCGGAGCAGGCGCCAGCCGGCGCCGGCGGTTGCTTTTTGCCGTCTTCCCTGTCGACCCCGAATCACAGGCCCGTCCATTCGGCGAGGCGTTCATCGCGCATCGACTCGGGGGCCGTTACGAACACGCGTCCGCCATCGAGCCTGACATCCAGGCGCAGCAGGCGTGCGCCGACGCACGGCCCGGCGACGCACTCGCCGGTCCGGGGGCGAAACAGCGCGCCGTGCGAAGCACAGCGGATCATCGTGCCGTCCTGCGCGAGAAACGCATCGGGCAACATGTCGAGAGGGTGCCGCGCATGCGGGCAAACGTTGGCGTAAGCGAAGACTTCGTCGCCGTCACGAACGACGAAACCGCGAAACGGCCAGTCGCCGTCGCCGGCGAGGAAACTGCGCGCGCCCGGATCGTCGACATCGTCGAGTCGGCACACGGGCCATTCCTGCCACGAGCCGGCGTCAGTCATCTCGCATCCGCCGCACGACGTAGATCGCGAGCAGTATGCCCGGTATACCCATCGCGGAGGCGTAGACGAAGAACGTAAACCAGTCCGTCGCTTCGACAATGAAGCCAGAGAACCCGGAAATGACTTTACCCGGCAGCGTCATCAGCGACGAGAACAGAGCGTACTGCGTCGCGGTGTAGTTCACGTTCGTCAGTCCGGACAGGTACGCGATGAAGACCGTACCGGTGAACCCGGCCGCAAAGTTGTCCGCGCTGATGGTGATGACGAGGAACCAGAGCTCTGGGCCGACCAGCGCCATGCCGGCGAAGAACAGGTTCGTGATCGCGAGCACGACCGCGCCGAAAATCAGCGGCCCGCCGAGTCCGTAACGGCCGACCGCGACGCCGCCTATCGCAGCACCCGCCAGCGTAACGAAAATGCCGAACACTTTCGTTACCGATGCAATCTCGGCGAGCGAGAAACCAAGGTCGATATAGAACGGGTTCGCCATTACGCCGAGCACCATGTCCGTGACCCGGTAGAAGCCGATGAAAACGAGCAGCACGAACGCCCAGCGCCCGTTGCGCTGGAAGAACTCTATGAACGGCCCCGCGAACGCGTCCGCGAACCAGGCCGACAGCCGCGCAAACACGGAGTCGTGCACGACAGGCGGCCTGGCGGCGTTGGTCGCACGGCTCTCCGGCTCATCGATGATCAGCACCGTGACCATGCCCACGCTCATCAGCGCCGCCATTGCGAGGTAGGCGGTCTGCCATGACGCGAACTGCGCGAGCACCAGCGCGCCGGCGCCGGCCGCGACGATGCCGAGCCGGTAGCCGGTCTGGTAGCTGGCAGCCATCGCTCCCTGCACCTTGATCTCGACGGCCTCGATCCGGTACGCGTCGATGACGATATCCTGCGTCGCCGACGCAAACGCGGCTAGCAGCGCGAACCAGGCGATACGCGTCAGGTCCTGCGCCGGATCGAGATATGCGAGCCCGAGCAGCGCGCCGGCGATGCCAACTTGCGACAACAGCATCCAGCTGCGACGCCGGCCAAGTGCGGACGACAGCAACGGCAACGGCAGGCTGTCGACGAGCGGGGCCCAGACGAACTTCAGCGAATACAGGATGCCGATCCACGCGAACATGCCGATCTCGGCCATGCCGACCTCGGCGGTCGCGAGCCACGCCGTCAGCGTGCCGGCGACGAGCAGAAACGGCAGCCCCGCGGAAAATCCGAGGAACAGCATCGCGAGCACGCGCGGATGCAAATAGACACTCGCGCCTTCGGTCCACGTGGCGTTGCCGCGCGGATTCGGTGCGTCGTCAGCCAAGCTCGTAGTCCATGATCAGCGGCGCATGATCCGAGAACCACTTGTCCTTGTAGATGCGCGCACGCCTGGCCGACTGCTTCAGGCCCGCCGACGTAACCTGGTAGTCGATGCGCCACCCCACGTTGTTCTCGCGGGCGCGGCCGCGATTCGACCACCACGTGTACTGATCCGGCCGCTGCTCGACCTCACGAAACGCATCGTTGAAGCGCCGGTCCCCGAACAGCCCGTCCATCCATGCGCGCTCCTCCGGCAGGAAACCGGAGTTCTTCTGATTCGACCGCCAGTTCTTCAGGTCGATCTGCTTGTGCGCGATGTTCCAGTCGCCGGAGATGATGTAATCACGCCCGCTGGCCTGCAGGCCGTCCAGATGGTCACCGAACTCGTCGAGAAACCGGAACTTTGCCTGCTGGCGCTCGTCACTCGACGAGCCGGACGGCGCGTACAGAGATACGACGCTGAGATTGCCGAAGCGCGCCTCGATATAGCGCCCTTCACGGTCGAACTCGCCAGATCCGTAGCCGCGAATGAGCTCGTCCGGCTCGCGGCGCGTATACAACGCAACCCCGCTGTAGCCCTTCTTTTCCGCATCCTCGTAAAAGCAGTGAAACCTGCGCGGGTGAAACATCGGGTCGGCGAGCTGATGCACCTGGGCCTTCGTCTCCTGCAGGCACACGACGTCGGCGGACTGTCGGGACAGCCACGAGTAGAAGCCCTTGCGCGCCGCGGCGCGAATTCCATTCGCATTGAGCGTAATGACTCGCATTCGTATCCTTTACGTAAACGGAAAATGAAATATCAACGGCTGTGCGCTACTCTAGTGGGGTTGCCTGAGAACGCGTTCACCGCGCCGCTCGTAGCCCCTGGCGCACATTATTAACGATAGCAGTCATGCGCGCATACCAAATCGAGTTTCTCGAGACCGCCCTCGAACTGGAAGTGCTCCGGTTCGGAGAATTCACGCTCAAGTCCGGGCGCGTCAGCCCGTATTTCTTCAACGCCGGCCTGTTCAACACCGGCTACGCGGCCGCGAAACTCGGCCGCGCTTACGCCGCGGCGGTCGCCGCCTGCGATATCGAGTTCGACATGCTGTTTGGCCCGGTATACAAGGGCATACCGCTCGTCGCGCTGACCTCGGCTGCGCTCGCCGAGCACCAGGACATAGATGTGCCGTTCGCCTTCAACCGCAAGGAAGCCAAAGATCACGGGGAGGGCGGCAGCATCGTCGGCGCGCCGATCGCCGGGCGGGTCTTGATTCTCGACGACGTGATTACCGCCGGCACCGCGATTCGCGAGGCGGTCGAGATCATCCGCGCGGCCGGCGGCGAGCCGGCCGGCATCGTAATCGCACTCGACCGCCAGGAGCGCGGCGAGGCCGAGCAGTCGGCGGTGCAGGAGGTACAGCAGCAGCTGGGCCTGCCGGTCTCGAGCATCATCCGGCTCGAAGACCTCGTCGAGCACCTCGAGACCAGCGAGGAATTCGGCGAGTTTCTCCCCAGCGTCGAGGCCTACCGCAAGCAGTACGCGGCGTCCGCCGGCTGACGCGTCGGATTATGTAACGAGGCGAGGTTTGCTGCCCCCTCTGGCGCGATTTCCGCGACAATTCCGCGTCGCATGCCGATCCAGAATCGGAAATGCATCACTGTTTTGGTAACGAAAGTCAGGTCATAATCCGTGCTGTTGTGGTCCGGATGTGTTGGTGACTCCATGAGCAAGCTGCGGCCCCTTGTGTGCGCCACTTTGCTGCTGTTGAGCGGCGCTGCGTCCGTGCATGCCGGCGACGGGCAACTGTATCGCTGGGTCGACAAGGACGGTGTCGTGCATTTCGGCGACAGCATCCCACCCGAATATGCGAAGAACGAACGGCATGTCGTGAACCAGTACGGCGTGACGGTCGATACGCTGCCGGCGCAGATGAACGAAGAGCAGCTCGCCGAGAGGCGACGTCTCGAGGCGTTGGCTGAAGCCGAGCAAAAGCGTGCCGTGGAACTCGAGCAACGCGACAACATTCTGCTGAATACCTACCTGTCGATCGATGAAATCGAAGCGCTGCGCAATCGACGCAAGGAACTGCTGGACGGGCAGATCCGCGTGACCGAAATTTACCTCACCAATTTGCGCGAGAAGCTGAAGAGACTTCAGACCGACGCTTCTCAGTTCCAGCCTTACAACTCGGACCCGAGCGCACCGCCGATCCATGACTGGCTGGCCAAAGAACTGTCCAATACGCTGAATTCGATTCTCGTTTACGAGAAAACGCTCGACGACACGCGGGTCCAGCAGACCGAAATCGTCGCGAAATTCGAAGCGGACATCGACCGGTTCAAACACCTGAAAGGCATGAACTGACGGCGCGTCTTCAGGCTTTGCCGGTGTGGCCGAAACCGCCGGCACCGCGAGCGCTCTCCGCGAAATCATCGACGATCTCGAAGTTTGCCTGCACCACAGGCACGAATACCAGTTGCGCGAGCCGCGCACCGGGTTCGATCACGTACGGCTCGTCGCCGCGGTTCCACGTCGACACGAATACCTGACCCTGGTAATCGGAATCGATCAGGCCCACCAGGTTGCCGAGCACGATGCCATGTTTGTGGCCGAGGCCCGAGCGCGGGAGGATCACGGCCGCCAGCGACGGGTCTTCCATGTGTATCGCGATACCGCTCGGAACCAGCACGGTCTGGCCCGGAGCGATTGTCGTCGGCTCGTCGACGCAGGCACGCAGGTCGATACCGGCCGATCCGTCCGTCGCATAGTCCGGCAACGCAAACTCGCTGCCGAGGCGTGAATCGAGAATCTTGAGCTGAACGGTCCGGCGCGACATATGCGCGCGGCTAAGATGCGGAAGGCCGGCGGATCGGCGTCGGCGCATTTACGGTCTGCAGGTAACGCGTCGCGACCGTGTCGATGATCTGATTCGCGACACGCGGCTTCGACATCCGCGCCACGTCCTCGCTGCCACCGTCCCACAGCATCAGCACGCTGTTTTCGTCCTGATCGAAACAGAGCTTGTCGCCGACCAGGTTGCCGACGATCATGTCGAGCTGCTTGGCGACGAGCTTGCCGCGCGCATGCTCCTCGAGTTTTTCCGTCTCTGCCGCGAAGCCCACGGTGAACGGCCCTGACTCCAGTACCGCAACTTCCGCGAGTACGTCGCTGGACCTGACCATGTCGACACGCAGCGTACCGGACTTCTTCTTGATCTTCTGGCCCGCGATTTCGCCCGGGCGGTAGTCGGATATCGCGGCCGCGCCGATATAGATGTCGTTCGCCGGCGCGCGTCCGACAACGGCATCGCGCATCTGCGCCGCCGTTTCGACGTCCACGCGCTCGACGCCCGCGGGCGTGGCGAGGCCGACCGGCCCGGCAACCAGCGTCACTTTCGCGCCCGCCAGTGCCGCGGCCCGCGCGACCGCGAAACCCATCTTGCCGGAACTGCGATTGCTGACATACCGCACCGGGTCGATCGGCTCGCGAGTCGGGCCGGCGGATACCAGCACGTTGACGCCGCGCAACCGGCCGTCGGCGGTTGCCGGCGATTCGTAAAGTCGCGTAACGATGTCTTCGGGTTCGGTCATTCGACCGGGCCCGACCTCGCCGCAAGCCTGCGACCCGGCCTCCGGTCCGATGAAACGCACACCGCGTTGCTGCAGCGTGGCTAAATTATCCTGCGTCGCGGGATTCTTCCACATCGCCTGGTTCATCGCCGGGGCGAGCACGATCGGCGCCTCGGTCGCCACACACAGCGTCGTCAGAAGGCCCGTTGCATTGCCCGCGGCCAGCTGCGACATGATGTTGGCGGTGGCCGGAGCCACGAGCACCAGGTCGGCCCACCGGGCCAGTTCGATGTGCCCCATCGCGTCCTCGGCCTGCTCATCCCACAGGTCGCTACGCACTGCCCGGCCCGACACGGCCTGGAACACGGCGGGCGCGACAAGCTTCGCGCCGCTTTCGGTCATCACGACCTGCACGTCAGCGCCGCGCTCGCGCAGGCGCCGGACGAGGTCCGGGCTCTTGTAGGCGGCGATGCCGCCGGTAATGCCGAGGATGATTCTGGAGTAGCTCATAACGTGGTCTGTGCCGTCCGGCGTTCACAATAGGTTACCGTAAAGTGCGCGGAAAATCGGTGTCAGACGGCGTATTTGGCGCGCTTGTCCCGCCCGGTTTTTCGGTACCTAGGGCCGATTCGGAGCTTGTCACGGCCCGCTAACGCTGCAGAATGGTCGCGATGGAGGCACCCGGGATCAAGGACTGGCCGGCCCGCGACCGGCCGCGCGAGCGACTCGCCAGCGGCGGCCCGCAATGCCTCGCGGACGCCGAATTGCTCGCGATCCTGCTGGGCAGAGGATCACCGGGGCGCTCCGCCGTCGATCTCGCGCGGACCCTGCTCACTCGGTTCGGCGGCATTCGCGGCGTCTTCGGGTCCAGCCTCGCCACGCTGCAGGAAACCCACGGCATCGGGCCCGGCAAGGCCGCCGTGCTGCTGGCCGCCCGGGAATGCTGCTGTCGCTATATGGAAGAGCGCCTGGCGCCCGGCAAGCAGATCGGCTCGCCCTCCGACAGCTCCCGCTTCCTGATCGCGCGCCTGCGCGACCGCCCGCACGAAGTGTTTTGCTGCCTGTTTCTCGACAACCGCCATCGCGTGCTCGCGTTCGACGAGTTGTTTCGCGGCACGATCGACAGCACCACGGTATACCCGCGCGAGGTCGTCAAACAGGCGCTTTTCCGCAACGCTGCGGCCGTGATCCTGGCCCACAACCATCCATCCGGGGTCGCCGAGCCCAGCGAGGCCGATCAGCTGATTACGCGGCGCATCCGCGACGCGCTGGACCTCGTCGATATACGCCTGCTGGACCACTTCGTGATCGGGGACGGCGCCTGCGTGTCCCTGGCCGCGCGCGGACTGGTCTGAGCCGCAACGCCTTGTCTCACGGCCCCCGGACTGGTATAACAACGCGCCTTTCGCGTCCACTGTGACCGAAAGGCGGCGCAGCCTTCGCGGCGGCGCAAGAAACTTATAGAATTCAGAGGTTTATCATGTCCCGCGTCTGTCAGGTCACCGGCAAACGCCCGATGTCGGGCAACAACGTATCCCACGCCCATAACAAAACCCGGCGTCGTTTCCTGCCGAACGTGCATCCGCATCGTTTCTGGCTGGATAGCGAGCAGCGCTACGTCAGGCTGAAGGTGTCGTCAAAGGGCCTGCGCATCATCGACAAGCAGGGCATCGAGAAAGTCGTCGCGGACCTGCGCAAAAAAGGCGTCAAGGTCTAGCCGCCAAAGGCTGGACGCGATAGACAGGTATCAGGAGTCAGGCAATGCGCGAAAAGATAAAACTGGTTTCATCGGCAGGCACCGGCCACTATTACACGACGACGAAGAACAAGCGCCTCCACCCGGAGAAATTCGAGGTGCGTAAGTTCGACCCCGTGGTACGCAAACACGTGACCTACAAGGAAGCGAAGATCAAATAGAAAAAACCCGCCGTACGGCGGGTTTTTTTTGGGGAATGGGGACACTCCTCATTTCCTGCTATACGACGGGACAAACTGATGCGTCCTCACAGGAAATGAGGAGTGTCCCCTCTGCGGTCCCTATGCCGCGACCGGCGCCGCCGGCAGGTAGCCGCGCAAATTCGAGGAAAAGTCGTGCAGCGCGTCGATCCCGCTGGACTCCGCCTGGTTGCACCAGTCCTTGAGTTGTCGGACCAGGTTGTCGTTGCTGACATTCACCTGGTTCCAGAGATCCAGCAGTTGCTCGCGGTACTCATGAACGGTGCGCAACGCCGGGTTGTCATCGAGTAACCGCGCGAGCCTGGCCTTGGCCGCGTCGTCGAGTACGACCGGACCGGACACCAGCAGTTTGCGCGCGCGCCGCAACAGGTCATCGTCGCGATGCATTCGCTTCTCGCGGCGAAACACCGGCAATGTGACCTTGCGGGTGTAGTCGCGTAACACGTGCATCCGGTTCTGCATCACGGCCGTGAGCGTCTGTATATCGACCTGGCGCGGGCTGTCGGCGACCGCCGGCGACGGCGCGAGGCGCCTGACCTTGCACAGGCCGAGCGGGCGCATCAGGCAAATGTACAGCCAGCCGATGTCGAACTCGTACCAGCGCACCGAAAACTTCGCCGACGTCGGAAATGCGTGATGATTATTGTGCAACTCTTCGCCGCCGATCAGCGCGGCGATCGGCGTCAGGTTCGTCGACGTATCGTCAGATTCGAAATTCCGGTAACCCTTCGCATGACCGAGGCCGTTGATCACGCCGGCGGCGAACACCGGCATCGTCAGCATCTGGACCGCGAACACGGTGATACCGATCGCGCCGAACAGCAACACGTCCGCGATCAGCACCGTGTAGATGCCCACCAGACTGTGCTTGGCGTACAGGTGCCGCTCGATCCAGTCGTCCGGCGCACCGCGTCCGTACTTCTCGAGGGTCTCCTCGTTCTTCGCCTCGGCGCGATACAACTCCGAACCTTCGAGCAAGACCTTGTCGAGGCCGAAGACCTTCGGGCTGTGCGGATCTCCCACCCGCTCGACCAGCGCGTGGTGCTTACGGTGAATCGCGACCCAGTCGCGGGTGACCATGCCCGAGGTCAGCCAGATCCAGAGCCGGAAAAAATGGCGCAATGCCGGGTGCAGATCGATCGCGCGATGCGCCTGATCGCGGTGCAGGTACAAGGTCACCGCCATCATCGAAATCTGGATAAACCCGAACGCCACGAGGGCGATGCCCCAGACGGAGAAATTCAGCAGACCGCCGTTCAGAAACTCAATCATCTAGTTAATCCCAACTGGTTGACCCATGGGGTTGACCCACGCGCCAGCTTACATAAGGTCGAAATGACTATAGCGGAACGATCCGGGCGCTAAAAGGAAATGGGTCCATAATGGCGCGATGACAAGGCCGATATTTCATATAGGTAAACGGCCGGATGACCGCCGGGCCGTACTTGGGCGAGGGCCGCTGACCGCCTGGCAGACGGCTTACAAAAGTGCCTGAGCTGCCCGAGGTCGAGACCACGCGGCGCGGTATCGCGCCGCGCCTCGAGGGGACGAGAATCGAGCGTGTCGTCGTGCGCGATCGGCGTCTGCGCTGGCCGGTGCCGGACGGCATCGAAGATCGACTGCGCGGCGCGGTCATCGACGCCGTTGAGCGCCGCGCCAAATACCTGCTGCTGCGGACCGGTCACGGAACGGCAATCGCTCATCTCGGCATGTCCGGCAGCATGCGTTTCGTCCCCGCGGAGATGGATCCGCGGAAACACGATCACGTCGATATCCGGATGGTGTCGGGAGACGTGCTCAGGTTCAACGATCCGCGGCGCTTCGGTTGCCTGCTGTGGACCGACGGCGATCCGGCGGAGCATCCGCTGCTGGCGAACCTCGGCCCCGAGCCGATGAGCAACGCATTCACCGGCGACTATCTCAAGGACAGTTGTCGCGGCCGCCGCGCCGCGATCAAAACGCACATAATGAACGCGAACGTCGTGGTCGGCGTCGGCAACATCTACGCGAGCGAGTCGCTGTTCAGAGCCGGAATCAATCCGCGACGCGGGGCCGGCAGGATATCGCTGGTACGACTGCAGCGACTCGTCGACTCCATCAATGCGGTCCTGACGGAGTCCATTCGCTTCGGTGGAACGACGCTACGGGATTTTTACAGCGGCGAAGGCAAACCGGGTTATTTCCGCCACGAGCTACGCGTTTACGCGCGCGCCGGCGAACCGTGCGTCAACTGCGGCGACCCTGTCAGGCAAATCGTTCTCGGACAACGCTCGACGTTTTACTGTCCGCGCTGCCAGACGTGAACGAGGGTTAATAGACGCGGCCCTCGATGGTCGCGCGCGGATCCGTCGCCGCTTCGACATCGCCGCTCGCGAAATCCCAGGTCACGACGTTCATGTTGCCGAACGGCCGACGCACCTCGGCCGTCCGGTGGCCGAGTTCTTCCAGCCTGCTCAACTCCGTCGCGGCCAGTGCGCCCGACTCGAACGAGATCACATCCGGCATGAACTGATGATGGTAGCGTTTCAGGCCGGTCATCTCGTCGGCCGACGCGCCGTTCATCCACTCCAGGCTCGCGAGCAGGACCATCGATATGATGCGGCTGCCGCCGGGCGTGCCGAGAATCGCCACGCCGCGTTCAGACTCGAGAAAGGTCGGGGACATGCTCGACAACGGCCGCTTGCCCGGCGCGATCGCGTTCGCGTCATTGCCGATCAGATCGTAGTTGTTGGCCGCAAGCAGCTTGACGGCGAAATCGTCCATCTCGTTATTCAGAATGACGCCGGTGCCGGGCACCATATATCCGGACCCGTACCAGGTATTGATCGTCATCGTTCCGGCGACGCGGTTGCCGTCGGCGTCGATGACCGAAAAATGCGTCGTGTCCGCACCGACCGGAGCGGGCGGTACGATGCTCGCGAGCGCGTCGCTCGGCGTCGCGCGATCCATCCGGATCGAGATGCGCTGGCCCGCGGCGTAGTTCGGATCGGTCAGTCGCTCGACCGGCACCGGCACGAAATCGCTGTCGCCGAGATAGGCGGCGCGATCCCGATAGGCGCGGCGCATCGACTCGACGATCAGGTGTTTGCGCGTCGCGCCGTCGAGCGTCGCGAGATCGTAACCGTCGAGTATGTTCAGCATGTTGGCGATGGCGATGCCGCCCGATGACGGCGGCGGCGCAGAGACAATTCGCGTGCCGCGATACTCGAACGACAGCGGCTCGCGCTCGATGACACGATAGGCACGGAAGTCGTCCAGCGTCCAGATGCCGCCGTCTGCGCGGCTGCCGGCGACGAGTCGCTCCGCGGTCTCGCCGGCGTAGAAATCCTGCCGCCCCCCGGCCGCGAACCTGCGCAACGTTCGGGCGAGGTCGGGCTGGCGAAAGATCTCGCCGGCCGCCGGCGGCTCGCCGTCCGGATAGTACGCGGCGCCTAGCGCAGGCCAGCGGTCGGTTGTCTTGCGCCGAAAACTCAGGCCCAGCAGCATCCGGCGGTGCACCGGAAATCCCTCCTCCGCGAGCTTGATGGCCGGCGCGATCAGCGACGACAGCGGCAGGCGACCGTAGTTGTCGACGAGATGCACCAGGCCCGCCGCCTGTCCGGGAATGCCGGCCGCCAGCGGTCCGTTCAGCGACGCGCCGCGGACGAGCTCGCCGTCTGCGTCGAGATACATGTTGCGGGTTGCAGCCGAAGGTGCGACCTCACGCGCGTCGACGAAGATTTCGCGATCCTCGTCGGCAACGTGCAGGAGCCAGAACGCCCCGCCACCGAGACCCGACGAATACGGTTCGACGACGCCCAGCGCCGCGCTGACCGCGACCGCGGCGTCGAACGCGTTGCCGCCTGCTTCGAGAACCTCATAACCGGCGGCCGTCGCCAGCGGATGCGCCGACGCGATCGCGGCCTTGCCCGGCACATCGGCTGCAACCGCGAGGCCGGTAAATGCGAGCAGCGCGACGACCGTCGCGTGCAATCGGATGACTGATTTCATCGGCGTCAGGCTCGCGCGCGCAGGTCGTGCAGCGCGCGACCGACTTGCGGGTGCACGAACTTCGTCACGTCTCCGCCGAGCAATGCGATCTCGCGGACGAGGGTAGACGACAGGAAGCTGTATTCGTCGGTCGGCGTCAGGAAAATCGTCTCGACCTTTTCCTGCAGGTGTCGGTTCATGCTGGCCAGCTGAAACTCGTATTCGAAATCGGACACAGCGCGCAGGCCGCGAATGATTACCCGCAGATCGTTCCGCTCGGCAAAGTCGACGGTCAGGCCCTCGTATCCTTCGACGCTGACGTTCGGATGATCCGCCAGGACGACCCGCGCCAGATCAATGCGCTGCTCGAGATCGAAAGCCGGTTCCTTGTCCGGACTCGACGCAATCGCCACGACGACGCGATCGAACAGCTTGGCGGAGCGCCGCACGATTTCCTGGTGACCGTTCGTAATCGGATCGAACGTGCCCGGGTACATTGCACCGACTGTCAAACGTCGCCCTCCTTCCCGTTATTCCGTCATCAGCGACGCGTCGCAAGTACGAATCGCACCTGTCCGGCCGTCTTGTCGCGATCGACCGACCAGCCGTCGGGCAGATTCGGCAGGTCGCTGCGGCGATCCATTTCGATATAGATTCGCGCGCCCGACGCGAGCCAGCCACGTTCGAGGAGTGTACACAAATTCTCCAGATCGAATTCCCCGAACGGGGGATCGAGCCACACGACGTCGAATGGCGCGGGCGAGCCGCGCAGAAACGCAGCCGCATCCACGCGCGCCACTCGTGCGTCCTCGCAACCGAGCGTGTCGATGCTTGCTTTCAGTTGCCGAACGGCCACCGGATCCTTCTCGACGAATACCGTCTCCCCGGCGCCGCGGGACAGCGCCTCAAGCCCGAGCGCGCCGGAGCCCGCGAACAGATCCAGGCAGCGCGCGCCGGCGATCGTCGGTGCCAGCCAGTTGAATAATGTCTCGCGTATCCGGTCGCCGGTCGGGCGGACGGCCGAGCCGGCCGGCAGCTGCAATCGCCGACCGCGCCATCGGCCACCGATGATGCGCAATTCACCGGGTCGAACCCGCCGCTCGTTCCTCGCCATGGGCGAAATTCTGAACGTTTCCGGCTCGCTTCGCATTGATTTCACGGCCGATTTATCCGCGCCGCCCGAAACCGTTACCATGCGCGCCATGTCCGGGAGCACCAAAGATACCAAAAGCGGCTTTTTCGGCCGCTTGCGCAGCAAGCTCGGCGGCGGCAAGGGCCTGCGGTTATCGGTGAATTTCGTCGGCCGCAAGCTCGACGCGGAGCTCGAGGAGGAGCTCGAGACGCAGCTGCTGCTCGCCGACGTCGGCATCGAGGCGGCAGAGCGCATTATCGGCTCGCTACGAAAACGCGTCGGCGGCAAAACAATCGGCGACGAGGCCGCGGTTCGCGAGGCGCTGCGCGAAGCGCTGCGGGAGATGCTCGAAGCGCACGCGCAACCGCTGATCGTGCCGGAAGACCGGCGACCATTCCTGCTGCTGGTCGTCGGCGTGAACGGCTCCGGCAAAACGACGACGATCGGCAAGCTCGCAAAGACTTTTCGCGCACAAGGGCTGAGCGTGCTGCTCGCGGCCGGCGACACGTTTCGCGCCGCCGCAATAGAGCAGCTGCAGGCATGGGGCGAACGCAATGACGTCCCGGTCGTCGCGCAGCAACCCGGCGCGGATCCGGCGGCCGTAATCTTCGATGCGTTCGAGTCTGCACGCGCGCGCGGCGTCGACATCGTGCTTGCAGATACGGCGGGCCGGCTGCAAAACAAAGCGGGTCTGATGCAGGAACTCGCGAAGGTCGTGCGCGTCGCGAAGCGCCTCGATCCCGACGCGCCGCACGAGACGATGCTCGTGCTGGATGCGAGCCTCGGACAGAACGCGGTGAGCCAGGCCGTCGAGTTCAATGAGGCCGTCGGGCTGACCGGCATCACGATGACGAAGCTCGACGGCGGCGGCAAAGGCGGCGTGCTGCTGTCGATCGCCGAGCGCCTCGACGTGCCCTTCCGTTTCATCGGCGTCGGGGAAGCCATTGAAGACATGGGCATCTTCGACGCGGACCAGTTCGCCGCCGCACTCGTGGAGCCGCCCGGATGACGGCCGGCTGCAGTCAATGATCCGGTTCGATAACGTCACCAAGCGATACGACGGCGGGCGCGAAGCGCTCAGCAACGTATCGCTGGATATCGGCGCCGGCGAGCTGATCTTTCTCACCGGTCACTCCGGCGCCGGCAAGACCACGCTGCTCAAGCTCATCGCGCTGATCGAGCGGCCGACGCGCGGGCAGGTACTGTTCGAGGGCCGCAATGTCGGGCGGTTGTCCGACCGCGCCATTCCGCGGCATCGGCGCCAGATCGGCATGGTGTTCCAGGATCACAAGCTGCTCGAGGACCGCACGGTCTTCGAGAATATCGCGCTGCCGATGATCATCGCCGGTTACAGCAGCCGCGAGATTCGCGGCCGCGTGCGCGCCGCGCTCGGCCACGTGGGGCTGCAGGACAAGGAGCGCAAGACACCGCTGATGTTGTCGACCGGCGAGCAGCAACGCGTCGGCATCGCCCGCGCCGTTGTCGCACGGCCGAAGCTGCTGATCGCGGACGAGCCGACTGGTAACCTCGACCCCGAGCTGTCGCTCGACATCATGAACCTGTTCCGGCGCTTCAACGACGTGGGTGTGACGATGCTGATCGCAACGCACGACGTCGAGCTGCTGAAGCGGCTGGGCGGGCGGCACGTCGTGCTCGACGACGGACGGGTCATCGACGCGGACGGCAGTCTGCCCCCGGAAGGAAGCGGCACATGAACAGGTTGCGCAGCTATCTGAATCGCCACGCGCAAAACTGCGTCGCCGCGCTCGGTGCGATGTCGCGCCAGCCGCTGGCGAGCTCATTGACGATCGCGGTCATCGGCATCGCGCTCGCGATGCCGTCGGCACTGAACATTATTGTGCAGAACGGCCGCGCGGTTGCCGGCGGCTGGGAGAACATTCGCGACTTTTCTGTATACATGTCTCCGGGAACGCCCCTCGAACAGGGTCAACAACTGCGCGACCAGATCGAACGCAGCGACGTCGTGAAATCCGTGCAGCTGATATCTGCCGACGAAGCGCTCGAGGATTTTCGCCGCGATCCCGAATTCAGCGGGCTACTCGCCGCGATCGATCGCAACCCGCTGCCGCACACGATCATCGTCCGGCCCAGTGAGAGAGCGACGCCGATCCAGCTGCGCGAACTCGAGAGCGGTCTGTCGCAACGCGACGACGTCGACCTGGTCAAACTCGACACGGACTGGGTACGACGACTCAACGCGATTCTCGATCTCGCGCGCCGCGGCGTCTGGATCGCCGCGAGCATGCTGATCGGCGCGGTGATCATCATCATCGGCAATACGATTCGGCTCGACATCCAGAACCGGCGCGCGGAAATCGAAGTATCGAAACTGCTCGGCGCGAGCGACGGCTTCGTGCGCCGCCCGTTCCTGTACACAGGTTTGTGGTACGGACTTCTGGGCGGCTGTTTCGCGCTGCTGCTGCTCGGCCTGAGCCTGTGGCTGCTCAGCGGCCCGATCGAGCGGCTCGCGACGCTCTACGGCAGCGCCTTCCGGCCGCTCGGCATCAGCGGCCTGACGGTGCTGGCGATCGTCGGCGGCGGCCTGCTGGCCGGCCTCGGCGGCGCATGGTCGGCGGTTGCCCGCCATCTCGCAGCAATCCAGCCTCGGGTATAAGTACCTGTTTTATTTGTTTTTATTTTCTCTCCACTGTGGAACTTGACGGCGGTTTAGCACTCTAAAGGTGCGAGTGCTAGAATTACCTCAGGAAGGTGAGTGACCCATGACGACAGCCGTAATCCCACAGAACCGCGACCTGATTCTCGCCGGCCCGGTCGGTAGCCTCGACGCCTATATCAGCGGCGTCAACGCTATCCCGATGCTGAGCAAGGAAGAAGAGCAGCAACTGGCACGGAGCTTCCGCGAGCACGACGATCTCGATGCAGCGCGGCGGCTCGTCATGTCACAGCTGCGCTTCGTCGTGCATATCGCGCGCGGCTACAACGGTTACGGCCTCCCCCTCGGGGATCTGATCCAGGAAGGCAACGTCGGCCTGATGAAGGCGGTGAAGCGCTTCGATCCGGACGTCGGGGTCCGCCTCGTCTCGTTCGCGGTGCACTGGATACGCGCCGAGATTCACGAATACGTGCTGCGCAACTGGCGGCTCGTCAAGGTTGCGACGACGAAGGCGCAGCGCAAACTCTTCTTCAACCTGCGCAAGGCGAAAAAATTCCTCGGTTGGCTTTCGGCCGATGAGACCGCAGCCATCGCGGCGGATCTCGGTGTCAGCACGCGCGAAGTGACAGAGATGGAAAAACGACTCGCGGGCTACGACCTCGCGTTCGATCCGGCGCCCGGCGACGACGAAGAGAGGGCTTACGCGCCCGCACACTATCTGCCGAACGAGACGCCCGATCCCGCCGCCGCCGTCGAAACCGCGGACTGGGACGATCGGGCGCGCGAACGCCTCAGCGCGGCGCTCGAAAATCTCGACGATCGCAGCAAGACTATAGTCAAGGAACGCTGGCTCGCCGAGAAGAAGACGACGCTGCAAGACCTCGCGAAACGCTTCGGCGTATCGGCTGAACGCATTCGGCAGATCGAGCAGCGCGCCATCAAGCTGCTGCGCGCGGAATTCTCCGCCGCCTGATACCGCAAAGATAGACAGGGGACACTCTGCTTTTTCGCCCCTGCTTCTTTGACCAAAAAATGGGGACATTCTGCTTTTTCGCCTCTTGGGCGAAAAAGCAGAATGTCCCCATTTGTTTAAGCGGTGACCGGAACGATCGTCAGTTCGACGCGTCGGTTCTGCGCCTGTCCCGCAGCGGTCGCGTTCGTGGCGATCGGATAGTTCTCACCGGCACCGACCGTTATCAGTCGCTGCGGGTCGACCTGCCTGGATGTCAGGTATGCCGCAACGCTAGCCGCGCGACGTTCAGACAACTGCTGGTTGTAGTCCGTAGAACCGACCGAGTCGGTGTGGCCCGCGACTTCGACGAAGGTCTTGTCGAATTCCTCGAGCACCACCGCGACCGAATCCAGGATCGGGTAAAACTCCGCGCTGATGTCACCGCTGTTGAAAGCAAACGTGACATTGCCCGGCATGTTCAGCGTAATGTTGTCGTCGATGCGCGTGACACTGACGCCGGTTCCCTCGAGCTGCTGCCGCAGCTTCATTTCCTGCTGATCCATGTAGTAGCCGATGCCCCCGCCCGCGACCGCGCCGACGCCCGCGAGTATCAGTGCGCGCTTCTTGCGCTCGGCCGAGTCGTCGCCGGTAATCAGGCCGACCGCCGCACCGGCAGCGGCGCCGATCGCGGCACCCTTGGCCGCGTTGCTGGTTTTCTCTTCCCGCGTATACGGGTCGAGCGTCGTGCAGGCGGTGGTAAGAAGCGCAGCGAGCGTTGCCGTCGCGATTGCGCGGGTCGATAAGCGAAAATCCATTCCGTTTCTCCATGTGCCATCATCGGCGCGAATCAGCGGCGGATTCTAGACAATGCTCGCCGTGCGGTCCAAACCGGGCGCATACTCCACCCGAACTCGACCGCTATTGACGTATACGCGCACTCCTGACCATATCAAGCAATGTCCGACCACAATCGCACGGCAATGACGGAATACAGCAATGCGGCGGTCTGGAAGATCGCGGCGCCGATGATTCTTTCTTCGGTGACGGTCCCGCTGCTCGGTATGGTCGATACCGCGGTGATGGGGCATCTCGACGAGCCGGTTTTTCTCGGCGGCGTGGCGGCCGGTGCGACGATTTTCGCGGTGCTGTTCATGGGCCTGAACTTCCTGCGCATGGGCACGACCGGCATTACCGCACAGGGGTTCGGCGCCGCGGACAACGATCGCGTACGCGACACGCTGGCCCGCGCAATGCTGATCGCGCTCGTGCTAGCGGCGCTGATCATCCTCTTTCGGTCAGTCATCGGCGAACTCGCGCTGGCGCTGATCGCGCCGAGCGAACGCGTCGCGGCCCAGACGCGCGAATACTTCAGCATTCGCGTCTGGAGTGCACCCGCTGCGCTATTCAACTTCGTCATGATCGGCTGGCTGATCGGCATGCAGAATGCACGCGGGCCGCTTGCGATCATCGTAACGATCAACACGATCAACATCGTGCTCGACCTCGTGTTCGTCGTGGCTCTCGGCATGAAGGCTGACGGCGTCGCGCTGGCCACGCTGATCGCTGAGTTTTGCGGAGCTGCTGCCGGGTTCGTGATCGTACGGGCGGAGCTCGCGGATCATCCCGGCAGTGGCGCGCCAGTCGAGCTGTTCGATCCACGGCGTTACCGAAAACTGTTCGCAATGAACACGAGCCTGTTCATTCGCACGATGTCACTGATGTTCGTTTTCGCGTTCATCACGGCGCAGGGCGCGCGCATGGGCGATGTCGTCCTCGCGGCGAATGCGTTGCTCCTGAACTTTCAGTGGTTCCTGGCCTATGCGCTCGACGGCATCGCGTACGCGGCGGAAGCCCTGGTCGGCAAAGCCATAGGCGCGCGTGACCGGGACGGTATTCGCATCGCCGTCAGCCGGACACTACGCTGGTCGCTGATATTCGCGAGCGGGTTCTCGGTCGTTTACCTGCTGACCGGTGGCGCGATCATCGACCTGCTAAGTGATATCGAGGAGCTGCGCGCGGTCGCGCGCGAATACCTGCCGTGGATGATCATATCGCCGCTGATATCGGTCTGGTGTTTCCTGTACGACGGCGTATTCGTGGGCGCGACTCGATCGAGGGAAATGATGGTCGTGATGGCAGGATCGACATTGCTGGTGTTTCTGCCTACTTTTTTCGGCCTCGCACAATTCGGCAACCACGCTCTGTGGCTTGCCTTTACACTGTTCATGGCCGCTCGCGGAATCGGCATGCATGCCTGGTTCCGGCGGCTCGTCAAACAGGATGCACTCGTTACCGACAGGTAGATTCATGAGCGAATTTGAAGACTCTCGGGAAAACCCGTGGCAAATTCTCGGCCAGCGCGATGTCTACGACAATCCCTGGTTTCGCGTCGTCGAACACGACGTGATCCATCCGGGCGGCAATCCCGGCGAGTACGGAGTCGTCAGCTTCAAGAATCTCGCGGTCGGCATCATTCCCCTCGATGCGGAGGGATACACCTGGATCGTCGGCCAGTACCGGTTCGCTTTGAACGAATACTCGTGGGAAATCCCGATGGGCGGCGTGCCGCTCGATACCGATCCGCTGGCCGGCGCGCAGCGGGAGCTCCGCGAGGAGACCGGCCTCAGCGCATCGCGCTGGAAAAAAATACTATCGGCTCGCATCAGCAATTCGGTCACCGACGAGTCCGGGGTCGTCTATGTTGCGGAAGGGCTCGAACAGGGTGAGCCGGACTTCGACGATACCGAGAAGATCGAGATCCGCCGCCTGCCGTTCGATGACCTCGTGCGGATGACGATGAACGGTGAGATCACCGACTGCCTGAGCGTTGCCGGTATCATGCAACTAGCTGCGCTCAGAGCGTGAGATTCGCGGGAAAACAATGTCCGGTGAAAGACGGCTAAAGATTGGCAGCGACGTCCGCGCGCCAGGCTGGGAGCTCTTCAATGCGATTCCCGGACCTGATGTCGACCACGTCGGTGATGCGAAAGACATGTCGCAATTCCCCGACGATACATTTGATCAGGTCTATGCGTCCCACGTACTCGAGCATTTCGATTACACCGGCGATTTGTCCGTCGCGCTGGCAGAGTGGCATCGGATACTCGAGCCGGGCGGGCAACTGCTCTTGAGCGTTCCGGATCTCGATACCTTGGCCGAAATGTTTATCGCGAAAGATAAACTGAATGTGGACGAGCGATTCTTCGTGATGCGCATGATTTTCGGCGGTCACACCAACGAATTTGACTACCACGTCGTCGGCCTCAATGAAGAGTTCGTTCGCGGGTATCTGCGCCAAGCCGGATTCAACAACGCAACTCGCGTAGCGGAATTCGGCCTGTTCAACGACACCAGTGCAATGCTATTCAAAGGCGTACGAATCAGCGTGAATCTAATTGCCGAAAAAGGCGAGCAATGACCAGCTTGACACGAAACGACAACGAGCTCGAACGCATCGGCGCAACATATACGCTGGTCCGGAAGGGGGACCGGTGGCTGATCACCGTCCTGATCGCGCACGCACCCGAGTTCGGGTTATGGCTCGATCCGTAGCGCGCCATGCGACTCGTTGCAACAATTTTTGTGCTCGGCGCTATCGCGCTGTCGGTCATTGTTTACTACATGTTCGCGAACGTCGTTTTCGCGATCTGGTTTCCCGATCGAGCCAAGCGACAGTGGGTCGACTTCGTCAATTCGCCGACGATCCAATTGAGCCGGCCGTTCTTCAAGTGGGTCATGCCGGTGTTGCTGATTCTTCTGCCTCTGTGGCTCGCCTGGCAAGCGCTCGAAGTTACGCTCGAATAGCCGTTCGGCGGCAACTCATGGCGCGCCGGTTAGCGCCGGCGGACCCGATAGAAACCGTTCGCCGCCATTTGCGTGTCGAACTGCGTTACCTCGCCGTCGGGCCAGTGCACGGTTAACGCATCGATCGCCTCGTGCGGCCCGAGACCGAAATGCGCGACGGGATTGTCGAATGACATGAATCCGCCGCTCAACATGACCTCCTTGCGCTGCCGCCGCGACTCCGCACCACCATAACGAATCTCAACGCGCGCTCCGATCGCTGACGTATTACCGCTGGCGTCCTGCAGGACAAACGTGACCGCGTTACCGACATCGAGTTCGTTTACAAACACACGTGGCGGCGCGAGCACGCCGGTCGCGACGACATCGATATCGCCGTCCAGATCCAGATCGACGTAGGTGTAACTCGGAGTGTTGATGACGTCGTCGAGCCCCCAGTCTGCGGCGACGTCCTCGAATCCGCGTCCCCGGAGGTTGTGAAACATCACGTTCGACTGAATCTCGTAGAAGCTGTCGCCGAAATGAAAGCCGTTACCGACGTAGATATCCTGCCATTCGTCGTTATCCAGGTCGGCGGCCTTCGCATTCCAGCTCCAGTAGCTGGAGTCGACCCCGACCTCACGGCT
>JBPCXI010000266.1:0-11867 GCA_051008895.1 Gammaproteobacteria bacterium | reverse complement strand
GGTATTTCCCGACCGCGACAACTTCGGCCGCATTTTCTACAACCAGGCCAACCTGTCGGCCGCCGGTATCCCGCAGATCGCGGCGGTGATGGGCTCGTGCACGGCCGGGGGCGCATACGTTCCGGCGATGGCCGACGAGAGCATCATCGTTAAGCAACAGGGCACGATTTTTCTCGGCGGTCCGCCGCTCGTCAAAGCCGCGACCGGCGAGGTCGTGACGGCCGAAGCGCTCGGCGGCGCGGACGTGCACGCGCGGATCTCCGGGGTCACGGATCACTACGCCGACGACGACGCGCATGCACTGCAGATTGCGCGCAACCTCGTCCGCAACCTGAATCGACCGGCGCCGGCCACGCTCGACCGCCGCGAGCCTCGCGAGCCGTTGTACGCTGCCGACGAACTCTACGGCATCGTGCCGACGGACCACCGCCACCAGTACGACATCCGCGAACTGATTGCGCGCATCGTCGACGGCAGCGAGTTCGACGAGTTCAAACAGCTCTACGGGCCGACACTGGTATGCGGGTTCGCCCATCTGCACGGCTATCCGGTCGGGATCGTCGCGAATAACGGCATCCTGTTCTCGGAGTCCGCGCTCAAAGGGGCCCATTTCGTCCAGCTGTGCAGCCAGCGCGGCATTCCGCTGGTGTTCCTGCAAAACGTACCGGGCTTCATGGTCGGCAAGCAGTTCGAGGCCGGCGGTATCGCGAAAGACGGCGCGAAGCTCGTCACGGCGGTCGCGTCGTGCCGCGTGCCGAAGTTCACCGTCATCGTCGGCGGCAGTTTCGGCGCCGGCAACTACGCGATGTGCGGCCGCGCATATTCCCCGCGCTTCCTGTGGGCCTGGCCGAACGCGCGCATATCGGTGATGGGCGGCGAGCAGGCCGCGAGCGTGCTCGCGACGGTGCGCCGCGACGCGATGGAAGCACGCGGCGAAGCGTGGAGCGACGAGGAAGAAGAAGCGTTCAAGGCGCCGTTGCGGCGCCAGTACGAGACCCAGGGCCACCCGTATTACGCGTCCGCGCGCCTGTGGGACGACGGCATCATCGACCCGGCGGACACGCGCGCGACGCTGGGTCTCGGCCTTGCGGCCGCGCTGAACGCGCCCATAGAACCGACGCAATTCGGCGTCTTCCGAATGTAGGCAAAAGACATGACGATCACGACCAGCTACCAGTCACTGGAATTCGGCCTCGGCGACACAGCCGACATGCTGCGAGAATCCGTGCGCGAGTTCTGCCGCGCGGAAATCACGCCGCTCGCCGAGGACATCGACCAGAGCAATGAGTTTCCGGACGAGCTCTGGCGCAAGCTCGGCGACCTCGGCGTACTCGGCATCTCGGTCGAGGAAGAATACGGCGGCGCCGGCATGGGCTACCTCGAACACGTTATTGCAATGGAGGAGATCAGCCGCGCGTCGGCATCGGTCGGCCTGTCCTACGGCGCGCATTCAAATCTGTGCGTAAACCAGATCCGCCGCAACGGCAGCGACGCGCAGAAACAGCGCTACCTGCCGAAGCTGATCAGCGGCGAGCACGTCGGCGCGCTCGCGATGAGCGAGGCAGGCTCCGGCTCGGACGTCGTCAGCATGCGGTTGCGAGCGGAACAACACGGCGATCGTTACGTTCTGAACGGCACGAAGATGTGGATCACGAACGGCCCGGATGCCGACGCGCTGATCGTTTATGCGAAGACTGATCCCGACGCCGGTCCGCGCGGCATCACTGCGTTTCTCGTCGAGAAGGATTTTGACGGTTTCTCGACCGCGCAGAAGCTCGACAAGCTCGGCATGCGCGGCTCGAACACTTGCGAGCTCGTATTCGACAACTGCGAGGTGCCGGCAAACAACGTGCTCGGCGAGGCCAACCGCGGCGTCAACGTGCTGATGAGCGGCCTGGATTACGAACGCGTCATCCTCGCCGCCGGTCCGGTCGGCATCATGCAGGCCTGTCTCGACGTCGTCGTGCCCTACGTGCACGAGCGCAAGCAGTTCGACTCCGCGATCGGCGAATTCCAGTTCATCCAGGGCAAGCTCGCCGACATGTACGCGGTCACGAACGCGGCGCGTGCGTATACCTACGCGGTCGCCCGCGCCTGCGATCGCAGCGAGACGTCGCGCAAGGATGCCGCCGGCGCGATACTGTTCACGTCGGAACGGGCGACGCGGATGGCGCTGGACGCGATCCAGGTGCTCGGGGGCAACGGCTATATAAATGAGTACCCGACCGGACGACTGCTGCGTGACGCGAAGCTCTACGAGATTGGCGCGGGAACATCGGAGATTCGCCGCATGCTGATCGGGCGGGAGCTGTTCGCCGAGTCCGGTTAGGCGCGCCGCCGCGGCGCGGAATCGCGCGGATCCATGTCCATCCACATCGCGCGACGCATCAGCAGGTTTTTCGCCGGCAACACGAGATTCGCGAAACCGAGCGCGCCGTTGCGCAGCTTCTCCAGCGCGAAGATGTCGTTGCTGAACACCGCGTTGAACGCCGACATCGTCGACATGACCACGCGGTTTTCCCGGTGCCGGCTGCGCTCGTAGTGGCGCAGCCGATACGGCGCGCCGATATCCGCGGCCGGGTCGTCCGCAACCTCGAGCAGCGATCTCGACAATGCCCAGATGTCCTGAAAGCCGATGTTCGCGCCGAGCCCGGCCAGCGGGTGAATGACGTGCGCCGCGTCACCGACGAGCACGGTGCGATCCGCGACGTAGGTCGTCGCATCGCGGGCCATCAGCGGAAACGACGCGCGCTGGCCGATGCCGGTGATATCGCCGAGCCGCCCCCGGATCGCCGCGTGCAGTTCGTCCCGAAACGCGTCGTCGTCCAGGGCCAGCAGCCGCTCGGCATGCCCCTCGTCGCAGCTCCATGCCAGCGAGCAGTAGCCCGGGGCGAGCGGCAGCAGGCCGACCGGCCCGGTCCGCAGAAATCTCTGCCACGCGGTCTCGTCGAGATCGCCGGCGAACTGAATCGTGCCGACGATGCAGCGCTGGTGATACGGATGCCGGCTCACACCGATGCCCGCAGCCTCCCGCACGCGTGAGTTCGCGCCGTCGCTGCCGACGAGCAGCCGCGCCGCCAGCGCGTCGCGACCGGCGAGGTGCACGACCGCCTGCTCGCGCTCGAAAGAAACGTCGGTGAGCTCGGCGTCCGTCAGCGTGTCCACGTTGTCGAATTCCGCTACCCGGTCCATCAGAATCGCCGTAACCAGATCGTTCTCGACGAAGTGCCCGAGGTGCGTCTCGCCGATATCGCTCGCGGCGAACCTCACCGCACCCTCGCCGCCGGCGTTGCCACAGTAAACGCGGCGAAACGGGAACACGCGCTCGGCCGGCAGTCGATCCCAGACGCCACAGTCTGCAAGCATGCGCTCGGCCGCGCGGTTGTACGCGTTGATGCGCAGCCGGAAGGCGCCGGTCGGCACACTCGGCGGCGGCGCGCGGTCGACTAGCGCGACGCGATAGCGAGTGTCGCCGAGCAGGCAGGCCAGAGCCGCGCCGATCAAACCCGCACCGACGATCACGACGTCATAATGCTGCCGCGCCGCTGCCTGCGTGGCCTGCAGCGGGCGGCCGGACACGAGCTTCGGCTGGCGTCCGTACAGACCCATCGTGCGCTCGAGCAAAACGCGGCGCAGCGGCGGGAGCCTGTCGATCGCCATCAGGCCCAGGTTGCGCCCGACGACCAGTGGCGGAAAGTCGGACGCAAACACGCCGATCATGCTGTCGGTAAAGTTACGCACGTTGCGCGTCTCGCGCCGGCGCAGTCGCGCATACCGGCGCAGCGCATGCGCATCGCCGATGTCGTCGCCGGTCTGCCGCCGACTGCGAATCTGTTCGGCCAGGTCGGCGACGTCCTTGAGCCCGAGGTTGAAGCCCTGGCCCGCGACCGGATGCACGACGTGGGCCGCATTACCGATCGCGACGACGCGCGGCGAAGTCGGCCGGCTCACGCGCGTGACGCTGAGCGGATAGAATTGCCGGTCGCCGATTGCGGTGAAGCGCCCCGCCTGATCGCCGAACGCGAGTTGCAGGCGCGCGAGCAGGCGATCGTCGGCAAGCTCGCGCATCGTCTCGACCGCCGCGGGCTCGAGTGTCCAGACGACAGCAAAGTCCGACTCGTGCAACGGCAGTAGTGCAAGCGGGCCGCTGCCGACGAAGCGCTCGTATGCGCGCCCGCCGTGCGCTCGATCCGACCTGACCGTCGTGATCAGCGCGGACTGCGGATAGACCTTCCGTTTGGCCGCGAAGCCGAGCTGCTCACCGACTGCCGATCGGCCGCCATCAGCCATGATCAGCAGATGCGTCGTCAGCACGCGGGGCACGTCCTCGCCCTGCACGCGCACATGCACGTCGGCCCGATCCGCGTGACTTGTCACGCTGTCGACCTCGGCCGGACACAACAGCGTCGCGTTGGCGACGTTGGCCAGACGCTGGTGCAGCGCAAGACCGAGTGCGCGCGTCGGCACGACGTAACCCAGCGCGTCGGTACCGGCGTCGCGATGGGACAGCACGCATTCACCAACGTGCCCGCGATCCGATATGTGAATGTCGCGGATTGGCGACGCGTCCACCTCCGCCGCGTCCCACACGCCCAGCGCGTTGAATACCTGGCGTGAACTCCAGGTCAATGCGATCGTGCGCTCGTCGAAACTTGGCTGCGCGGCCGAATCCGGTGCGAAACGCTCGACGATTGCTACCGTCACGTCCGCGCTTTCGAGTGCACACGCCATGCTGGCGCCGACGAGTCCGCCGCCGACGATGACGACGTCATAGTCGACCGCCGCGTGCGGACGATCTGGCTGTCTGGATCCGGTCATGGGGAGCACGATTGTACGAGATATCCGCGTCGCGCGGTCAGTCGGCCCGTCAATCGCCCTGCTGATCGCCCTGCTGATCGCGATCATCCGGCGAATCGCCCGATGCGGTCGTGGGTGCAGCCGCCCGTCGCTCTGCGCGGCGCGCGATCACGAACGTCACCATCGGCACGAACGGCAGCAGCAGGCCCGCGACCACGACGGTCCAGTGCACGTACATGCCGACCAGTATCACCAGCAGGCTGGCGGCAAGACTGATATACCATGTGCCCAAATTCTGACTCCGGGGCTGCACGACGCATCCGCGGGACTGCGCGGGAGGGACCTTATTATATGAGTGCCGGTCAATGAATACCGGGTTGATGGGCGCCGCGGGCGGCTACCCGGAACCGGCACGCGCATGGTACAGCGTCGGCGTGCTGATGGTCGCGTACACGCTGTCCTTCGTCGACCGCTACGTCATCGCCCTGCTGATCGAGCCGATCAAACTCGATCTCGCGCTGACCGACACGCAGATCGGCCTGTTGTCCGGATTCGCGTTCGCCATCTTCTACACGACGCTCGGCATCCCGATCGGCCGCCTCGCGGACCGCCGCAGCCGCCGACACATCATCAGCATCGGCATATTCTGCTGGAGTCTGACGACGGCCGCCTGCGGCCTCGCCCGCTCGTTCTGGGAATTGTTCGCGGCACGGGTCGGCGTCGGCGTCGGCGAAGCCGCGCTGTCTCCCGCCGCGTTCTCGCTGATCGCCGACAGTTTCCCGCCGGAACGCCTCGGTCGGGCCATGTCGGTGTACTCGGTCGGCGTCTATTTCGGTTCGGGCCTCGCGTTCATCATCGGCGGCACGGTTATTCAGCTCGTCGCCAATTCGCCGGACGTCACGCTGCCGCTGCTCGGCGCGCTGCGACCGTGGCAACTGACGTTCATTGTCGTCGGGCTGCCGGGACTCGCGATCGCCGCCTGGATTTTCACGATTCGGGAACCCGGTCGCCGCGTCGAATTACCCGCCGGCGGGGTTCGGGAACCGACGCCGGTTCGCGACGTAATCAAGTTCATCGGCCGCGGCTGGCGCGCGTATGGCGCGCATTTCGTCGGCTTTGCGCTGCTCGCGCTCGTCTTCAACGCGATCGTGATCTGGTCGCCGGCATTCCTCGGCCGCGCGCACGGCGTCGCGCCGAGCGATGCCGGCCTGGCGCTCGGGATCATCATCGTCGTCTTCGGCAGTGCCGGCATTGTCGGCGGCGGCTGGTATGCAGACAGGCTCGACCACCGTGGACGCAGTGATGCAACCATGCGTGTCGGGATCGTCGCCGCACTCGGCGTCGCGCCTTTCGTTATTGCACTGCCGTTCGTCGAACCGGTCAGCGCGGTGCTCGCGCTATACGCACCGCTGATTTTCTTCAGCAGCTTCGGTTTCGGGGCCGCGGCAGCCGCACTGCAACTGATTACGCCGAACGACATGCGCGGGCAGGTGTCGGCCGTCTACCTGTTGGTGATCAATCTCGTCGGTATCGGGCTCGGGCCGTTCCTGGTCGGGGCGATCACTGACCAGGTGTTTCGGGATCCGCAGGCGGTCGGCAACTCGATAGCGCTCGTGGCCGGCACCGCCGCGCCGCTGGCCGCCGCCTCGCTGTGGGCGGGATTGCCACACTATCGGCGTAGACGTGCCGGGCGGCAGTGACGTGGGCACGGAATCCGGAGGCGGCGGCCACCTGTCGGTAGCCACGTCAGTTCATCCTCGATTCGTCGACGCTGCGGCGGCTATCGAGCCGCCGAACCGTTTACAACAAGCCTTGTCCTGACTTGCCTCAGCCACAATCGCACGGTAGGGTTACGCAGCCGTTATATAAGACCTGACGAGT
Organism: Gammaproteobacteria bacterium; assembly: GCA_051008895.1. Lineage (GTDB taxonomy): Bacteria > Pseudomonadota > Gammaproteobacteria > Steroidobacterales > SMWD01. Next base: position 5,189 of record JBPCXI010000266.1, on the reverse strand, counting down.
CTTATACGGGGGTGGACTGAGAACACGGAACCTGCTCTTTGATTGTGGGGGCCCGGTACTCACCGGGTGACAATAAGGGTCTCGAGTAACCGTGCTGTCCTGACAAAAAACTTCAAACGGATTTCATGTCTTTGGAGGACAGTCGAATGACTAAACTTCGCGCATTCTATGGCGCGCTGGCCTGTGGGGCCGCGTCTCTGTGTGTCGTGGGAACGGCGAGCGCCGCCGTAAATGACTACAGAATCAATGAGGATCCCGCCGAGTCGTTCCAGTCCAACGTAGACAATGCCTGCGTCGCCGCACTGCCCGGCGTCACCGGCGAAGATTGTACCTATAACCGGTCGAACCCGGTCAGCGTGCCGCTCGGCACCTGGGTCGGTCCGGTGCGCGGGGGCGGCTATTACCAGACTGGCAACTCCCCTTTCGTAACATTGCCACTGGAGCCCGGCGGCCAGCTCGCGCCGGCGCCGGTACCCGACCCCGCCAATACCAGGCTGACGCTTAGCGGTACGCTGAGCATCGACGACGTCGACGATATCGAGTGCAACGGCAACGACACAGTCGAGGCCCGCATCGAATTGCCGGCCGGCACCCGGTCATTCGCCGGCGGCCCCGGCACCTGGGCGGAGGAAACCTGGGGCGATAACACGATTGCTTACGTGCTCGGTCCGGCGGTACCGGACCAGCAGAATGCCATCGCGGAAGGCTGCGAATACATCTTCGGCGACGACGGGTTCCCGGCGACGCTGCTCCAGACGCAGGGCCTGTTCAACGGCGTGCAGACCTACCCGGTCGACCTGTCAATCGGCGCCGACCCGGTCAACCCGCCGGAGGGCGAGCAGGACGCGTGGGACACCGGAACCCTGGGGGCCATCGGCATCGGCAGCTTCGAGGCCGCGGGCTTCGACGGCAACAACGGCATCCGGGTCTTCCTCGACGAGCAGACTTTCTACGCCGGTCAGTGGAGCTGCGACGATAATATCCCCGATGCGATGGGCAACCCGCGCACGCTGTCGATGGTCAGCAACGGCCAGTGCACGTTCGACCCGGGCGTGGGCGGCTCACCGTGCAGGTCCGCGGGCTCGCACTTCTGCGGTGTGCGCGGCATCGGCGACCCGAACTTCGTCGGCGTGCTGCAGCCCGATGACGGCAAGGGCCAGGAAAACTGGATCGTGCGTATCGTCGTCGACCCGAGCGGCGAGATCGTCGTGCCGGCGCAGATATTCGCGAATAACGAATCGGTCGTATTTAACACGGTCCCGGCGCCGGTCGCGAACAATAGCTGGGACGGGCCGCTGATGACATTCACCGCCGCCTGCCTGACCTGCAGCATCGCAAAGGACGACACCTACACCGTGCTGCGTGGCACCCCCACGACGCTGGACATCGGCGCCAACGACGACCCGGCCGGCGTACTCGACACGAACAACACGTCACTGACAATCGCGACGCAGGGCCAACTCGGGACCTGCGACGCCAGCGGCAATACGCCCGGCAACGTGACGGACCTCGCCTGCGTATACACGGGGAACGCGGTTGGCCAGGACACGTTTACGTACACGCTGGCCGACGGCACGGTCGCGTCGCAGCCCGGGCTCACGGCGACCGTCACCGTCACCATCGACGAAAACAATCCGCCGATCGCCGGTGACCTGGTGATCTCCTTCGATTCGGAGGGCATCGACCCGGCGACGCTGAACGCTTCGATCGACGCGTTGAGCGCGACCGATCCGGTAACGACGATCCAGAACTCCGGTGGCGACGACCCGCGGAACGTGGCCATCGACGGTACCGAGACGCAGGGCATAGCGACGCTCAACCTGTCTCCGCAGCAAGCACCGGGCGATCCACCGCCGCAACTCGACACCGCGACGATTTCGTACCAGGCATTCGGCTCATTCTTCCAGGGCGAAGACACGTTCGGTTACTCGATCACCGACAGTAATTTCGGCAGCCTCGAGGAAACGGTCAACGGGACCGTGACGGTCAGAATCCCGAACGTGCTGCCGACGACGAGCGCCACGACCGCGACACTCGGCTCGGGCGGCGGGGTACTGGGCGGATCCGTCGACGTCAGGCCGGAGGTCACGCTCGGCAACGGCACCATCGATCAGCATATCGCCGGCAACGGCATCTGCGACCAGGGAACGCTGGCGGTCGAGGCCACGCCGAGAATAATCAACGGTACCGTCCGCGTATTCACGACGTATTCCGTGGCGAACCTCCGCGACCAAGCCACCTGTACGTACACGCTCACCGACGAAGACGGCGGCGGCGACGAGATCTCCGGCACGATTACGATAACCGCCGGGGCGGGCACCGCGCTGCCCGGCGCCGGTAGCGCGCTCGGCCCGTGGAGCCTGGCTCTGCTGATTCTGCCGGCGCTGCTGCGCTCGCGACGCGCCACCCTGAATTCTGGAGCCAAGTAATGAAGAAGACCCCCATCGCCGCGGCCGTCGCTGCCGCATTCGGCCTGCCGACGGCGAACTCGGCTGTCATCACCGTGTTCCTTGACGTAAACGCCGGCGTCGCCGGCTCGATGGGCGCACCCGCTGCGCTCATCCTGTCAAACTCGACGGCGACGTGGTCGTATGACACCGTGACCGGCGTCGTGACCGGCAGCGGCCGGCTCGTGCAGCAGTCGCAGGTCGCGCCGACCCTGCCAGGGCAGGTGTTCACGCGTAACGTGGATGATCTGTCGTTCGGCAACAGCATCGTTGCAGGCGCCACGTTCTTCGAATGCATCGACGGTTCGTTCTCGAACGCGGTGTTTGCCAGCTTCTGCGGCAATTACAACTTCGGCGCGAACTACGCAAACGAATCGACGATCACCTACGGTCCCGGCCTCGCGTTCAGCCGCACAATCGGCGGCGACGACGCCATAATCGGCACTCAGCAGAGCATCTCCGAGTACGACGGCTCGACGACGACGGACGGCGGCCTCACGGACACAACGGTCGAGATCAGCAACATCGATCCGGGTATCACCAGCGGCCAGCGCCTGGTCTTCATCAAACAGGGCGAAGCGATCGACGACGATCCGCTGGGCGTGTCGGGCTATACGGTCGGGCAAAATACGACGGGCAACACGCTCGACATCGGCGCGAACGACGTTCGCTGGCCTGCGCCTGCCGTGGGCAACATGCAGGTCACGGGCCCGGCCACCGGGACGCTGGGCGGCACGTTCACGATCAATTCCGACCCCGACATGACGAACGTGACGGTGACCTACGATGCGCCGGCCGTCACCGGCACCGATACCTGGGTCTATACGGTAACCGACACGTCAGGCGGAATCACCGACAGCGTATCGGACATGGCCACGGTGACGATTACCGTGGCCGCGGGCGGCACGGCGGTTGATGACGCGGGTGCGACGACCAGCCTGCTGGCGCCGGCTGACGTGCTCGTCGGCGTTAACGACTTTGGCTTCACGGACCCGGTCACAGTCACAATCACCGCGCCACCGAGCCAGGGCACGGCCACGCCCCCGCCCGGCTCCGCCCCGAAAGACAACATCATCGTGACCTACCAATCGACCGCGACGCCGGGCACCGCGCCGTACGTGGATACGTACACCTACCAGATCACCGACGGCGTCGCGACCGCCACGGCTGACGTCACGATCACCGTCAACAACACACTGCCGGTTGCCAACGATCTGCCTGGCGTCTCGCTCGACACGCAGGGCGTCAGCCCTGCGAGCGCGACGGTCACGATCAACGTCGACGCCGGCGGCGACATTGCCGGCAATATGCTCGGCGACGCGCCGTCGACGGTCACGGCAATGGACGGCAACGAGGTAGCGCAGATGGTCGCCGGCGCCGATATCACGCTCACCGCGACCGCGTTTACCAGCGCCGGCGATGTGGTCCCCTACACGATCACCGACACGGACACCGAGGCCGACTCGGGCATGATAATGGTGGACATCCCCGACGTGGCACCGGTTATCGATAACGTGGCGCAGACGATTAGCAGCCGCGATACGATGAGCGTTTCGGTCCCGGTCACGCAGGTTGGCAACGGCGCGCCCGCCGACCATATGATCAGCGTCTCGCAACCGCAGCTCGGCACCGTTTCCAACGTCGCTTTGACCCCGGCCGCTGACGCGATCACCTTCGACTATCTTGCAAATGCCGCGGGCATCGACGCGCTGACGGTCCAGCTCACGGACGGCGACGGCAGCGTCGGGTCGGCGACTGCGACCGTGACCGTGCCGGACGAACTGCCGCAGGTGCAGGACGCCAGCGAAACTCTCATCGCGGGTAACTCGGTCACGGTGTCCCTCGCGAGCCAACTCGGCAACGGCACCGTTGCGGACCATACGGTGACCGTATCCGGCGCACAATTCGGCACGGTGAGCGGCGAAACGCTCAATGCGGCCGGCGACGCGATCACCTTTGACTACACGTCGAACGGGACCACGGGCAACGAATCGCTGACCGTGGAGCTGACCGATGTCGACGGCGACATGGCGAGCGGCACGGCGACGGTCATGGTTGTCACGGACCTGGTGCCGCAGGTACCGGCAAATTTCCAGGCCGAGATCAACTTCCAGGGCGCGAACACGGTCAAGATTCCCGTGCAGCTTGGCGACGGTACGGCGGCGGAGCACACGACGACGGTGACCGGCGCACAACGCGGTACGGTGTCGAACGAAACTGTCGAAGACATCGGCCAAGGCCCGATGATCAGCTTCGTGTACACGCCGCCGACCAGCGGCGCCGCGTTCGAAGAAACGCTTACCACGCAGCTGACTGACAACAACGGCGACGTCGCGACCGGCGCCGCGCAGCTGTCGATCGGGGGTGCGGCCGTGACGGTGCCCGGGCAGGATTCGCTGCCCGGCAAGTCGAGCGCGCTCAGCCCCGTTTCACTCGGTGCGCTGCTCGCGGCGCTGCCGCTGCTGCGCAACCGGCGCCGCAAGCGCTAGTACCCGAACGACGGCCCGCGCGACGAAAGACGAACCTTCCGCATGGGTGCGGCGCTACGGCGACCGTATTTCAGCGGGGGGTTCGATTCTTGACGTCGCCTGCGGCGGCGGACGGCACAGTCGTTTCTTCGCACGCCAGGGCTATGCGGTAACGGCGGCCGATTTAGACGTCGACACGCTGCGTTCGCGCGAGTCTCTCGACCCGTCGCCGACGCCGCTCGCAATCGTCGAATCCGACCTCGAACGCGATCCC
>JBPCXI010000265.1:0-16378 GCA_051008895.1 Gammaproteobacteria bacterium | reverse complement strand
GACTGGCGGAGAGGGAGGGATTCGAACCCTCGAAGGGCTTTTAACCCTTACTCCCTTAGCAGGGGAGCGCTTTCGACCACTCAGCCACCTCTCCGCGGCTGACGACCGGCACGGGCCGGCGTCGGGCGGCCTACCTTACCCGATTCGTCGTGTTTTCAGAAGGGCGCGATCGCCGGACCGCGCTACTCGTTGATGGCTTCCTGCACGTCGGCGCCGGAAGCGGCACCGTTGCCTTTCTGCTCGCGACAGATGCGCTCGTAAATCTCCTCGCGATGCACAGCAATCTCTTTTGGTGCCTTGACGCCCAGGCGAACCTGGTTGCCCTTGACGCCCAACACCGTAACGTCCACATCGTTGCCGATGACGACCGTCTCTCCGACTCGCCTTGTCAGAATCAGCATGATCCAAGCCCCCCAGCTCTAGATTCGTTGTTGTTCACCACTCCCTGGTTTCACCCCCCTGCTATCGCTGCCGCACACCGTCATGGCGGACGAACGATTTCACGGAAATTCGGATCAGTGCCCAGGGCCCGCATGCATCGCAAAACAATTGCCGATGCCGGGCTTTGTTATTATTGAGCAGCTACTCCTAAGCCACTGTTTAACAAGCTGATCTTACTCTCGTGTACTGTTGATTTCCAGTGAATCGCACCGGATCCGGGCGGGCCGGCAAAAATATCAACGACTTAGGCGGGTAACGGTTCGAGACTCAACCGAGTTGCGACCGGACCCAGTCGGGCACCGCGGCCAGCGCGTCGCTCAATGCGGTCGCATCGTTGCCGCCAGCCTGCGCAAAATCTGGGCGGCCGCCCCCTTTGCCGCCGACTCGCTGCGCGACCTCGTTGACGAGATCTCCAGCCCGAATGCGATCGGTCACGTCCTTGGTGACGCCGGCGGCGAGGCGCACCTTGCCGTCCTCGGTCGCCGAGCCGAACACCACAACGGCCGTGCCGAGCTTGTCCTTGGCCTGATCGATCGCGTCGCGCATAACTTTCGGGCCCACGCCATCGTCGAGCCGGTTGACGAGTACCCGCACGCCGCCGATCTCCGTCGCGTCGCTGGTGATATCGCGGCCGCCACCGGACGCGAGCTTCCGCATCAGTTGGTCGTTTTCTTTTTCCAGTGACCGATTCCGCGCGAGCAACTGCTCCACCTTCGCTTCGAGATCAGCCGGCCCGCCCTTGACGAGCGCCCCGATCCGGCCGACCAGGCGTTGCGCCGCCTCGACCTGTTCCAGCGCGAGTTCGCCGGTGACGGCCTCGATCCGCCGCACGCCGGCCGCGATGCCGGTCTCGGCAGTGATCTTGAACAGGCCGATGTCGCCGGCCCGCCCGACGTGCGTGCCGCCGCACAGTTCCGTAGAAAACTCGCCGATCTTCAGCACGCGGACGCGGTCGCCATATTTTTCGCCGAACAGCGCCATCGCGCCGGTGTCGATCGCCTCGTCATAGGTCATCTCCGCAGTGTCGGCCGATGCGTTCCTGCGGATCTGCTCGTTGACCCGCTGTTCGACACGCCGCAGCTGTTCGGCAGTGACCGGCTGGTCGTGCGAGAAATCGAAACGCAGCCGGTCGGGCGCGACCAGCGAGCCTTTTTGCGTTACGCCGGTGCCGAGAACTTCGCGCAGCGCCGCATGCAGCAGGTGAGTCGCCGAATGATTGAGCACGGTCGCGCCGCGCACCGCCGCGTCGACCTCGGCCGGCACCTCGTCGCCGACACGCACCTGCCCGAGATCGACGGTACCGAGGTGCAGGACCGCAGAACCACTCTTCCGGGTGTCCGTTACGCGGAATATTCCACCGCGCGTCAGTCGAAGGATGCCCTGGTCGCCGACCTGGCCGCCGCTCTCGGCGTAGAACGGCGTGCGGTCGAGCACGATCGCGCCGTTGTCACCCTCGGCGAGCTCGTCGACGAAGTCTTCGCCGTGCACGATCGCAAGAACCTTGCCGGTCTCCTCGAGTCGATCATAGCCGACGAACTTGGTATCGAACTCGAGCTGCAGGCCACCCGACAGGTCGAAGTCAAAGGCACCCTCTTCCTTCGACCGCTCTCGCTGTTTCTGCAATTCCCTTTCGTAGCCGTCCCGGTCGACCTCGATGCCACGCGCGCGCGCGACATCGGCCGTCATGTCGGCCGGAAACCCGTACGTATCGTAGAGCTTGAATGCGATGTCCCCGGCAAGCACGCCGTCGCTGACGTCGGCGAGCGCCGCCTCGAGGATGCGCATGCCGCGGCTCAGCGTGCGGGCGAATTGCTCTTCCTCTTTCAGCAACTCCTGCTCGATGCGCGCCCGTGAATCATTCAGCTGCGGGTAGATGTCGCCCATCTGTTCACACAGCGTGCCGACGAGCTGATGAAAGAACGGCCCCTGAACGCCAAGGTCGTACCCATGGCGCAGCGCGCGGCGAATAATCCGCCGCAACACGTAGCTGCGGCCCTCGTTGCCCGGAAGCACACCGTCCAGTATCAGGAACGCGCTGGCGCGAATGTGGTCCGCGATCACACGCAGCGCGCTGCTGTCGAGATCATTCGCGCCGGTGATCTCGGCGGCCTTGCGAATCAGCGCAACGAACAGGTCGATGTCGTAATTACTGTGCACGCCCTGCATCACCGCAGCGATGCGCTCGAGCCCCATGCCGGTATCGACCGATGGCTTCGGCAACGGCTTCATGTTGCCGTCGGCGTCGCGGTCGAACTGCATGAACACGAGGTTCCAGATCTCGACGTAGCGATCGCCGTCCTCATCCGGCGATCCGGGCGGCCCGCCGGGCACGTCGGGCCCGTGATCGTAGAAAATTTCGGTACACGGCCCGCACGGGCCGGTGTCGCCCATGGCCCAGAAGTTGTCCTTCGCGCCGAGTCGGCCGAACCGGTCAGGCGCGACACCGATTTCTTTCAGCCAGATGTCCGCGGCTTCGTCATCGTCCTCGTAGACGGTGATCCACAGACGCTCGGGCGGAATGCCGAGTCGCTCGGTAACGAACTCCCATGCGTACTGGATCGCCTCGCGCTTGAAGTAGTCACCGAAGCTGAAGTTGCCGAGCATCTCGAAGAACGTGTGGTGCCGGGCCGTGTAGCCGACGTTCTCGAGATCGTTGTGCTTGCCGCCGGCGCGCACGCAGCGTTGCGAACTCGCGGCGCGCACGTAGTCTCGCTTGTCCTCGCCGAGGAATACGTCCTTGAACTGCACCATGCCAGCGTTCGTGAACAGCAGCGTCGGGTCGTTGCCGGGCACGAGTGACGAACTCCGCACGGCACGATGGTCCTTCTCGGCGAAGTAGACGAGGAATGCCTGTCTGAGTTCGTTCGTATTCATTGAATCGCTAAATCTTTCCGGGTCAATTTTCGTCGGTCAGTCTTGCTCGAATGCGTGCCGGATCTGCTCGCCGGAAAACCCTCGATACTGCAGAAACCTGCTTTGTTTCGCCTGTTCGCGATAGTCTGCCGGCCGCTCCGGCCCGAATTTCTTCTCGCGCACCGATCGAGCCATAGCCGTCCAGTCGACGTCGACACGGTCGAGTTGCACGTCGATCAGTGCCACGGCCACGCCGCGCTGTTTGAGTTCGCCGCGTATGCGCGTCGGCCCCTGGCCCTTGCGGATCCGCGATGCGACGAACGCCTCCGCGAAACGCGCGTCGCTCAGCAGGCCGTCTGCAACCAACCGCTCAATCGCTAAGTCGACTTCGTCTGCGTCAAATTCCCGCACGAGCAGCTTCGCCCGCATCTCGGCCGCTGAATGTTCACGACGCGCAAGCAGATCCATCGCCTTGGTTCTCGGCGACGAATCTGTCTTGTTTGCGTCGGTCTTCAACAGCCGACAAGAATTGTAGCGCGGATCCGGTGCGCCCGGGCGATGGGAGGAGGGGCGATGGGCGGATCAGGCCTCGCCGGCCGCGGCGGCTTCGGGCTCGCCTTCGTCTGCACCAGCGTCCGCACGGCCATCCGCGGACGGCAGCAGTTGCTCGCGGATCTTACGCTCGATCTCCTGCGCGATTTCCGGATTCTGGACCAGGTATTCGCGCACGTTCTCTTTGCCCTGCCCGATGCGATCCGAACCGTAGCTGTACCAGGAGCCGGATTTCGCTACGAGGCCCTGCCGTACGCCGAGGTCGATGATCTCGCCCTCGTGGGACACGCCCTCGCCGTACAGAATCTCGAACTCGACCTGTTTGAACGGCGGCGCCACCTTGTTTTTGACGACCTTGATCCGCGTCTGGTTGCCGATCACTTCGTCACCCTTCTTGATCGCGCCGATGCGCCGGATGTCGAGGCGGACGGATGAATAGAACTTCAATGCATTACCGCCGGTCGTCGTTTCCGGATTGCCGAACATGACGCCGATTTTCATACGGATCTGGTTGATGAAGACGACGATCGTATTCGAACGCTTGATATTTGCGGTCAGCTTGCGCAACGCCTGCGACATCAGCCGGGCCTGCAGGCCGACGTGATGATCGCCCATTTCGCCCTCGATTTCGGCCTTCGGCGTCAGCGCCGCGACCGAGTCGATGACGACAATATCTACCGCGCCCGAGCGCACCAAAAGGTCGGTAATCTCCAGCGCCTGCTCGCCGGTGTCAGGCTGCGAGATCAGCAGTTCGTCGACGTTGACGCCGACCTTTTCGGCGTACAGCGGGTCAAGCGCGTGCTCCGCATCGACGAAGGCAGCCGTGCCGCCCGCTTTCTGGCACTCCGCGACGGCCTGCAGCGTCATCGTCGTCTTGCCCGAAGACTCCGGACCGTAGATCTCGATAACCCGCCCCTTTGGCAAGCCACCGACGCCCAGCGCAATGTCGAGCCCGAGCGAGCCGGTTGAAATCACCTCGATGTCCCGACGCCCGGTCGAATCGCCGAGCCGCATCACCGAGCCTTTGCCGAACTGCTTTTCGATCTGGCCGAGGGCCGCCGCCAACGCTTTCTTTCGATTGTCGTCCATAGCTATATCTACTGCCTGAATTAAAAAAAGGTAAATCCGAACCGCGCAACAACAGCATCCGATTATTCCACAGAACCCGCGGTGTAGCAGCACCGGATAAGCGTGAGATTAACGACCATTGGGTTCACAGGATGAGCCCGCGCGAACTCAGTGCGGAAACGTTTTCGCGACGCGATAGCGCGCGCCTTCCTGCGCGGTCACGGACTCGACCAACGAGAATCCCGACGCGCGCCACACCACCGGCGCCGGCGGCGGAACCTCAGGTAACCTCGCAACTTTTCGCGCTAAGGTCACGTGCGCCTTGAAAGCGCGCGTGTCTCGCGCGATGCCGAGCGGTTCGATGCAGTCCCAGATCCCGGCCGCCAAACGAGCGAGTTCCGCGGTCGCGCCGCCGGGGCCGAGCCAGAACACCCGCGGCCGGGCGAAGTAGCCGAAGCGATCCAGCACCAGCTCGAGCGGGCGCATCGGGACCGCCGCGCCGGCGAGCACGATCTCGTCGAACAGCGCGGCCGGCTGATTGCCGAGAAATGCGAGCGTGACGTGGAAGTTGTCGGACGGCATGGGCCGCCCGCCGGAGCGGCGTACCGCTTTGCGCGTCGCCGCTGCGAGCGCGGCGCGGGTGTCGGCGTCGGGCCACAGCGCAAAGAATAGTCGTCGCGTGGGCCCTCGCTTAGGCCTGGGCGCAGGCCTGGATGCAGGCCCGAGTCCCGGCGACTCGTCGCCGGGCGCCGTCACCTAGCCGTCCGCCAGCTGTCGCCGGACGCCGTTCAGCGCGGCGATTACGGTCTGGCGGCGCACGTCGTCGCGGTCGCCGGAGAACTCCATCAGCCGCGTCATCGAGCGGCGTTCCGGTCCGTCCCAGCAGAACCAGACCGTGCCGACCGGCTTATCCGCCGTGCCGCCGTCCGGCCCGGCGATACCGGTCACGGCGACCGCGAGATCGGCGTCTGCGACCACGCGCGCGCCGATCGCCATCGCCTCGGCGACCTCGCGGCTCACGGCGCCGTGCTGCTCGATCGTTTCCGCTTCGATGCCGAGCAACGTCGACTTGGCGTTGTTGCCGTAGGTCACGACGCCGTATTCGAACCACGCGGAACTGCCGGGGATATCGGTCAGCGTCTTGGCAATCCAGCCGCTCGTGCACGATTCAGCCGTGGCCACGCGCATGCCGCGCTCCTCCAGCAGCCGCGCGACCCGGCGCCCGGCCTCCGCAATATCTTCGTCGCTTACTGTCATGTTGTCCCCGTCAACTCCCGGTATACGGCGAGATTGCCGTTAATCATAGCGTCGATCCCGAACTGGTCGGCCACCCACTCGCGCGCGGCCGCCCCCATCTTCGCGCGCTCCTGCGGATGCCAGGCGAGGTGCGTAAGCGCCCGCTCCAGCCCCGCGACGTCGCGCGGGCTGACCAGTTTACCCGTTACGCCGTCATTGACGGCCTCGGCGACCCCGCCGGCGCGAAACGCGACGACCGGCACGCCGGCGGCCTGCGCTTCGAGCACGCTGACCCCAAGACCCTCGCGCGTCGCCGGATGCACGATCACGTCGAGGTGGCCGAGAAACTCAGCCAGGTCATGACGAAAACCGGCCAATCTGACCACATCGCCGAGTTGCTTCTGCTCGGCGAGGGCCGCGAGTCGCGCCTCGAGCGCGCCGGCGCCGAACAGCAGTGCGCGCGTGCCGGTGTACGCGGCGTGAATCGCCGGCAGCGCATCGAGCAGGTACTCGTGGCCCTTGCGGGAAATCAGCTGCGCGATCATGCCGATGACGAACGCGTCGTCGTCGAGCCCGAACTCGCGCAGAAATCGTTCGCGCGGCCAGGCCGGGGCGTCGGCCACCGTCGCGACGCCGCTGCGCACGAGGCGAACCTTGTCGTCCGGAACGCCGGCCGCAAGCAACTGGGAACGAATACAGCCGGAGATCGCGATGACGCGGCGGTAGAGACGGTATTTGGGCCGGCCGGCAATCGATTCCTGGCTGTCCACCCGGCGCGACAACACGGCCGGCACGCCGGCGAGCCTGGCGGCCAGGCCGCCGAACCAGTCCGCGCCGCGCCGGCTGTGCACATGCACGACGGTTGGTTTGAGCCGGCGGATGATGCGCGTGAGGCGCACGACGAATCCGACATCGAGGTCGCCGCCCATCGGCACGGGCAGCACGTCGATGCCGCGCGCCTGCGCCGCGACCGCCACAAGCCCGCCTTCCGCGCACACCAGTGTTCCGCGCACGCCGCGGTCGGCGAGACCGGCGACCAGGTTGATCACCTGGACCGCGCCGCCGTACACGTGACGCCCGGTCTCTACGTGCAGGATGTGAATATCGGATTCCTCTGATCAAGCAGGCATAATCAATGTTTCGCGCAACCCGAACCCGGTTGCCGGCCGAACACGAAAACAACGCCGAATGGTCACCGCGATCTCCGCCGACAACTCTTCTTCACCCGGGCCATCGGCGAATGATGGCCATACTCCGATGATGCGGCAATACCTTGGCATCAAGTCGGAGTTCCCCGACATGCTGCTGTTTTACCGCATGGGCGATTTCTACGAGCTGTTCTACGACGACGCACGGCGTGCCGCCGAGCTGATCGACATCACGCTGACCGCGCGCGGCAAGTCCGGTGGCGCGCCGATCCCGATGGCCGGCGTGCCGCATCACGCCGCGGAGTCTTATCTCGCGCGGCTCGTGCGCCGCGGCGAGTCGGTCGCAATCTGCGAACAGATCGGCGACCCCGCCACGTCCAAAGGCCCGGTCGAGCGCAAGGTCGTCCGCGTCATTACCCCCGGCACGCTGACCGACGAGGCGCTGCTGGAAGCACGCCGCGACAACGTCGTCGCCGCTGTCGCCGTCGCGGACCAGCGCTACGGCCTCGCATGGATGGACCTGAGCGCCGGGCGTTTCAGCGTCACCGAAGTCGGCGATCCCGGCGACCTCGCCGGTGAGCTCACCCGCCTCGCCCCGGCAGAGTTGCTCGTCCACGAAGACTATGCCGACGCGCTGGCCTCGATCGACGGACTCGGCGAATCGGCGGTCGCGCGGCCGATGCCACCGTGGCATTTCGAACTCGACTCCGCGACGCGCCTGCTGTGTCAGCAGTTCGGCACGCGCGACCTCAGCGGTTTTGGCTGCGCCGACCTGCCGGCGGCGGTCGGCGCGGCCGGGTGCCTGCTGCAGTACGTCCGCGACACTCAGCGAAGTTCCCTGCCGCATCTCGACTCGCTGCACACACAGCGGTACACCGACGCGCTGATGATCGACGCGGCGACGCGACGCAACCTCGAACTCGAAACGAGCCTCGCCGGCCGCGACGAGCACACGCTCGCCGGTGTCATGGACCACTGTGCGACGACGATGGGCAGTCGCCTGTTGCGCCGACGGCTGAACCGGCCGCTGCGCGATCATGCGACGCTGCGCGAGCGGTATCGCGCAATCGCGGCGCTGAACGAGACCGACACCGCGCCGCTGGTGGAACAGCTGCGTCGCATCGGCGATCTCGAACGCATCCTGACCCGCATCGCGCTCGAGTCCGCGCGCCCGCGCGACCTCGCCCACCTGCGTACCGCGCTGCGCCTGCTGCCCGAGCTCCAGGCGGCACTCGCGCCGTGCGACGCACAACTGCTGACGCAATTATCCGGCGACCTCGGCGATCACGACGAGACGCGCGATCGCCTGGAACGGGCGCTGATCGAAGAGCCGCCGATGCTGATTCGCGACGGCGGCGTCATCGCGCGCGGCTACGACGCCGAACTCGATGAGCTCCGCGACATCAGCAGCAACGCGGACGGTTATCTGACCGATCTCGAACTGCGCGAACGCGAACGCACCGGTCTGCCGTCGTTGAAGGTCGGCTACAACCGCGTGCATGGCTACTTCATCGAAATCAGCAAGGCGCAGGCGGAGAAAGCGCCCGCTGACTACACGCGGCGCCAGACGCTGAAGGGCGCGGAGCGCTACATCACGCCGGAACTCAAGGAGTTCGAGGGCAAGGTGCTCAGCGCGCGCGAACGATCGCTGGCGCGCGAGAAGCGCATTTACTCCGAGTTGCTGCGGGCGCACGAACCGGTGCTCGGCGATCTGCAGAGAATGGCGCACGCGATTGCGGAAATCGACGTACAGACGAACCTCGCGGCGCGCGCCGTCGAACTGAATTTATGCGAGCCGGAGCTGACCGACATCCCCGGCCTCCGGATTACCGCGGGCCGCCACCCGGTCGTCGAACGGGTGCTCGACGAGCCGTTCATCGCGAACGATTTAACGCTGGACGATGATCGCCGCCTGCTGGTGATTACCGGCCCGAACATGGGCGGCAAATCGACGTACATGCGCCAGGCCGCGCTGATCGTCATCCTGGCGCACGTCGGCAGTGGCGTACCCGCCGACAGCGCGGTGATCGGGCCGGTCGATAGAATCTTTACGCGCATCGGTGCAGCCGACGACCTGTCCGGCGGCCGCTCGACGTTCATGGTCGAGATGACGGAGGCCGCGAACATCCTGAATAACGCGACTGCGCAGAGCCTCGTGCTGATGGACGAAATCGGCCGCGGCACGAGCACCTTCGACGGCCTGTCGCTGGCCTGGGCGGTTGCGCATCACATGGCCGACAGCGTGAACGCGTACACGCTGTTCGCAACCCACTACTTCGAGCTGACCGCGCTCGCCGACGAGCTTGCCGGCTGTGCGAACCTGCACCTGGACGCGACCGAGCACGGCGACGAACTGATATTCATGCACCGGGTCAAGGAAGGACCGGCGAACCAGAGTTACGGGCTGCAGGTCGCGCGACTCGCAGGCGTGCCGCCGAAGGTTATTCGCCGCGCGCGTAAATACCTGGGCGAACTCGAACAGCAGTCGGCGCAACACGGCCGACATTCATCGCCGCAACAGGAACTCATATTCGCAACGGCGGATCCGGACGACGCTGAAAAAGACGCCCCCGGAAAAGAGGATGAGCTGCGCGACGCGCTGGACGAAATCGACCCGGACGACATGACGCCGAAGCAGGCGCTGCAAGCGCTGTACGACCTCAAACGCAGGTAATATTGGGGACATTCTGCTTTTTCGGCTGCGTAATATTGGGGACATTCTGCTTTTTCGGCTGCGCGGAAAAAGCAGAATGTCCCCAATATTAAGCGCGGCTGCGCGGAAAAAGCAGAATGTCCCCAATATTAAGCGAAGCGGCCGTCGCTCAGGAATGCGACAACCTGTTGCGCAACTGCATCCGAGAAGACCAGGCCGGAATGGGTCACGGGCATTTCGATGTGATCGGTAATACCCGGGAGCCGGGTTTCGGCGACTGACACGACGCCATCGTTGGGGTCCTCGAGCGGCATGATGAATTTCGCCACGCCGAACGGCCGCGTGCCGGCGATTGCGCCGATCTGCTGCGGTCCGGCCCAGGTACCGATCGGATCCTCGAGCACGCCCTCGACGACCGTGCGACCTATGACTGTCGTGCCCCAGTCATACTTGTGAATCAAACGTGCAGGCTCGCTGTCGACGAGCGGCGAACCGAGGCAGACAACGCGGTCGACCGGCAACTCCGGATTTCGCCTGAGCGCTTGTAGCGCGACGATACCCCCGAGGCTGTGGGCGACGAAATGCACGCGTTTGCCGGCGAAGCCATCGACGCAATCGCGGAGCCGCGCGATGTTATCGTCAAGATTGCCGACGACGCTCTGATATGAGAATTCGTGTCCGTTGAAGCCGACGTCTTCCAGACGGCGGCGCAACACGGTCATGATGAGACCCGGCATCCACAATCCGTGAATGCAGACGACGTGCTGTGCCGACGGGTTTTCGGTCACCGACTACTTGTCGACTTTGCGCAGCCGGATCCCGGTCTCGCGCAGCTGCTCCCGCGATACGTGACCCGGTGCCTCGGTCAGCAGGCAGCTCGCGGTCTGCGTCTTCGGGAACGCGATGACATCACGGATGCTCTGCGCGCCGGTCATCAGCATCACGATGCGGTCGAGGCCGAACGCGATGCCGCCGTGCGGAGGACAGCCGTAATTCAGCGCCTGCAGCAGGAAGCCGAACTTGTTGCCGGCCTCCTCCTCGTCGATGCCGAGCGTGCGGAACACCGCCTGCTGCATGTCCTGCGAATGAATGCGGATCGAGCCGCCGCCGATCTCGGAGCCGTTCAACACCACATCGTAGGCGCGCGACAATGCCGCACCCGGGTCTTGCTCGAGCGCTGCCGCGGAATCGACACTGGGTGCGGTAAACGGGTGATGGAGTGCGGTCCAGCGCTTTTCCTTGTCGTCGTAATCGAACATCGGGAAATCGACGACCCACAGCGGCGCCCAGTCGCCCTCGACGAGGTCGAGGTCGTGCCCGACTTTGTCCCGCAGCGCCCCGAGCGCATCATTGACGACGCGGGCGCGATCGGCGCCGAAGAATATCAGGTCGCCGTCGGCCACACCGAGGCGCGACACGAGTCCGGCAACGGTGTCGTCCGGCAGAAACTTCAGGATCGGCGACTGCAGTCCGTCCCTGCCGGCGGCGACGTCGTTCACTTTGATATAGGCGAGACCCTTCGCACCGTAACGGCCGACGTAATCGGTGTAGTCGTCGATCTGCTTGCGCGTCAGGCTGCCGCCGCCTGGCACCCGGAGTGCCGCCACGCGACCTTTCGGGTCGTTCGCCGGGCCTGCGAACACTTTGAACTCGACGTCGGCCATCAGGTCCGCGACTTCGACTAGCTCGAGCGGAATGCGCAGGTCCGGACGATCGTTACCGAAACGCGCCATCGATTCCGCGTAGGTCATGCGTGGAAACGGGTCGGGTAGCTGCACGTCGAGCACGTTGGCGAACAGGTCGCGCACGAGCCCTTCCATCAATGACATCACCCCATCTTCGTCGACGAATGACATCTCGACGTCGAGCTGGGTAAATTCGGGTTGCCGATCGGCACGCAGGTCCTCGTCACGGAAGCAACGCGCGATCTGATAGTAGCGATCGAAACCGGACATCATCAGCAATTGCTTGAACAACTGCGGCGACTGCGGCAGCGCGAAGAATTCGCCCGGGTGCGTGCGGCTCGGCACGATGTAGTCGCGCGCGCCTTCCGGCGTCGCGCGCGTCAGCACCGGCGTCTCGATGTCGATGAACCCGTTTGCGTCCATAAACGTCCGCATCGCCTGCGTGACGCGATGCCGTGTGCGCAAGCGGGCATTCGTCTCTTCGCGGCGGAGATCGAGATAGCGGTAGCGCAGCCGGATGTCTTCGTGCGCATGCTCGTCATGATGAAACGGCGGCGTTTCGGCCTCGTTCAGCACGGTCAGTTCGGTGGCGAGCACCTCGACCTCGCCACTCGCGAGATTCGGGTTGATCGTTCCTTCGGGCCGCGGCCGCACCTTGCCGCGGACGGACAACACGTACTCACTGCGGATGCGCTCCGCCGCGGCGAAGATATCCGGCGTGTCCGGATCGAAGACGATCTGCAGCAAACCCTCGCGATCACGAAGGTCGATGAAAATGACGCCGCCGTGATCGCGCCGGCGATGGACCCAGCCGGCGACCTCGACTTCCGTGCCGATCGCGTCTGCATTGATATGACCGCAATAGTGGGATCGCATGGGCCCGGCCCAGTGGTGATTTCGGGTGCGCGATGATAACCGGTCGCGGTGTCAGACTCCACCGGGGGATGTCGTATCGGGGGCCGCGCCGGGTTGCGGACGCAGCCATGGCGGCACGACGACGCCGAGAGACACGATCATTTTCAGCGCCTCCTCCACATCCATATCCAGCTCGATCGTATCGGCTCGGGGGACCATTATGATAAATCCGGAGGTCGGGTTCGGCGTCGTCGGCACGAATACGCAGATCACGTCATCGTTGGTACGCGCCTGGATCTCCGCGAGTTCGGTCGACGTCTGAAAGCAGAGGCTATACACCCCCTTGCGCGGATACTCGATCAACAGCACCTGCTTGAAGGCCTGGCTCGTATTCGTGAACAGCACCTCGGTGAAGTTCTTCGACGCCGAATAGATCGAGCGCACGAGCGGAATCTTGTCCAGCACCCGCTCCCAGAAACCGACCAGGCTCTTGCCGACGAAGTTGGCCACGAGGAAGCCGGTAATGATCACAACGATGAACGTAAGCAGGATGCCCAGTCCCGGGATCTTCATGCCGATCAGGTTTTCGGGACGATAGGCCGCGGGTAACAGCAGCAGCGTCCGGTCCATCAGCCCGACGACCAGGTTCAGGATGAACACGGTGATCCCCAGCGGGACCCAGACCAGCAGGCCGGCTACGATGTAACGCCGAATACGCATGAGACGCATGTTAGCCGAATTCGGGAATCCGGTTGTTGGTCAGTCAGATTTAGCGGCCCCGTCGGATTTTTTCTTCTCCGGCTTCGAGTCCTTGCTGTCCTTCTTGGCGGCCGGCTTTTTCTTCGGGTCGTCGGCGAGATTGCGCTGCTTGTCCTTTTTGAAGTCCGTCTCATACCAGCCGCTGCCCTTGAGCCGGAAATTCGGCGCCGACAGCAACTTCTTGAGCTGCGGCTCGCCGCATTCGGGGCAGAACTTGAGCGGATCCTCGGACATCTTCTGCAACACGTCGAAGATGTGCTCGCAGCTCTTGCACTGGTACTCGTAAATCGGCATTGCGTCCTCCGACGGTGGCAGACCGTACTAAGCAACTTCCTCCGACGTGGAAGGAGCGGCGTCTGACACCGTACCCTGCCGCGATCTGAACACGATCTCGCCGTCCTCGACATCGACATGAACGACGTCTCCGGGCGCGAGTTTACCGGCGAGGATATCCTGCGCCAACGGGTTTTCGATGCGCTGCTGGATCGCGCGCTTCAGCGGCCGCGCACCGTAGACCGGATCGTAACCGGCCGCGGCCAGCTTCGCGACCGCGGCGTCCGACAGCTCGAGCCGCATATCCCGTTCATCGAGGCGGCGGCCGAGATACTGCAGCTGGATGCCGACGATCTCCGCTATCTGTTCCCGCGTCAGCGGGTGGAACACGACCATGTCGTCGACACGATTCAGGAACTCGGGCCTGAAGTGCCTGCCGACATCGTCGATGACCGCGGCTTTCATCGCGGCATAGTTTTCCTCGCCCGCGAGCTCCTGGATATTCTGGGAACCGAGGTTAGATGTCATGATCACGACCGTGTTGCGGAAATCGACCGTGCGACCATGGCCGTCGGTCAGCCGCCCGTCGTCGAGGACCTGCAGCAGCACGTTGAATACATCGGGATGCGCCTTTTCGACCTCGTCGAGCAGGATTACCGAGTATGGCTTGCGCCGCACGGCCTCGGTCAGGTAGCCACCCTCCTCGTAACCGACATAGCCCGGCGGCGCTCCGATCAGGCGCGCGACCGAATGCTTCTCCATGAACTCGGACATGTCGACCCGAATCAATGACTCCTCCGTGTCGAACAGGAACTCGGCCAGCGCTTTCGACAGCTCGGTCTTGCCGACGCCGGTCGGGCCCAGGAACAGGAACGAACCGTTCGGCCGATTCGGATCCGCGAGACCCGCGCGCGAGCGGCGAATCGCATTCGATACCGCCACAATGGCTTCGTCCTGGCCGATGACGCGCGAATGCAGCACGTCCTCCATCCGCAGCAGCTTCTCCTTTTCGCCTTCGAGCATCTTGGCGACCGGGATGCCGGTCCACTTCGACACCACCTCGGCGATCTCTTCTTCAGTCACGCGGTTGCGCAGTAACTGCGTCTCGCGCGTCTCGACCACCGCCGCGTCGTCGAGCTGCTGCTCGAGCTCCGGAATCCGGCCATACTGCAGCTCGGACATGCGCTGCAAGTCCTGCGCTCTGCGCGCGGTCTCGAGTTCGATCTTGGCGCGCTCCAGTTCTTCTTTAATGTGCGTCGTGCCCTGCAATGCGGCCTTCTCTGCCTTCCAGATTTCATCCAGGTCGGCAAATTCCGCCTCGAGTCCCTGCAGCTGTTCCTCGAGATCCCGGAGGCGCTTCTTCGACGCGTCGTCGGACTCCTTTTTCAGGGCCTCGCGCTCGATCTTCAGCTGGATGATGCGTCGCTCGAGCCGGTCCATCTCCTCGGGCTTCGAGTCGATCTCCATGCGGATGCGCGAGCCGGACTCGTCGACGAGGTCAATTGCTTTGTCGGGCAACTGGCGATCGGTGATGTAGCGATGCGACAGCGTTGCCGCGGCGACGATCGCCGGATCGGTAATCTCGACGCCGTGATGAACTTCGTAGCGCTCCTTCAGACCGCGCAGAATCGCAATCGTGTCCTCGACCGTCGGCTCCTCGATCAGCACTTTCTGGAAGCGGCGCTCGAGCGCCGCATCCTTTTCGATGTTCTGCCGGTACTCGTCGAGCGTCGTTGCGCCGACGCAGTGCAGCTCGCCGCGCGCCAGGGCCGGCTTCAGCATGTTGCCGGCGTCCATCGAGCCCTCGGCCTTGCCCGCGCCGACCATCGTGTGAATCTCGTCGATGAACAGGATGATCTGACCTTCCTGCTTCGACAAATCGCTGAGCACGGCTTTCAGGCGCTCTTCGAATTCGCCGCGGAACTTCGCGCCCGCGATCAACGCACCGAGGTCGAGACTCAGGATGCGCTTGTTGCGGATTCCCTCCGGCACCTCGCCGTTGACGATGCGCTGCGCGAGGCCCTCGACGATCGCGGTCTTGCCGACGCCCGGCTCGCCGATCAGCACCGGGTTATTCTTCGTGCGCCGCTGCAGAATCTGGATGGTTCGACGAATCTCGTCGTCGCGGCCGACGATCGGATCGAGCTTGCCCTGCTCCGCGCGCTCGGTCAGGTCGATCGTGTATTTCTCCAGCGCCTGGCGCGTGTCCTCGGCGTTCTCGTCATCGACCGACTGACCGCCACGCAATTCGTCAACCGCGGCCTCGACCGCGCCGTGCACGACGCCGCCCTCGTCCAGGATGCGTTTGAGATTGCCCTTGTCCGCGGTCGCCGCAAGCACGAACAGCTCGCTGGAGATGTACTGGTCGCCGCGATCCTGCGCGAGTTTGTCGCAGACATTCAGCAAGCGCCCGAGGTCGTTGGATACGTGAACCTCGCCGGGCGTGCCCTCGACCTGTGGCAGCTGGTCCAGCGCCTCACCGAGCCGCGAACGCAAAAGATTCACATTGGCGCCGGACTTGGTCAGCAGCGGCCTGACCGAACCGCCCTGCTGATCCAGCAGCGCAGCCATCAGATGCACCGGCTCGATGAACTGGTGCGCGCGGCCGACCGCGAGGGACTGGGCGTCCGCTAGCGCCATCTGGAACTTGCTGGTCAGTTTGTCCGGTCGCATAAACCCGTGCCTCCCGTCGAAAGCGTTTGATTATCCTGAAACTGGGGCCATTGCGGTGACTTTCAAGTGCGCTAACGCCCGCCGTCGGCCAACCAGATCAACGTCGCCTGGCGCCCGGTCACGCCGTCGCGGCGATAGGAAAAGAAGCGCTCGCCATCCCCGTGCGTACACGCGCCGCCGCC
>JBPCXI010000264.1:0-4590 GCA_051008895.1 Gammaproteobacteria bacterium | reverse complement strand
GCGACGTTGCCGAGGAACAGTCCCGTCAGCCCGCCGTGCGTGAACGTGAAGATGAAGCCGATTGCGAACATCATCGGCACCGTGAGCCGGATGTTGCCGCGCCATAGCGTCAGTACCCAGTTGTAGACCTTGATCGCGGTGGGTACGGCGATAATCAATGTCGTCGTCGCGAAGAAGAAGCCGAAGTACGGGTTCATGCCGCTGACGTACATGTGATGCGCCCAGACAATGAAGCTGAGGCCGCCGATCGCGACGATCGCCCAGACCATCATTCGGTACCCGAAAATATTCTTGCGTGCATGCGTGCTCAGCACATCCGACACGATGCCGAACGCCGGCAGCGCGACGATGTAAACCTCGGGATGCCCGAAGAACCAGAACAGATGCTGGAACAGCACCGGGGTGCCGCCGTCGTAGGACTCCGTGCCGCCGAGCGACAGCATCGCGGGCATGAAGAAACTCGTGCCGAGCAACGCGTCGAAGGTCATCATGATCGCGCTGACCAGCAGGGCCGGGAATGCCAGCAGGCCGAGGATCGTCGCGACGAAGATGCCCCAGACCGACAGCGGCATCCGCATCAGCGTCATGCCGCGGCAGCGCGCCTGCAGCACCGTCGTCACGTAGTTCAGGCCGCCCATCGTGAACGCGATGATAAACACGCCGAGCGACACCAGCATCAGGATGATGCCGCTGCCCGAGCCCGGCGTTCCCTCGCTGATCGCCTGCGGCGGATACAGCGTCCAGCCTGCGCCGGTCGGGCCGCCGGCGACGAAGAAACTTGCCATCAGGATGATTACCGCCACCAGGTATACCCAGACGCTCAGCATATTCATGAACGGGAACACCATGTCCCGCGCGCCGCACATCAGCGGAATCAGGTAATTGCCGAAACCGCCGAGGAACAGCGCCGTCAGCAGGTAAATCACCATGATCATGCCGTGCATCGTGACGGCCTGGTAATACATTGTCGGGTCGATGAACGAGAACGTGTTCGGGAATGCGAGCTGCAGGCGCATCATGCCCGACAGCACCAGCGCGACGAGCCCGACAAGTATGGCGATCACCGAGTACTGGATCGCGATGACCTTGTGGTCCTGGCTCCAGATGTACTTCGTGATGAAGCTTTGTGGGTCGTGCAGTTCCTGTTCTTGATCTGCTATCGCGACGTATGCCATCCGAACCTCCTATTGGCTGTTGTCACGGGTCGGCGCGGCCATCGCCACCGACGTGTCTTCGCTTCCTTGCGGTTCTTCTAATTCGAGCGTGTTGATGTACGCGACGACGTCGTTGATCGCTTGCTCGTCGCGCAGAATCTCGGCCATCAGCCCCATCTGCCAGCCGTAGCCGTCTTCCGGGTGGCTGCCGCGAATTCCGTCCTTGAAATTCTGCAGTTGCTGGGCCAGGTACCAGTCGCTCATGCCCGCCTGGCGTGGCGCATTGACGGACCAGACGCCCTCGCCGTTCTTGCCATGGCAGGATCCGCAGTTCCGGTAGAGTCTGGCGCCGCGCTCGACGTCGCCGTCAATCGTCGCCGGCGCTGGATTGTCGGGCAGCGTCTGAATGTGAGCGATCACGTTGCTGATCGCCTGATCGTCGACCAGCGTCATCGCCATCGGGCGCATCTGCTGGCCGTAGATGTCGTCTTCGTGCGCGCCGCGGACGCCGCTCTTGTAATTCTCGAGCTGCTTGCGCATGTACCACTCGCTCTGGCCCGCGAGCTTCGGCGCATTCAGCGCCTGGATGCCTTCGCCCTGCGCGCCATGGCATGCCACGCATACCGCGTACTGGGCCTGACCGACCGACGCGTTGCGGGCCGGTGTCGCAAGCGTCTCGGCGTAGGTCGGATAGCCGGCCAACCAGGTCTCGTAGTCTTCCTGGGTGTCGACGACGACCTTGCCGCGCATCGTGTGATGAGCCATCCCGCACAGCTCTTCGCACAGTATTTCGAAGGTTCCGAGTCGGGTCGGCTCGAACCATACGTAAGTCACGAGTCCGGGTACGAGGTCCATCTTCACGCGGAACTGCGCCACGGCGAAATCGTGCAGCACGTCCTGCGAACGCAACAGCGTCGTCACCGGCTGGTTGATCGGCACGTGCATGATGTTGCTGTCGACGAGCACGTCGTCCTGCCCGTTGGGATCCTCCTCGATCATGCCGAACGGGTTGTCGGCCGTGATCCGCTTCGCATCGACTTGCCCGAGGATCCCGTCTTCGCCGGGATAGCGGAATTGCCACTGCCACTGCCGGCCGACGACTTCGACCGACGAGGAGTTCTCGGGCACCCTGACGAAGTCGGCCCAGACGATCAGGCCCGGTGCCAGCATCGCGATGACGCCGACCGAAGTGATGACCGTCAGCCAGAATTCGAGCCGCTTGTTTTCCGGCTCGTAGTGCGCGCGCCGGTCGGGGCGATAGCGGAATTTGACGACGCAATAGGCGAGAAACAGGTTGACCGCGATAAATACCGCGCCGGTGACCCAGAAAGTCAGGTCAATCGTCAGGTCGATCGTGTCCCAGTTGGACGCGATCTCGGTGAGCCACCAAGGGCTCGCAAAATGAAAAATGACAGTCCCGATAACTAGCAGAACTAATACGACTGCTATCGCCATACTCGCGTATCCTCTGGATTAACTCGGTTGGCGGCCGTCCATGTGCCGTCGACTGGTCGGTTTTGTCGTTGGGTACTCGCGATCGTGTTCTTTAATATATCCCCATAGCCGTCGGAAAATCCCTATTTACGCGGCTAATTTATTATGTTGCGAAACGACGAAAAAAGCCACCAGTCGATAGGCCCCGGCCCTTTGATGGTCGTCGGCGTGGCGCTTCTGAGCCTCGGGTGGGCTTTACGCGACACGTTTTCAGCGATGACCGAGATCTGGCTGAATTCGTCGACGTTCAATCATTGTCTGTTGATCGCGCCGGCGGCGGCATACCTCATCTGGCGCCGCCGTCACCGGCTCGCCGAGTGTCGGACTCGCGGCTCGATCGCCGGGCTCACGGCCTTCGCGGCCTGCGCGGTGCTCTGGGGGATCGGCGCGCTCGGGGGGGTGGCGACCGTGCAGAACGTCGCGGCCGTCGGCATGATCTCGACGGCGATCTGGGCGGTTCTGGGCAACGAGGTCGCGCGCACGATCGCGTTTCCACTGACCTATCTCTTGTTTATGGTGCCGTTCGGGGAATTCATCGTCCCGGCGCTCATGGAGTGGACGGCGAACGTTACCGTCGTGGCGGCGCGCGCGTCCGGTGTGTCGGTCTATAAGGACGGACTTCTGTTTACGATACCCAACGGTAGCTTCCGGATAGTCGAGGCCTGCAGTGGTATCCGGATGCTGATCGCTTCGATCGCGGTGGCCGTGCTGTTCGCGCACCTGAACTTTCGTTCCTGGTACCGCCGCATCGTATTCGTGCTGGCGATGATCGTCGCCTCGCTGATCGCCAACGGCATCAGAACTTACTCGATCGTGATGATCGGCTACTACACGAGCATGGAAACAATCGCTGACCATGAGCTGTTCGGGTATGTGATTTTCGGTAGCGTGCTGATCCTGATGTTGATCGTCGGTTCGCGCTTCTCAGATATCGATGGGACGATCGAAACACCGTTGTCCACGCCGAGCGATGCGCGCGGGTCGATTCCTACGAGTATCGCCGCGGCGGCGGCCGTAGTCGCATTGTCGCTGGGGATACCGGCCGCAGTCGCCCGGAGCCTCGACAGCGCGCAGCAGGATCCCGGGATTGCGGCGATGCGGCTCCCGAACGCGACGACAGACTGGTCCGGGCCGCGCAGCGTGCGCGATGACTGGGCACCGCGATTCGTCGGTTACGACGCGGCTGATTCCGGCACATACTTGCACGGTACGGACGTCGTCGACGTCTACATGATTTCCTATTCGGCACAGCGCCAGGGCGCCGAACTGATCAACCCGCGCAACCGGCTCTTCGACGCCAAGCGCTGGACTCTCTTGCACAAGACAGCCGGCGATACGGCGCTGACCGACGGCGGGTCGATTCCGTATATCGAATTGGAGATTCGCGACGTCGACGCCAGCAAGCGGCTCATCCGCTACTGGTATATCGTCGACGAGCAGGTGCAGTACCGTCCGACCACCATCAAGCTGCGCGAGCTAAAAAACTCGATATTTGGTCGTGCCACGCCCGGCACGTGGATTGCGGTCAGCACGAAATTCGCCGAAGATCGGGTGACGGCGGGCGAGAGACTCGATAACTTCGTCCGTGAAATCTATGCGCGGGCGTACCCCGTCGACTAGAATAGCCGCCGCGCGGCGGCGAATCTGCGGAGAGGTGGCAGAGTGGTCGAATGCGGCGGTCTTGAAAACCGTTGACGGGTTAAACCGTCCGGGGGTTCGAATCCCTCCCTCTCCGCCATTTCCTGAACATCGATATGCGGTATTGCTCACCACGAATGACTTCCTGCAGCAGTCCTTCACGCACGTCGAGCGTTTTTGTCGCATCTGTCATGCGTAAACCGTTGCGTCGAATAGCAATTGCAACGCTGTTGCTCGCGACGAGCGCGGCGCGCGCAATCGACTGCCAGGATGCCCGCGACATCGGCGACGACCTGCGCTATAT
>JBPCXI010000263.1:0-4267 GCA_051008895.1 Gammaproteobacteria bacterium | reverse complement strand
GTCCGCTAAACGTCGGGCAGACGCATCATCGCATACGTATCAACCGCAAGCACGCGCGATGGGAATCACGAATCCGGACGTCTATCGTAGGCGGGACGACGCCGGCAAAGGAGCTCATACGAACATGCAACTCGACTTCTTCTGGACACTCGGTCAACTGGGTATCCTGCTCGAAATCGGCGGCGCGCTCTATATCGCACTCTCGTCGATAGGAATACACCGCAGCATCGGGCGGCTTTTCGTCGACATCTTCGGCATCCGCGAGATTCCGCGAATAATCGAGACGATGCAGAACCAGGCGCGCACTGACATTACCGGTTTCCTGCTGCTCGCCGGCGGGCTGGTACTGCAGTTCGTCGGCAACTTCGGCGCGATCTGAGCGCCGATCGTCAGGACTGACGCAGCAAACGCATGCCGTTCAGCGTTACGAGCAGGGTCGCGCCGACGTCGGCAACGACCGCCATCCACAATGTGGCGATGCCCGGCAGCGCGAGCGCCAGGAACGCGAGCTTCAGGCCAAGACTTAGCGCAATATTCTGCTTGATCACACGCCGCGACTTGCGGGCAACGCGCAGCGCGAGCGGTACGTGTGACAGATCGTCCTGCATCAGCACGACGTCGGCGGTTTCCATCGCCTGGGCCGTGCCGCCGCTACCCATCGCGATGCCGACATCCGACCGCGCGAGTGCCGGCGCATCGTTGATGCCGTCGCCGACCATCGCGATCGTGCCAAGCTCTTCCCGCAGCTCCTCGATCGCGCGAAGTTTCTGATCCGGCAGCAGCCCGGCGCGGACATCGTCGATACCGCCGATCTTGGCTGCAATGCGTTCCGCAGCCTGGGGATTATCGCCTGTCAGCATGACCTCGCTGACCGGCGGATCGAGTTCGTCCAGCTCGCGCAGCGCATCGACCGAAGCGTCCCGGACCGCATCCTGCACGCCGATATACCCGACGACCTTGTCGTCTCTCGACACGTACATCACAGTCTCACCCGCGTCGCGGGCAGCGTCCGCATACGGCGACACGTCGTTCCATCCCGCGGCGCCGGACTCGAACATATCTCCGCTGCCGACCGATACCGCATCACCGTTACTCAGCCGACCGCTGACACCTCGGCCCGGATGCGCCTGTACGTCATTGGCGGTATCCCACCGATGCGCGACCGCACGCTGACCGGCAGCGGTAATGATCGCGTGCGCGACCGGGTGCTCCGACGCGCGCTCGACCGCGGCGGCCGCTGCGACGACATCGTCGCAGTCGTCGCAGTCGCTGTTCTGATCCGCAGGATGCTCACAGTCACCGGCACGCACGCCGGTCACCTGCGGTTTGCCATGCGTCAGCGTTCCGGTCTTGTCGAATGCCACGACGCGGACGTCGGCGAGCCGATCGAGTTGCGCCCCGCCCTTCACGAGCACGCCGAGATTGGCGAGTCGGGTCAGGCCGCTGACGACGGTGACCGGGATACTGATGACCAGCGCGCACGGGCAGGCGATGATCAGCAACGTCAGGCCGCGATACAACCAGCCTCGCGCGCCGTCGGCGGTATCGAGGAACGGGGCGCCGAACGCCAGCACGGGGATCGCGACCGCAAGCACCGCCAGCAGCACGACGGCCGGCGTATACCAGCGCGCGAAACGGTCGATGAAGCGCTCCGCCGGGCTGCGCTGTGCCTGCGCCTGCTCCACCAGCTTCGCGATCCGCGCGATCGTGCCGTCGGACGCGAGCCGCGTGACGCGAACTTCGAGGGCCGCCTCACCGTTTACCGTACCGGCCATGACGTCGTCGCCGGACGTTTTCCGCACGGGCACGCTCTCGCCCGTTACCGGCGCCTGGTTCACCGACGACGTGCCGACGATGATCTCGCCGTCGACCGGGATCCTCTGCGCGGGTCGCACGAGCACGCGGTCCCCGATCACGACATCTTCGACCGGCAACGTGACCTGGTGATCGTGCGCGCCGCCGTCATGGTCGCGGCCGTGCTCGTCGTGCTCGTGATCATCGTGATGATCATGCGGGTCATCGTGCGCCCTGAGCACGGTCGCTTCCTGCGGCTGCAGTGCCATCAGGCTGCGCAGGGAATCGCGCGCGCGTTCGGCACTGTAAGCCTCCAGGGCCTCACCGAGCATGAACAGCAGGATGACCGTCACCGCCTCGCCGGTCTCACCGATGCCGAGCGCGCCGACGCACGCGACTGCCATCAGCAGGTCGATCGTCACGCGCCGGGCGAAAATCAATGCCCGTAATCCCTTGATGAAGACCGGTGCTCCGGCGATCAGCACTGCTGCGCCGAACAGTAGCTGCAGCGGCTCGAAGCCGGCTATCGGCGCAACATCGCGCAGCGTGAATACGCCGACGATGACGGCCGCCGCGACCAGCAGCGCGCGCCGGAGCGGCGGCTGCCCCCACAGGAACGAGAGGAAGCCGGCGAAACCGCGCCGCTCGACGATATCGAGCGCGGCCGGGGCGTCGTCAGCTATCCTGTAGCCGAGCTCCTGCAGCCGCGACTCGACGTCCTCGAGGTCAACGTTGCCGTCGAGTTCCATGCTCTCGGTCGTGAAACTGACCGACACGTCGTTGACGCCGTCAAGCGCGCGCATGCTGTTCTCGATCGTCATCGCGCAGCTGCCGCAGTCCATGCCGGCAATCTTGACCTGCAGCGGCTCTGCCACGCTCGCGCTGTTACCCTGACTCATTCCTGAATTCCCCTGGTCCGCCCGCGGACCGGTATGCAGTGAATGATGACCCTTAAAGCAGGGTTTAAGGTCAAGCCTGGCGTAACTCCAGTGACAGGAACAGCTGCGCGTACAGGAACGCGTTGGCGCCGCGGGCCCGGAACAACAGGCCCCCGTCGTCAGAAGACACCTCGGGCTCGAGGTGGGCCTCGCAGTCGGCCTCGCCGGCCGCGAGCTTGTTCAGCGCCCGCTCCAGCGCGGCGTCCGGCTCCGTGAACAGCACGGAGTAGCCGTCGTCGTCGCGCCATATATGTATGTGTCGCCCGCGCAATTCGTCGAGCAGGCTGTCGGACTCTCCGTCCGCCAGCTTGCACCCGAGCCTCTCGATCAGCTTATGTAGCGAGGACGCGCGCCCGGGAGCGTGCTCATGTCCACAGGCGGTTTCGAGCAGCTGCCGATACTGCTCGCCGGCCGACGCGCCGACCGACCGGTCGAGATGCAGCGCCACGTCGTCCAGGAACAGCTCCAGTTCGTGCCGCAGCACGAGCATTTCGGTCACGCGGCGCTCGATGTCGAGGAACCGCTCCTCGGCGATGGCCCGGATATCGGTATCCCCCTCGCCGCTCGCAGCCGTCGCGCCGAGGATCAGCCTGATGTCGTTGAGTGAGAAACCGTAGCGCTGCGCACTACGAATAAACCGCAATGTTCGCTCGGCTTCCGGGGCGTATAGTCGATAGCCAGAAGAGGTGCGGCCCGACGGCTCGAGTAGCGATTCTTTTTCATAATAACGAAGCAGCGACGTCGAGACGCTGGCGCGCTTGGCCAACTCGCCGATTGTCAGCATAGTGTTTGCGGCGGAATCAAAGCCTGCGGACGAGCGGGACATGGGTTGGGTTTGTACCTATAGGCCAAGGGTTGACCTTCAACCCTACTTGAGACTCTAGGATAACCCAAACTCGGGCGAATCCGCGCGATGCGGGTTGCCGTAAGTTACTGATACAAATACAGAGACCGGAGCAGTCCTATGCTGGGAGTCGACGACAGGCTCATCACGCCTGATACGATGAAATGGGTCAAGGTCGGCCTGATCGCCGGAATCCTGATGATTCCGACCACGATCCTGCTGTACTACATTCTCGGTCTTACGGTGGACGCGGTCGTCGACGGATCGAACCTGGTCCGCCAGTGGCTCTGGATCCTGACCGCGCTGGTGATTGGCAAGGCCGCGCTGGCCTGGCTGTTCCGGACCGGCCAGTTCCGCGCCTCCAGCGAAGCGAAGCTCAACGTACGCGACCAGATCTACAAGAAGGTCGTCGAACTCGGGCCGGGCCTGCTCGGCAAGCGGCGCACCGGTGAGATCGCGAACACGGCGACCGAGGGCGTCGAGTACCTCGACTACTACTTCAGCGTCTACTTCGTGCAGATCTGGGTCGCGATCGCGATGCCGCTGTTCCTCGTCGGCGCGATCTTCTGGATCGACTGGGTCGTCGGTTTGTTCATGCTGGCGAGCGTGCCCGCGACGCCGCTGTTCGTCGGGTCTTCGGCGCGCGGCTTCCGCCGCATCAGCGCGCAGAACGAGGAAAAGAAAAATCATA
>JBPCXI010000262.1:0-4430 GCA_051008895.1 Gammaproteobacteria bacterium | reverse complement strand
GGTACTACACGTTCGACGGCGAGTGGACCAACCAGGTGACCGGCCGCGACGTCGGTGACGAGGAGACCACGGCGATCAACGGCGTCATCGACTGGTCACCGGTCGACAACGTTTCGTTTCGGCTGCGCGGCGCATATCAGGAAGATCGTGACGGAACGCGCGCGTTCTTCCTGCAGCCGACGGAATCCAATAACTGCTTCCCGGGTACGCGGTCGAACGCCGCGTGGAACGGGCCATTTGGCGGCACTACCAACAGCACGAACAATAACCAGTACTTCTGCGGCGAGATCTCCGGCGAAAACCGCGTGGTGTCGGTCAACGACGGACCCGACGCCGACGGTGTCGCCAACCTCGTCCCGGGTATTCCGGATCAGCCAACACCGGGTGTTCCGGCATTTATCGTTCCTGGTTTCCCCGGTGGCGACGATCCGTACGACCCCGCGCAGGGTGTCGCATTTTCCGGTGTCGAACGCGACCTGACGTATCTGAACTTTTCGGGCGACTGGGACATCATGGGCAGCGGCTACAACCTGATCGGCTCGATCGCGTATCGCAATGACGAACTTGCCACCGGGTCGGATAGCGATCACTCGGCGGTTAACCTGGCGTCGCCGTTCGCCGGGCCCTCCGATCTGTCGCAAAGCGAATGTCTTCTGTGTGCTTCCGAAATTGATGACGCAACCGATGTCACGATGGAACTCCGCATCGAGTCGCCGGGCGATCAGCGCCTGACCTGGATGCTGGGCGGATTCTACTATGGCCAGGAGATCGACGGCAGCGACA
This sequence comes from Gammaproteobacteria bacterium, assembly GCA_051008895.1. Classification (GTDB taxonomy): domain Bacteria; phylum Pseudomonadota; class Gammaproteobacteria; order Steroidobacterales; genus SMWD01. The sequence continues at coordinate 3,647 of JBPCXI010000262.1, read as the reverse complement.
TTGTCTGGGCGCCGAGCGGCGCTCCGGCGACGACCGTGACCGGCGTCCTCGACACCGAAGAGACGACCAACATTGCTGCGTTCGGCATGCTCGAGTATGCGTTCCTCGAGGACTTTTCAATGGCGCTCGAGCTGCGCTGGTTCGACGAAGAGAAGACGCTGGTCGAAGGTAAGGACCTGCCGACCCCGAGTTTCGACGGCAAAGCCAGTTTTTCCGAATGGGCCCCGCGGGTCTCCGCGAACTGGGACGTTACCGACAACTCAATGCTCTATGCAATCTACGCCAAGGGCTACAAGCCCGGCGGCCTGAATGGCGACGCGGGCGCAGGCGTCGGCGCGCCGACCTATGGTCAGGAAGAAGCCGATACCTACGAGCTCGGCCTGAAGACGGTCGTCGCCGACGGACGCGTGTATCTCAATGCGGCGCTGTTCTTCAACCAGCTCGACAAGATCCAGCTGACGACGCCGCTGTCCAGCGCTGGCGGCCAGCTGACGTCGATCGTCACGAATCAGGGCGACGGCGAGGTCAAGGGCGTCGAGCTCGAGTTCGGGTGGGCGATCCTGGATAACCTGAACCTCGGCATGAGCTACGCGTTGGCCGACACCCGGTTCACCGAGGGTTGCGACAAAGACCAGTGGGTGCTGACTTCCGGCGGCGGTGTGCTGACCGACGCGCAAAACTGCACGGGCAACAACGTGAACGGGCAGGGTAACGGCTCGATCGTCGGCAGCGCGTTCCCGCTGGCGTCGAAGAACCAGTTCAGCGCGAATCTGGACTGGACGCAGCAGATCAGCGGCGAGATGGAGTTCTTCACGAACGTGGACTACACGTGGGAAGACAAGAAACCGGTCCAGGTGCACAACCAGGCGTGGGTGCCCGAAAATTCGATCCTGAACGCGCGCCTCGGGATCGGCACGGATCGATGGCAGGTGGCGATCTATGGCCGCAATCTGACCGAAGAGGACGCCCCATCGATGGCCACGCGCTGGCTGCAGGAGCCGAATTTCTTCGGCCGTGCGCTGGCGAGTACGTCAACGGCAGGCGCGCCGGCAGGCTCGTGCCCTCCGGGCGCCTGTGAGACCACCTGGCCGCGGGCGTTCTTCGCCGATTTCCGTCGCTCGCGTAACTTCGGCATCGAGGCGTCCTATCGATTCGGCGGCCGTTAGCCGACGTTTGGACTTGTGACACCAGGCCCGGCTCGCGCTGCGAGCCGGGCCTTTTCTTTGCGCCCGATTCCGGCAGCAAATTCGCTGGCGCCGGGCCGGCACGTTGCGCCTGTGAGCGCCGTCACGATTCCGGATAGTACGTATAGATGGCGGCCGCGAACGCTGTCAGCATGACTCCGGTGCAGCCGTTCAGCTGCATGACTTAGGGGTTCGATATATGACTAGCGGTAAAGTCACGGCTATGGGCAAGAATACGTCTTCGTCACTCGACGAGACCGAGGATCGCAGCGGCGAGTCGCTGGTTGAAAAGCGCCATGCGGAATCGCATGCGGCGCATCTGTTTGCCGAGGTTCGGCACAGCCCGGACGAGATTCGGGACCTGTTTCGCGAGGGTACGTACCCGTACAAGAACAAGATCAAGACCGCCGTTTACGAGCATCATAAGAAGGAGCTGCAGGTCGAGCTGCTGAAGGTGCAGAATTGGGTCAAGCAGACCGGGCAGCGCATCATCGTGCTGTTCGAGGGCCGCGACGCAGCCGGCAAGGGCGGCACGATCAAGCGCTTCATGGAGCACCTGAATCCGCGCGCGGCGCGCGTGGCCGCGCTCGAGAAACCGACCGAACATGAGCTGGGGCAGTGGTATTTCCAGCGCTACATCCAGCACATGCCGACGCGCGGCGAGATGGTGTTTTTCGACCGTTCCTGGTACAACCGCGCCGGCGTCGAGCGCGTGATGGGTTTCTGCAATTCACTCGAATACCTCGAGTTCATGCGCCAGGTGCCGGATCTCGAGCGCATGCTGGTCCGTTCCGGTATTCGTGTGTTCAAGTTCTGGTTTTCGGTAACGAGACATGAGCAGGAGCGTCGTTTCGCGGCACGGCAGGGCGACCCGCTGAAGCAATGGAAGCTCAGCCCGATCGACGAGCAGTCGCGCGACAAGTGGGTCGAGTACACGCAGGCGAAAGAAGCGATGTTCTTTTATACCGACACGGCTGACGCGCCATGGACGATCGTCAAATCGGATGACAAGAAGCGCGCGCGTCTGAACACGATGCAGCACTTCCTGAGCAAGCTGGACTATCCCGAGAAGGACACGCACATCGTCCGTGGTCCGGACAGGCTGATCGTCGGTACGCCCTCACAGGTCATCGAGAAAGACAACCACCTTTGGGGCTAGACGGCGCGTCGGTGCTGCTCGCGGTGACGCTGGCGGTGCGCTAGCGTGGATACCTCCAGCAGGCTCTCGGCGAGCGTGCCGATGATATCGTCGACGCTGATGATGCCGCACAGGTCGCGGTCCTCGTTCGTCACCGGCAGCCGGCGTACGCCGGCGCGCGACATCATCTCGAGCGCCTCGAGGATGTCCTCGTCCTCGTCAATCGTCAGCACGTCATCCGACATCACGTCGCGGACCGTCAAGTCGTTCGGATCGATCTGATTCGCGACGACCTCGATCGTGATATCACGGTCCGTCAGGATCCCGATACAGCATTCGTTTTCGTCCATGACCACGAGTACGTCGCCGACGTGCTGTTCGCGCATGCGCTGCGCGGCCGCGAGTATCGAATCGTCCGGTTGCACCGCGACCAGCTTTCTCGTGCAGACATCGCCGACTCTCATGACGAACTCCTTTGCCGGCATCCGGCGTTCACCGTTAAATTCAACATCGATTAATCATCGGCCATGCACAATGCGAGGATGTACGTACCGCCGACCGAGTAGTACGCTGGCGTCATCCATGCACATGAGGTTCAGCGAGCATGCCGTTCATCGCGATCTGTCATGACCAAGACTCTGCCGACTCCGCGGCGCTGCGCGAGACGCATTTGCGTGCGCACTTCGACTATATCGAGGGCATACTCGATCGCCTGCTGGTAGCCGGCCCCGCCGGCGGTAAGACGAACGACGGCAAGGCGAATGACGAATGGGCATTCAGCGTGTTCATTTACGCGACCGACGATCGCGATGACGCCGAGCGTCTGCTGCATGCCGACCCGTATTATCGTTGTGGTCTGTACGGTGAGGTGACGATCGAGCCGTTCGTGCCGGCCGCGGGCGCCTGGATCGGCGGCAAGGTCTGGTAGCTCAGGAGATCGCGCTGCGGACCGCGTCGATTTCGTCGTTGCAATCCGCGACGGTCGCGAGGAACGACTTGCCCCACAGTTCGAGCGGCGCGAGCAGTGCGGCCGCCTGCTCGGCTTTCTCGCCGGTCTGCTGGTCGCGCACGCCGTTGTAGAGTTTCGATGCGGCGAGCAACGTCGCGAACGGCGTCATCTCGACGGAGTCGGCGGTCGCGAGCGAGTCCTGCGTGCTGACGGCGTCGCCGATGAACGCCGGCAGCCCCCACTGCACCAGGATCTCGGTGCAGATCGTAGGATGCCAGCGCTGGACGAGCGCGTCCCAGTCGTCGTCATGCTGAATGTTGACGCCGCGCTTCAGCGCCTGCACGAGCAGATAGAGCTCGCCGAGGCGATGCAGCAG
>JBPCXI010000261.1:0-5461 GCA_051008895.1 Gammaproteobacteria bacterium | reverse complement strand
CGTCGTTTCCGCGACCGAATAGACGCTGAGCGGGTCGCCGCTCCAGATCACCACGTCCGCATCCTTGCCTTCCACGAGCGAGCCGACACGCTCGTCGATGCGCAACTGGCGGGCCGGATTCAGCGTGACCATGGCCATCGCCGTCTGGCGATCGAGCCCGCCATAGCGCAGGGTCTTCGCAGCTTCGAGATTCAGGCGCCGGGCGAGATTCGCGTCGTCGGAATTCAGGCTCGTCAGCACCCCGCGGCTTTGCATCAGTGCCGCGTTGTACGGGATAGCATCGTACGCCTCCATCTTGAAACTCCACCAGTCGGAGAACGTCGAGCCCCCCGCGCCGTGCGCCGCCATCTCGTCCGCGACGCGGTAGCCCTCGAGGACGTGATGGAAAGTCTCGACGCGGAAACCGTTCGCCTCGGCGATGCGAATCAGGGTGAGAATTTCGTCGGCGCGATAGGCGTGGCTGTGCACATATCGCTCGCCGTCGAGGACCTCGGCAAGCGCCTCCAGTTGAAGGTCGCGGCGCGGCGGCGCAGCGCGTTTGCGTTGGCGGGACGACAGCGCTTCGTAGCGCGCCCACTCGGCGCGATACTCCGCGGCGCGCTCGAAACTTGCCCGGATCAGCGCGGCTACGCCCATGCGCGTGGCCGGATAGCGCAGTTTGCGCCCGTTGCGAGCGAATGGCCCCGGGTTGAATGCCGATTGCTTCGGGTTTTCGCCGAGCGCGAATTTGATCGTCGGCGGTGCGTCTTCGAACAGCAGTTCGGCCGGCGTCTCGGCGCCCCAGCGCAGTTTCACGATTGCGTTCTGTCCGCCGATCGTGTTCCCTGACCCATGCAACACCTGGATCGTCGTGACGCCGCCACTCAACTGCCGGTAGATATCCAGCGAGCGTGGATCGAGAATGTCGCGGATCCGCACCTCGGCGCTGATGCTATTGACGCCTTCGTTTATGTTGAGATCTTCCGTAGCGCTGTGGCTGTGCGCATCGACGATCCCGGGCGTCACGTGTTTGCCGGTTGCGTCGATTACCAGCGTGTCGCGGGGCGCATTGATGTTCTGACCGACGGCTTTTATCCGGCCGTCGTCGATTAGCACGTCGGCGTTCTTCAGGATGCCGTCCGTTGCCATGGTCCACACTGTCGCGTTGCTGATCAGCACACGGCCCGGCATCGACGTCGGCGACGGATACGGATGTACGTCCAGCACCTCCGTCAACTCGACGTCGACGGCGCTCGCCGTCGACCCGAGCATGACGACCGCTACGAGACCACCGAGCAGGCGAGATCGTGTCATGGGCGTCATCGCATCTCCTCCGGACCCTCCACTCGTCGGCCCTCGACTTCCATCTTTGCTGACCCACGCGGTGACTCCATTTCGGTGTCGCCCTCGAGCGCCTCGCCGCTGACGATTACGGTGATTTCGAATTCGCCGCGTGACGTGTCGCTCGTCACGGTCATCGCGTTGCCACGCAGTTCGACGCTGCGGAACGGCTGTTTGCCGCCCTGACCCTCGCTGAATCCGCGATAGTTGCCTTCAGTGCCGCTGATCGTCCAGGTCGACTCGGCGGCGCGGCCCATCACCTCGGTCACAATCTCCCAGGTTCCGCGCGGATCGACGACCGCATTCGGATCGCCAATCGTTTCCTGCGGTTCGATTTCTTCGTGGTATCCATCTACGAACACGTGACGCAATTCCGGCTTGTCGGTCAGCAAATCGCCGTCGACGATGAACAGGTTCGCCTGTTTGCCGACCTCGATCGTGCCGATGACGCGATCGAGGCCGAGCAGACGCGCCGGTACCGTCGTCACAGCGGCCAGCGCGACGTCGGCGGACAGTCCGGCGTCGACGACGGCCGCGAGGTGCTCGTGGAACTTCCGGACGCTCTTCATGCCGAGCGTGACGAACGCAAAGTCGATGTCTGCAGCGGCGAGCAGCCCGGGTAGCCGCGGCGCGCCGACATAGCTCTGCAGTTCCTGCAGCGTCGTATCGCGAATCTCGTCGGCATCCCCAAGGTCCGGCTTGTCCGGCATCACCATCGGCAGCAGCACCGGCATTTCCGCGGCGCGCAGGTCATCCGGCCGATGCGCGAGTCCGGTCGCGACCGTCAAGGCACGCAATTCGAACTCGCTCGCGAATTCCCTGAAGCGTCCCGGATCGAGCGCTGCGCGTGACACGAATACAACCGGCCGTTCTCCCCTCAAGACGGCGAGTAGTGCCGCGTCGGACGCCCGAAACTCGGGTCGAGGCATGCCGCGCGGGTCCGTCGCGTAACGTTCGGTCCAGATCCGGTGTCGTTCCGCGTCCAGCAGGGTCTGGCGCACCGTCGCGACCGCGCCGATCGACGACGACGGATACTTGCGCGCCATGAAGCTCGAGGTTTCGAGCGCAACGACCTGGCTCGACGCGGCCGACAAGACGAGTTTTTGCGCCGGCGCATCGCGTGTCAGGACTACGGCCGATTCGCCCCGAAAGACGCCTTTGTCGGGCAGCACGTGTGCGACCGCGAAGCCGAGTTCCCGATGTCGTTCGACGCTTGCTTGCGCGAAGTCGATACGATTGACGACCGCGTATTCGGGATGCACCGCCTCCAGTTCGTGCGGCGCTCCGGGACGGGTGTTGCCGCCGGCCGCGCGCCGCGGCGGGCGTGACGAGTCGTTCGCGGTGTCGGCATCGAGGCCGATAGTCGACGCGGCATCGATAAAAGACGGGTAGACGGTCCAGCCGCTCTCGCCCTCGAATATCCGGGCGTCAGCCGGCGGCTCGACGTCGGCGCCAACGGCCTCGATCAGGCCATCGCGCAGCACGACCGTGGCGTCATCGAAGGTCTGGCCCGGCGCCGTGACGATGCGCACGTTCGTGATCGCAAATATTCGCGGCGTCTCGGCCGTCGCTGCTGCCCCGGCCAGGAGCGTCGCCGCGCACACTGCCAGCCGCAATAGCAATCCGCTGCACTGATTCAAGTCCGGCACTCCTCATCGTGATCGGAAGTGGCCACCGTATCGAGGAAAACAGTAAACTGCTTCGCGGCTCGCGACAATGGGTCGCCTGCATCGAGGAGGAATAATGATGAACAAGCTTCTCTCCGTTACTTTCCGGGCTACTTTCCGGGCCATTTTCGCGGCTACTATCCTGGTCGCTTTCATGAGCGCTGCGCATGCGCAGTTTACGCCGGAGCAGCTGAGCCCGATGGGCCAGAAGATCAAGCAGGCCGTCGACAGTGACATCCGTAGCGCCGCAGAAAAAGAGCGCGACGCGAATCGCAAGCCGCGAAAAACCCTGGAGTTTTTCGGTTTGAAGGATGACATGCGCGTCGTTGAAATGTTACCCGGCGGCGGTTGGTACACGAAGATTCTCGGGCCGGTGCTGGCCGACAACGGCCAGCTTTACGTCACGCTCGGCACGCGCAACATCGGCGAGATGCTCGCGCAGCATGACTCGCTGTCCGGTGTCGAGGTACTGCCGGTCGATGCCCAGTTCAAGCCTACCGGCGCCTACGGCATTTTCGACATCGGCGAATTCGAGCTGGCGGTCGAGGACGTCGACATGATTCTGACGTTTCGCAACCTGCACAATTTTCCGGAGCAGTCGCGCGCCAACATCAACGCCGCGGCGTTTGCTGCGCTCAAGCCCGGCGGTGTGTACGGCGTCGTCGACCACACGCGGCGGCACAACGAACTCGACACGAAAGAGAACTGGCGTCGCATGGATCCGGTGCTGATGATTAAGGAAATTCAGGCCGCCGGTTTCGAGTTCGTCGATTTCAGCGACCTGCACTATCGTCCGGACGATGAGTTGCGTTATGAGGTCGGACGCAAGACGGTCACCGGCAACTCCGACCGATTCACACTGCTGTTCCGCAAGCCGGAGTAGGCGTCAGCGCGGGGTGTCGCGGTCGCGCCAGCGCCGGTTGATCGCGTAGTCGCCCATGCGGCGGCGGAACGGGAACTGCAGCATGCCCGGTAGCCAGGTCGTCTCCGCCGGGTCGCGATGGCCGCGCAGGCCGATCGACATGCGCGTATGCCCGGCGATCGGCTGCGCGCGATAGGTGCCGAGGAGGCGATCCCACCAGGGCAGGTTGAAGCCGAAGTTGCTGTTGGCCTCGTCCGGCTCGATGGAATGATGCACCCGGTGCATATCGGGTGTGACTATAAAGAGTCGCAGATTCCGGTCGACGGCATGCGGCAGCGCGATGTTGCCGTGATTGAACATCGCCGTCGCATTCAGCACGACCTCGAAGATCACGACCGCGATCGCCGGTGGCCCGAGCAGCAGGATCGTCGCGAACTTGATCAGCATCGAGATCACGATCTCGAACGGGTGAAAGCGGGTGCCCGTCGTCACATCGTAGTCGGGATCGGCGTGGTGCACGCGGTGCAGGCGCCACAGCACCGGCACGGCGTGAAACATCACGTGCTGCATGTAGATCACGAAGTCCATGACGACGATCGACACGATCACCGCGACGGGGAAGGGCGACTGGACGATATTGAAAAGACCCCAGTCGTTCTGCGTCGCGGTGACCGCGAGGCCGACAGCCGCCGTCGGGAACAACAGCCTGACGACGACGGTATTCAGCACGACGAGTCCGAGGTTATTGCTCCAGCGAACGACTTTCGACATCGTCGGAACGCGTCGTGGCGCGACGCGTTCCCAGGCCGCGACGGCGGCGAGCACGCCAATGAAAAACACCAGGCGAATTACAGCTTCGTATTCCATCGTCATTTCCACGGTTGTCGCCGACCGTAAGTCATCGATCGCCACAGCCATTCGCACGGCCCAAAACGAAAGCGCGCGAGCCACCAGTTACTGAACGCGATCTGCACTGTCCAGATGAACACGACGACGAGATACAGGTGGAAACCGGTAAACTGACCATAGAGTCCGAGTCCGATCGAGTAGAAGATAAGTCCGCCGAGTATCGACTGCCCGAGGTAGTTTGTCAGCGCCATGCGGCCGACCGCGCCGATCTTCGTCAACAGTCGGCCCGTCGGATACGCGCGGCACAGCAAAAGTATGACGCCGAGATGGCCGAGCGCGACCGCGATTCTGCGGACGTCATAGTGCAGCAGGTGCCGGGCCTTTAACAGCGGGTCAAAGTTCGCGGTGACGAGCGTACTGGTTTCCCAAATCGCCAGCGGCAAGCCGATACCGTAGCCGACCACGACCATCCGGACGCAGGTCGCTCGCGATGCTGTCAGCGTCAGCACCCCGGTCTTGAACAGCGCCATGCCGAGCAGCATCGTGCCGAGCGCATCGAGCGACCAGGCTTTCAAGCCCACGAAGATCTGTACGATAAGACTCGTCGTCCAGCGTTCGACGAGAAACTCGCCGAGTTGTCCCCGGCTGTTGATGCGGATCGACTCCTGGATTTTCGGATCCGCAAGATCCGGACGCGCGCGTTGCTCTTTTCTCTCCCATGCTGCGACACGCGCGGCGGTCGCGTCATCCAGTTCCCCGACGG
>JBPCXI010000260.1:0-3906 GCA_051008895.1 Gammaproteobacteria bacterium | reverse complement strand
CGTGCTCGCGCGGCTGGATCAATTGCTCTTTATCTTGCCCGTGAGCGCGCCGGCGAAGTTGTGGTCGCGATTGCCGGACGGCGCGCGCCTGCGCACGCTGTCGCGGCGCCTCGACAAGGACGCGACGCTGCACAGCCGCCTGAGCAATTCCGCCGCGACAGGCGTAGTCGTTTACCGGCTCCCGAAGAGCGCAACGGGCAAGTCGAGCCCGCCGGCGTTCGAGATTCTCGGCGCGGCCCGCAAAGCTGTCGGCGCCGCGTTGCGCGACAACCCGCGCAGCCTCGGCATCATGATCGCCGGCGTCGACCCCGACCGCGCCGAGTCGATCGCGCGCGCGACCGTCCTCGCCGCGCTATCGCATGCGTACCGGGGGCCGTCTTACCAGAGCAAGCCCGGGCCCGCGCCGAAGCTGACCAGCGTCCGCCTGCTCGGTCTCGACAATCGCATCTCCGTCGACCGCGAGGTCGCTGAATCGGCGGCGATCAATCTCGCGCGCTGGCTCGTGACCCTGCCGGCGAACCGGCTCGATGCCAAGAGCTATCGCAACGTGCTCAAGACACTCGCGAAGAGCAACGGCTGGCGCATGACGTTTTTCAACGAGTCCGAGCTCAAAAAGCTGGGCGCCGGCGCCTTTCTGGCCGTCTCGCAGGGCAACGCGACGCCCGACGCCGGCATCGTCCGACTGCAGTATCGACCGGCGAAAGCCGGCAAGAACCCCGCGGTCGCGCTGGTCGGCAAGGGCATCATCTTCGATACCGGCGGCAATAACCTGAAGCCGTTCAAGCACATGCTCGATATGCATACGGACATGGGCGGCAGCGCGATCGCGCTCGCAACGCTGCAGGCGCTGACGCAGATCGATTACCCCGAAGCCGTCGACTGCTGGCTCGCGATCACCGAGAACCGAATCGACGCGAAAGCGTACAAGTCGCGCGACGTCGTGACCGCGGTCAACGGCGTAACAATTGAAGTCATTCACACCGACGCGGAAGGACGCATGGTGCTCGCGGACACGCTCGCGCTGGCCGGCAAGGAGAAGCCCGGCCTGATACTCGACTATGCGACGCTGACAGGTGCGTGTGTGTACGCACTGACGAACCGCTACAGCGGCGTGTTCACGAATCGAACCGAACTCAATTCGCTGCTGATCGACAACGGCGTCGCGAGTGGCGAACGTGTGTGGCCGTTTCCGATGGACGCCGACTTCGATGACGACATCGAATCGAAGGTCGCCGACGTGCTGCAGTGCTCGATCGAGGGCGAGGGCGACCAGATTCTCGCGGCGCGATTCCTGCAGCGTTTCGTGCCCGATGACGTGAGCTGGGTGCATATGGACCTGAGCGCCGACAGTTCGAAGAAAGGGCTGGCCCAGGTACCGGCGGGTGCGACCGGCTTCGGCGTGCGCTACACACTGGGGCTGCTGCTGGACAGGGCGGAAGAAGTCGAACGGATCGCCGGACCGATCAGCCGCTCGCAGTGAGCGATACGAACGCTATTGCCGGGCGCTTCCGTGGCTTTCTGCCGGTCGTCGTTGATGTGGAAACCGGCGGCTTCAATGCGAAAACGGACGCACTGCTCGAGATCGCGGCCGTGCCGCTGCGCCTCGACAATCAGGGTGTCATTCACCGTGCAGACACGATGCGCTACCACGTGCTGCCGTTCGCCGACGCGAACATCGAACCGGCGGCGCTCGAGGTCAATCGCATCGACCCGCATCATCCGCTGCGCCCCGCGATTCCGGAAAAAGACGCGCTGCAGAGAGTCTTTCGCGAGATCCGGGCCGAATTGCGCGAGACCGGTTGCACGCGCGCGATTCTCGTCGGCCACAACGCACACTTCGACCTCGGCTTTCTGAACGAGGCGGTGCGGCGCGCCGCGATCAAGCGCAACCCGTTCCACCCGTTCAGCGTGTTCGATACCGCGACGATCGCGGGCGTCGCGCTGGGCCAGACCGTGCTCGCGCGCGCCGCCACCGCGGCGGGTCTCGAGTGGCAAGCCGACGAGGCACACTCCGCGGCCTATGACGCTGAGATGACGGCGGATCTGTTCTGCGACATCGTCAACCGGTTCAGGCCGATCTACGACGCCCGGGTCACGGTTGAATGAGAATAATTGCCAATTGACCGGGGCTCGCCTATCCTTCCGCTATCCAATAACGGGGGACTGCTGACATGAATCCACTGAACAGCATCTGGGGCACGATTATTTCCGGCATCGTGATCGCGTCCGCGATCGCATTCGCCGCGACGTCGGTCGGCATGGCGGACAGCGGTGCGGTCGTAATTTTCTTTCATGTCGCCGTCGGCATCACATGGATCGGGCTGCTTTATTACTTCAATTTCGTTCAGGTGCCTGGCCTGGCCGACGCGGCCGCCGACGAAGGCGGGCCCGGCGGCGCCGGCATCTCCAAGTACATCGCACCGCGTGCGCTGCTGTGGTTCCGCTGGGCGGCAGTTGCGACGTGGGTCAGCGGCGCTGTTTACCTGCTCGAGCGCGGCGAGTTCGCCAATGCGTTTCTGCTCGGTAACGGCAACGGCGACCCGGTTTACGGGCTGACCATCGGCGTCGGCGCATGGATGGGCACGATCATGCTGTTCAATGTCTGGATCCTGATCTGGCCGAACCAGAAGAAGGTACTGGGCATGGTCGAGGCAAGCGCAGACGAGATCGGCAAAGCGAAGAAAATCGCGCTGATGGCGTCGCGCACGAATACGATGCTGTCGATTCCGATGCTGATGAGCATGGTCGGCGCGCATCACGGGTATTTCATGTAATCGCAACATAGCGACCCCGACACAAGAATCATGGCCGGGTTCGCCCGGCCTTTTTTTGTCCGCGACGCATGCGCGACCGGTCGTCCCGTACGCTATCATCGACGATCATCCGACTTCGCCCACAAGGGCAACGCCGCACCGATGAACGACAATCGCCTTTCCGCAGCGCTGACGCAGTACCTCAAGATGTCGGTCGGCGTCGCACTTGCCGAAGATGTCGGCACCGGCGACCTGACTGCCGCTTTGGTGCCGGATACCCAGCGCGCGCAAGCCCGCGTCGTCACGCGCGAGGACTGCGTCGTCTGCGGCCAGCCGTGGTTCGACGAAGTGTTCGCGCAGACGGACGCGACGGTAGCCGTCGACTGGAAAGTCGACGAAGGCGACCGCGCTGCCGCGGGTGACGAGCTGTGCGACCTGAGCGGCCCGGCACGCGCGGTGCTGACGGGCGAGCGGACAGCGCTGAATTTTCTGCAGCTGCTGTCCGCGACGGCGACCGCGGCGCGACGGTATGTCGATGCGGTAAGCGGTACCAGCGCGACGGTCCTCGATACGCGTAAGACACTACCCGGCCTGCGGCTCGCGCAGAAATACGCGGTTCGCGTCGGCGGCGCCGAGAATCACCGCATCGGCCTGTACGACGCGATCCTGATCAAGGAAAACCACATCGCCGCCGCGGGTGGAATCGGGCCGGCGGTAAACAATGCGACCAAGCAGGGTCGCAAGGTTCTCGTCGAGGTCGAGGTCGAAAACCTTGACCAGCTGGCCGAGACGCTCGCGACCGATGCGCACCGGGTCCTGCTCGACAACTTCTCGACCAGCGGCATGGCCAAGGCCGTGATGATGCGGAACGAGCGCAATGCAAACGTGAAGCTCGAGGCGTCGGGCGGCATCACGCTCGACAACGTTCGCGAGGTCGCGGAGTCCGGCATCGACTACATCTCGATCGGGGCGCTGACGAAGGACGTCCGCGCCATCGATCTGTCGATGCGTTTCGAGATGCAGGGCTGAAAGACGCCGACACCGGACGTCAATCCGGTGCCGGCGCCCCGCTCGCTCACAACGTCTCCCGCTCAGTACGTTTCAACGGTCACGTCGACCGGCAGCGAGTTCGACACGATGTCGAACACCGGCG
>JBPCXI010000259.1:0-4575 GCA_051008895.1 Gammaproteobacteria bacterium | reverse complement strand
ATCGCCGCCTGAGCCCGGGCCACTGCTATCGCCGCCGGAACCAGGTTTGCCGCCATCGCCGCCGGAGCCTGAGTCGCCGCTAGCACCGCCGGAACCCGAACCGCCGCTACCGCCGCCGGAACCAGAGCCGCCGCCATCGCCGCCAGACCCTGAGCCGCCACCACCTCCTCCGCCGCCAGCGCCGCCGCCGCCGATCGATGGATTACCGCTTGTACTCTGAATTCGGGAACCGTTCAGGATCTCGATGACGCCCGCCGTCAGTTCGATCGAGCCCGCGCGCCCCGCACCGACCGTGAACGAATTGATCTCTGCGCCGTCAACGAGGATCTCGGTGCCGGCAGCGAGCACGATGTCGCCGGCCGCATTGTTGCCGTCCGTAGTCGTCGTCACGGTCGTGTCCGGGCCGACGTGTATGTGCCCCGACGCGGTCAGCTCCACACCCCCGCCTGCGGCGAGTTCGGCGGCGTCGAGTTCGATTGCGCCCGCGTGCAGCGACAGCACGTGTCTTTTTCCGACTTCGAGACGACCGTTGCTCACCTGTATCGTCGACGGATCGCCGAGAAAACCGAATGCGAGCGGCGACGCGAACGCGAGGCTCGGCTCGTCGGTAAACGTCAGCGCGCCGTCCGGGTCGGACCCGAGCATGCTGACCGACTGCGCGGTACTGGCGTAGAACGAGGCCGGGACGTCGAGCCGTGCGTTCGGGCCGAACATCAGGCCGCGAGGATTCAGCAGGTATAGATCCGCGCCATCAATACTCGACCTGATCGTCCCGTCGATCGTCGACGCCTGACCACCGGTGACGCGACTGATGACGTTGCGCGTCGTCTTGCCGGGATCGGCGGTAAACAGGGCGGTATCCCCGTTCAATAGATCGAACACCGAGAAGCTGTGGAACAGGTTCTCGCCGTCGCCGGGCCGATTGCCCAGCGCTTCGCCGATTTCAATGACGCCGGCGCTGTCCAGCAGCGGCTGCACGCCGAGGTCCGGATTGCCAACAGTGCCGTCGCGAACGATCCGGGTCTGCGCCGGCGCGTGCGACGCGAAGATCAGCGGACAGACGATTACGAGTAACGCGAATTGACGTTGGCCGATCATCAAATTTCCCAGAAGGCGCCGACGTGCACACCGTCGTCCTGCAGGTTGTCTTCGCCGGGAATATCGACGTCAGTCAGCGCGTATCCGTAGGCCACCTCGAAGCGCAAATTCGCGATTGGCAGCCAGCGCACGGCGACGCCGATGCTGGCCAGCGTTTGTTCACCGATCTCCGGAAGTTCGGTATTCCAGGAATACCCATAGTCCACGAACGGGCCCGCCTCGAATGACGCACCGCTGACGACGTTCGACCACAACGTCGCGCGGTATTCCAGGGATGCGACGACGCCGTTGTCTCGGATCAGCGTATTCTCACGGTAACCGCGCACGGTGCGGTGTCCGCCCATGCCGAACTGCTCGAGTCCGAGCAGCGCACGATCCGCAAGCTGGCCGTCGAGACGCGCCAGCATCTGACCGTCGAGAAACTCGAAGCGTCGTGCCCACTGAGTCCGCGCGAGAACCGAGACGAACTGGCCGTCCGCAATGTCGCCGCTCGCCTTGGTCGCATTCAGCGCATCAACGCCGACGCTCGCGATGATGCGTGTCGCAATAACCTGGCTCCGGCTCCGACGCACGTCCTCCCAGCCGATCCGCAGCGCGGCGATCTTCGCCTCGCCGTCGTCGACGCCGGGCGAGAAAGAGAAGCCGGAGCCCAGCAGGAACGACTCACTACTTCGATACTCCCCGATCGCGAACAGCGATGCGTATCGGTTAAGCGAGCGTTTATATGGGTGCGTGTAACTGAGTCCGAACGTACGAATCTCAGCCTCGATGTCGAGCCGGTCGAACGGATCTTCGACGATCTCGGTGTCGGACGCATACCCATAAAAAGCGAGTCGCGCGTCGCGCTTGTTGACCGCGGCCGAATACTGTCCCGACAGTTCGCGCAGACCTTCGGTGACACGAACGCCGAGGCCGAGATCGTCGCCGTTGCCGGTTACGTTCAGGAAGTCGACCTCCGCAACGCCTCGCCAGGCGCCGATCGCAGGGTTCTGGTAGTTGCTGATCTCGAAGCGGCCGCGGTAGGGCCGAGCCGCATAGCCGCTGACGCTCAGGATGGATTCGCCGCGCGCCTCGCCCGGCAGCAGCTCGGCCTCGACGCGCTCCGTTCGCGGGTCGAGTTCCAGCACCTGCAGGCGACGCTCGAGGTCGTAGACGTTGACCGGGTCGGTCGCGCCGAACCCTTCGATATAGCCGCTGATGTAGCCGTCGCGATAGCCGGCCGTCTGCCGCTCTTCGATCTGGGCGAGATTGCCTGCCACGATTTGAATCTCGAGCTGCCCGTCGACGACCGACTGGGACGGAATAACGGCGCCGGAAGTCAGGAACCCGCGCTCCATCAGTCGCAGCGTCGTCTCGTCGCGCAGCCGGATAATGTCGGCTTCGCGCAGTTCGCGATTCTCGTAACGTTGCCGTATCTGTTCCGCGTCTTCGTCCGTCAGGATGTCGCTGCCGCTGAAAGTGATTGTGCGGACCAATACCGCGTCGCCGTCAGCCGGACTCAAGGGTTTCGCGCGCTGCTCGGGAACGTACGGCGGCAGGATCGAACCGGACTCGGTCGCGGGCGCCTCGAACGGCGGCAGCTCGAAACGTTCGGCCGCGGGTGGGCGAAACAGGCCCTGCGCCACGGCACGCTCAGCGGGCGCAGTGATGAGGGCGGCCAACGACAGCAGCGCAACAACCGCGACCGCGCCTGGCGCGGCGGCTCCCGAACCACGATCGGTTTCGGACGGCACATTCATATTGTTGTTTTGCCCGCTGTCGGCTGCACCATTACGTGCCAGCCGGTCGTTGAAAATCAGGGGAACGTTTTAAATGATTCTGCCACGAGGGACCGGAAAGTCCCACTTGAAGGGGGCAGTTGCGCGATGCCCGCCGCATATGGGCGCTGCGGCCGAATCGCTGAATCCCGACGCGACGCCCGAGGACCGGGTACGCAACGCCGGGACTTAATTATCAGCCATTGCACTCTTCTCCTGTCAGATGCGGTATTAGACCGCCAATCAGATAGAAATCATCGGGAGATCGTTGAGCGAGTAAAGGCCGTAGATAACCGCGGTGCTGACGACGAGGGTCAGTGCGATTTCCATTGCCGCTATGAAAGGGGAAAAACTGAAGCTGTTGCGTGTATTCTGGGTCATGGCGTTAGTCCTCGTGTCGGTGGTTTCATTGCCGGTCGTCGTGCGGGATTTCCTGCTTCGCCGACCTTGAGTTCATAATCGCTTCGTGCCCAATTTCGTTCTGTCAACCGCTTGACACAAGTGCAAAAAGAATCGGGACATGCGCTCGCGGCGTCCAGGCTCAACGCCTGTCGCCGCTCGGTGATCCTGGTCGCAGCGTTGCTGCTTGCGTGCCCGGGCCAGGCCCAGGTGAACATCGACGCGTATCGCGACTATTTCCTGGTCGGCCAGTTCGGCGAGGTCTGCACGATGTGCGAGGTCGTCGTGCTATGCGCGGCGGGCGACGCACCGCCGGAACACATCGCGCCACCGGCGCAAGGTGAATTCACGCTCTATCATCTGCAAACGCGGACGTTCTGGTCGCAGATTTCGACGATCTGGGAATGGTTCGTTTCCAATTTCACTGCTGATGCGCTCGCGGCGCGCGGGCACACCCGCCCCGTCCACGTTTATACCGTCGCGAACGACGGCTGGTCGCCGCGCGAAGTCGTCGAGGGCCGTCTCGTCCTGGATCCCGGAATCCTGGAGTTCGGTGACCGCAACATCGATCGCGTGACCCGCGCGTGGACGGATGCCGCAACCGGTGTCAGCGTCGGCTATTGCACGCGCATGTCGTTGTGGGAATCGCTGGACAGCATCGCCGCCAATGCACCGAGCAGTGAGTCGTGAGCGGTCTCGCGACACGCGAATTCGAGCAGGTCTGGACACGAACCTGGATCAGGGCGCATCCGGTGCGGTTCGGCGGGATTATTCTGCACCTGGCTCTGCGCACGCTGTTCGCGCTGTTCTGGCTCGCGGCCGGCATCAACAAGATCACCAGCGAATGGCTGACGAGCGACATACTGAAACGAATATTCCTCGACCGGCTGACCGAAATGCCGCCCGACGCGTTCGCATCACTGTTTCTGCAGCACTTCGCGATTCCGCTCTACGTGCTCGTGGCCTGGGTCATCACCTGGGGCGAGATACTCTCGGCGGTCGGCTTGCTGCTGGGATTGCTGACTCGACCGGCGGCAGGCGTGAGCCTGTTCATCCTGTTCGGGCTGGCGATCGGCGGCTACTACGACGCGTCGCTGATTCCGTTCTTCCTGCTGAACTTCGCTTTCCTATGGTGGCCCTCAGGACTATGGCTGGGGTTCGATCGTCCGCTGGCCAAGCGATACCCGACGGTGCGGTGGTTCCGGTAACCGGTGCCTGACCGAAGCCGGGATTCTCACCGGATCCCCTCTCGATTACGGGGGCGAAGGGGGGGGGGTGTCCTCAGAGGAGGGCGCTCCCCCGCCCTTTTTTTTCTCCGAGG
>JBPCXI010000258.1:0-17621 GCA_051008895.1 Gammaproteobacteria bacterium | reverse complement strand
GAGTTCGACGAGACGCAGCGTGCCGAGCGGCGTATACGGGGATGGCTTGATCACGACCGTATTGCCGGTCCGCACCGCGGGAACGATATGCCAGATCGCAATCAGCAACGGCCAGTTCCACGGCGTGATGGAACCGACCACACCAATCGGGATCCGATGCTGCTCGATGCGGCCGTTCTCGTCGTCCTGCAGCACCTTGACCGGCAGCTGCTGCTCGGCGGTATAGCGCGTCCAGCCGATGCAGCCGCCGATTTCGAACTCCGAACCCATCCCTTTCAGCGGCTTGCCCTGCTCACGGGTTACCAGCTCCGCGAGTTCCGCGGCATTCGCCTCCAGAACGTCGGCGATCGCGTGGCAGGCGGCTCTCCGTGTTTCATCGTCAGCCTGGGACCAGGTGGCGAATACCGCGCCGGCCGTCGCCACCGCCGCATCCAGGTCGGCCTTGGTCGCCACCGGTGCCAGCCCGACGACCGCCCCGGTTGCCGGATCAAGGATTTCTCGATACTCGTCGGCCGCGACGGTGTCGTTGCCGATAGTCATGTCGTATTTCTTCGTCATGTCTCTATACCATCAACATCGCCGATCCAATGCTATCCGCAGTCCGCGGCGGGATGTGGATACCTGAATTGACATCCCTCGGCACGCGGCCACAATGAGGTAGCGCACTCTGGAAGGCAAATCAGCGAAGGAATCCGGGATCGAAGTGAAACGCCGCAACTTCATCGCCAACTCGGTTCGCATCGCGCTCGGCGCGCGTGCGGCAATGTTGCTCAGCGGCGGCTTTGCGCCGGCGGCACTCGCCGCGACGAGCTTCGAGGCGTTCGACGACAGTGAGGTGCGCACACTCGTCGCGCTGACACGCGCGATGTTCCCGCACCGCGAAATCGACGACCGTCACTACGTCGAAGTGGTAGCGCGACTCGATGCGAGGGTCGTCGCGTCCGCCGAGTTGCGCGAACTCGTTCGCGGCGGACTCATGCAGCTCGACGAGTCAAGCGGCGGGCGCTGGATCGACGCGTCCGTCGACGAAAAACTACAGGCCATGGAATCCCTGCAGGCGGAGCCGTTCTTCGGCCTGATCCTCAACCACACGATCGACGTACTGTATCGAGACCCGGAGGTGCTGGCGTACCTCGGTTACCAGGGCTCCTCGATCGAGTACGGCGGTTACCTGAACCGCGGCTTCGACGATATCGACTGGCTGCCGGAGTCATAGGCGTTGACACGTTTCGCGCATGACAACTCTGCGGTCGTCGTCGTCATCGGCTCCGGCGCGAGCGGGGCGGTCGTCGCCAACAGCCTCGCGCAGCGCGGTGTCGATGTCGTATGCCTCGAGGCCGGCCGGCGCCTCGACTTCGACGACATCGTCAACAACGAGCCGGAGATGTTCGGCAAGTTCACGTGGCTCGACGAGCGCATCGGCACCGGCGACACGCTCGGCCAGTTCCCGGTGTGGAACTGCAAGACGGTCGGGGGCACGACGATGCACTGGACCGCCACCAGTTTGCGGTTGCAGCCGCACGAGATGAGAGCGCGCTCGACGTACGGCGAGATCGAGGACACGAGTCTCGCTGACTGGCCGATCAACTATGACGAGCTCGCGCCCTACTACGACCAGGCCGAAGACCGGATGGGCGTGACGGGAACGCACGACATCGAGCGCCTGCCCGGCAACAGCAACTTCAAGGTGCTCGAAGCGGGCGCCCGCAACCTCGGCTACGAACAGATCAACACCAACAACGTCGCGATCAATTCTGCGGCCCGCGATGGCCGACCGGGCTGCATACAACTCGGATTCTGTATCAGCGGCTGCAAGATCGGCGCGAAGTGGTCGACGCTGTACACGGAAATTCCCGCGGCGGAGGCGACCGATCATTTCGAGCTACGCACCGAGTCGATGGTGGTGAGCATCCGGCACGACGCGAACGGTCGCGTGACGAGCGTCCGCTATCTCGATGCAGACGGGCAGCTGCAGGAACAGAAAGCGCGCGCCGTGTGCGTCGGCGGTAACGTCGTCGAGACGACCCGCCTGCTGCTGAACTCGGCCAGCGACAGGTTCCCGACGGGTCTCGCGAACTCCAGCGGCCAGGTCGGCAGAAATTACATGCGCCATGTACTGGCCGGCGTCGTGGGCCGGATGCCCGGGCCCGTCAACCTCCATCGCGGAACGCACCAGGCCGGCATCGTCACCGACGAGCGCGGCTACGACCGCTCGCGCGGATTCGTCGGCGGCATCCTGTTCCTGACCGTGCCGTTCACGCCCGACATCTTCGCGCGGATGCTGATACCCGGCGCCTGGGGCGAACGCATCACGTCCGTACTGGAAGACTACGATCATCTCGCCGCGATGCTGGTGCACGGCGAGGACATGCCGCAGGAGAGCAACTTCATCAGCCTGCACCCGAGCCGCAAGGACCATTACGGCCTGCCGGTGCCGGTCGTGCATTACGAAGAACACCCGAACTCGCGGCGCCTGATGCAATTCGCGCTGTCACGTGGCAAGAAGATGTATGAGTCGCTCGGCGCGAAAGACGTGTTCGAGATGGTGGACGTGTTTCCCGCCACACATAACATGGGCACGGCACGCATGGGCACCGACCCTAAATCCAGCGTGTGCAACCCGTGGGGCCAGACCCACGACATCGAGAACCTGTTCGTCTCCGACGGCAGCCTGTTCCCGAGCGTCGGCTGTGAGAACCCGACGCTGACGATCGTTGCGCTGGCCTTGCGCCAGGCAGATCACATTTACGATCGAATCCGCAGCGACGCGCTCTAGCGCGCGACCCGGTCGCCGCGCGGCGGCGGCGCGTTTGACAACTCAGGTAATCTCCGCCGCTGCGAAGAAGCGCAGGAATCCGGTCGCGGGATGGCAATTGTTGTATTCGGCAACACCGCCATCCTCCGGCACGATCGATACCTCGTGTCCGAGCAGGACATCGACGTCGAAATTGAACCTTTGCGCGTGCGCCATGAAGTTGGTGAAGATCGCGTCATGCGTCGGGTGATTCCACGTCCAGGCCTCGAGATCGGTCAACGACAGGAACCAGGCCAGCGTTTCAGCCTGCGGCTTGTTGGCGTGGCCGGCGCCGTTGTTGACCACGCGCGCGCTGATGCAGTTGCTCTGGACCGGGTTATCCCGCAGATATGTCACGCCTTCCTGGTAAACGGGAAATGTATTTTCGAGGAAGTAATCGCGCTCTTCGTCGGAACACCCGAACCACCCCTGACATGTCCTGATGAAGCAGGCGTTCGCAGGTAGCTCCACGCGCAGGTGCCGACCAGCGCTGTCCGGCTGCAGCTCGCGGTTCAGACGCGACACTGTCGCCGGCAGCCCGCCGTCCTCGGCGGCCGGGATCCGATCGCGCATCGCGCCGTAGTAGCCGTGAATCGGATCCTCGCGCGTCGCGTGATGGCAGGAAATTCCGAAGTCGACGGTTCCGCGTGAGTAATTGGTTTCGAAATGGGTGGCCGGCGAACTGAAAGCCTCGATCCAGATCCCGATATCCCCGGTTCGTTCACGGCCGATAAACTCAGCGGCCGCATCACCGGCCCGCCACCGCGAAAAATCGTCCGGCGTCGACCAGTACGCCAGCAGGATATCGTTGCGGCACGCGAGTGCGTCTTCGTGGTAAACGTGTTCGTGATGCAACAGCCCGGTCGCATCGTCGAGGCAACGCGTCAGTTCAGCGAGCTCCGCGGCAGCCTCGTGCCGCCCGGGAGACTGCACCGCGAGCTGGCTGCAGGTCAGGTATGGATCGGCGACGTCCGTAACGAAGGCGGGATACGGCGGCTCCCAGTTCGCCGGGGTCAGCTTGGTCATGACGAATGTGTGTGCAGACGCTGATGCGCCTCGTGCGCATGCTGCTTGCCTGCGGCCAGGCTCTCGGGTGTCGCAATGCCGTTGCGCTGTACGAGCGACTCCAGGCACGCGAGCCAATGCCGGTAGTACTCGTCTCCGCCGTCGGCGCCGCGTTCGGCGCGCGCTGCCGCGATTGTCTTGCCGAGCTGTTCGGCCCATTCGTTCCAGGTGAACACGCCCTGCTCCCGCAGACTGACCGCGAGCGCGAACGCCCGTGCTTCCCACGGTTCCCTGAATACCGGGCCCTCATCGTCGAGCGGCAGATCGGGCAAGCTTTTAAGGTCGGGCAGCGACACGACTAGGACGGATCCAGGTAGCTGTCGAACATGTCGATGTACAGCGAATCGCGCGCCGGCGCATCGCCACCCCAGAGTTCCCGCGCCGAAAATTCGACGGTATAGACGCGCTCGGGCGTGTCCGGACCGCCGTACGCATTCGTATCGGGAAGCAGGAAGACCTGCTGGATCTCGTGAATCGTGCCGCGCTTGCCGCGCACATACCGCGGAATCCGGGTGTGATGCGTCGGATTCATATTCCGCGTGATAACCGCGTCGCCGACGGCAAACCGCGTCGGCGCATCGACGTCGACATTTGCCGGCATCGGATTGGTCATCGCGAACTCCGCCGCTTCTTTCGGTAGCGGTGGCAACGCGGTGCCGCCGTCGCCGCGCATCGACCGCCCGCTTTCCAGTTCGTCGGCCGTCAGCACGTCTTTCTCGAGCATCAGCATCGTGAGCCCGACGAGCCAGCGTTCGTAGTAGCTGGACTCGAGGTATTGCGCCGGCGGAATCAGCTCGATCGCCCGGCGTACCTCATCGGTCCGGAAATAGCCTGCGGCCAGCATCGCCAGCGTGTGCGCGAAAACGCTCCGCTCCCAGTCAGCATGAAACACGGGTTCGTTTTTCTCGCGCACAACGGCGCCCATACCGTCCATGCCGCCGAGATCGTGTATGCCGTTCAATGTTTATGCTCCGCCGCCGTCGGCCGGATCCGGAACGACGGCCGTGCCGATCATTGAATCCCGGTTGATCAACGCCGCGAGTGCGTCGGCGGACATCCCGTCGGTGCCAGCCGGTCGCATCGGCAGCACGAGGTAACGCAGTTCCGCATTGCTGTCCCAGACTCGCAGGTCGACATCATCCGGGATCGTCAAACCGAAATCCTCGAGCAGGCCGCGCGGATCTCGGACCGCGCGGGCGCGGTACGCGTCGCTCTTATACCAGGTTGGCGGCAACCCGAGCGTCGACCACGGGTAACAGGAACACAGTGTGCATACGACAAGGTTGTGCACGTCCGCAGTATTTTCCTTTACCGACATGTGCGTGCCTTCCAGCCCGGCGAAACCCATCTCGGCAATCGCCGCGGAACCGTCCGCCAGCAGGCTCGCCTTGAAATCCGGATCGGTCCACGCGCGGGCCACTACCTGTGCCCCGACGTGCGGGCCCACCTTGTGCTCATAGTGATCGATGACCGCGTCCAGCGTCGACTCATCCACGAGCCCTTTTTCCTTGAGCACGGCTTCGAGCGCCTTGACCCGCAGCTGCACGTCGGGCAGCGGTGCGCGATGATCATGCTTTGCCACGCGTCAGCCCTCCTGATGATAGCGGTAAGAATCTAGCATACGGTTCGCTTGTCACCGCGGATCCTATTAACGTGGATCAATAGGCGTCAGCGGTTCCACTCGCGCTTCGAGTGCGGCGGCCGCCGCCAGACAGCGCATCTCCGCGAACGGCGGCCCGATGATCTGGACCGCCTGGGGCATCCCTTCAGCGACGCCGACCGGCACCGTGACCACCGGCAGTCCGAGCGCATTACCGATCACGGTCATGCGAAACGACTCCACGACCTCCCGGTTGCGCTCGAGCGACGATATATCTTCGTCCCGGGCGTTGGGCGGCTCGGTGCCCACCGGCGCGACGACGAGGGGGTACTGTTCGAAGAACTCCATCCAGTTGCGCAACACCCGGCGCCTCCGCGCCAACGCGTCCAGGATCATTTCCGGTTTGAATCCGGGCAGGAATTGCTTGTAGGCAGCGAACGCTTTTCGCAGCGTCGGCCCGATGATTTCCCTGACCGCCGGCTCCAGATCCATCTGCAATTCGCCGAGGCAAATCACGCGCCAGATCTCGGCCGCCTCCTCCAGGTCGGGCGGATTTCTTTCATCCACCGTGTACCCGGCGTCGGCCAGCATCGCACCGGCTGCCTTGACGCCGGACAACACTTGCTCGGTCATCACACTGCCGCCCGGTTCGACAACCAGTGCAATTCGATGTGGCGCAACCCCGGCATCATCAAGCGGGACCGGCGCCCACCAATGATCATGCCAGTCGCCCGGCGCCATGGCCGCCAGTCCGAGTCGCAGATCGCGCACCGAACGCGCCAGGTGTCCGTTGACGTTCATCAGCTGATAACCGATGCCGACTTCGCCCGGATCAGTGCCGTTCCAGTCCGGCACGCGACAGCGGCCGGGTCGCATCGAGGCGACGCCGCAAGCCTGGGCCGGTTGCCGCAGAGAGCCGCCGAGATCCGTGCCGGTCGACAGCGGGTTGATGCCGGCCGCGACGGTGACAGCCGATCCGCCGCTCGAACCGCCGGGCGTGCGTTCCGCGTTCCACGGATTGCTGGTGGCGCCGTAAAAATCGTTGGTCGTCTCCCAGCGGCACGAGAACTCCGGCGTGTTGGTCCGCCCGAGCACGATCACTCCCGCGTCCAGCCAGTTCTGGACGCACGGCGAACTGACCGACGCGACGTTGTCTTTAAGTGCGGCGCAACCATTCACGGTGGCCCAGCCCGCCAGGTCCTGGTTCGCCTTGATGGTCACCGGCACACCGTGGAGCAGGCCGAGGTCCTCGCCGTTCGCAACGGCTGCATCCGCCTTATCCGCCGCGGCCAACGCAGCGTCCGGCCGCGATTCGACGACCGCGTTCAGCTGCGGGTTGACTGCGTCCAGTCGCGCGAGGCAGGACGCGACGGCTTCCCGCGCGCTGAACTCGCGGTTGCGGATACCGGCGGCGACATCGGTCGCGTCGAGTCGCCAAATATCGTTCGTCATTGTTCCGGCCTCTCGAGGTTGGATTTGTCGGCGTGCGCACGAGATATCACGTAGGACTGAATCGCGTGTGAGTCCTCTTTGCTCAGCACCGGCTCGAACGCAACCATGCCGCGAGAACTCAGCGTTCCGTCGAGCACGATCGCGTCCCAGGCGTCATGCATCTGCGTGTAGCGCAGATCGGGCAGCACCCCGCCGCCCAGCGCACTGTCGCCGTGACAACCAACGCAATACTCGTGATACAGCCGCTTGCCGTTCTGAACGATTTCCGGGGACGCGTCGAGCGGCGGCGGATCGAGTTCTCGTTGCGTAACTTCCAGCGGCGGCAGCTGCTGCTCGCCTCCCAACTTGAACACCAGCACGCGGTTGGCGTTCTGCTGCGGCGCGTCCGCCAACAGACCGCCGACGACCAGCGGCACGGTGCCGCCCCATCCGGCCACCACGGCGACGTACTGTTCCCCGTCGACCGCGTAGCTGACCGGCGCGGCGATGACGCCCGTCTGCGCAAAGAATGACCAGAGTCGTTCGCCGCCGTCGGCGCTGTAGGCATTGAAATATCCCGCGCCGTTGCCCTGAAAAACCAGGTTCGACGAGGTGGACACGACGCCGCCGTTCCAGATATTCGGATGCTCGACCTGCCAGGCCGGTTTCTGCCGCACCGGATCCCAGGCGACCAGCGACCCTTTGAGCGAAGCCTTGATCGCCGCGCGCTGCGCCTCGTCTTCAGGCAAGGCCGTGATCAAATCATCGATGCCGGTGTTCCATCCGAACGGCTCGTACTCGAAATCCGCTTCGAGCATCAACGGATAGCCGGTACTCATTACGGGAAAATAAACGAGGCCCGTATCCGGGCTGTAGCTCATCGGTTGCCAGGTATGCCCACCGGCGGGGCCCGGCATGGATAAAAAGGGCTTCTCGTTGCCGTACCAGGCGTCCGGGTTCATCACCGGACGCCCCGTCCGTTGATCGATGCTTGACGCCCAAGTCACGTCGGTGAACGCTTCCGCCGAGATGAACTCGCCGGTCTCCCGATCCAGAACGTAGAAGAACCCGTTCTTCGGCGCCTGCATGATGACTTTGCGCTGGCGGCCGTCGATGTCGAGCTCGGCGAGAATCATATGCTGCGTCGCTGTGTAGTCCCAGCTGTCGCCCGGCGTAGTCTGGTAATGCCAGACGTATTCGCCGGTGTCGGGGCGCACGGCCACAATCGACGACAGGAACAGGTTGTCGCCGCCGCCGGGGCTGCGCAGCTCGCGACTCCACGGCGAACCGTTGCCGACACCGAAATACAGCAGATCCAGATCGGGGTCGTAGGCCATGGAATCCCAGACGGTGCCGCCGCCACCGATCTTCCACCACTCCCCTCCCTTCCACGTCTCGGCGGTTATTTCCAATGCGGGGTGTTCGAACGGCAGGCTCGGGTCGCCGGGCGTCGTATAGAAGCGCCACACCCGGTCGCCGGTCGCGGCATCGTACGCGGATATAAATCCGCGCACGCCCAACTCCGCGCCGCCGTTGCCGATCATGACCTTGCCTTTGACGATGCGCGGGGCACCCGTAATCGAATACGGCTTGTCCGTCGGCGTCGTCTGCACCGACCATACGGGTTGCCCGTCTTGCGCATCCAGCGCGATCAAGCGGCCGTCCAGCGTCCCGACATACACGCGCCCTTTCCAGACGGCCACACCGCGATTGACCACGTCACAGCACAGGTTGATCGCCCATTCCGGCGGCACCTCGGGATCGTATTCCCACAGCAACTCGCCGGTCGCGGCGCGAAATGCGTAGACGCGACTCCAGCTTCCCGTGACGTACATCACGCCGTCGAGAACAATGGGCGTTGCTTCCATACCGCGCCGGGTCCCGAAATCGTGATACCAGGCGAGCCCGAGTTCCGCGACGTTGTCGCGCGTGATCTCGCCCAGTCGGCTATGTCGTTGCTCGTCGTAGGTCCGGCCGTGCGCCATCCAGTTGTGCGGCTCCTGGTCGGCATTCGCTATCCGTGAGCCATCGACGTCGGCCGCCGTGCGCGCCGCCAGAGTCGTCGTCGACGGTGGCGGGTCCGTTGCATCGCATCCGATGGTGAGCGCCAAAAGCATCAGGATGTGCAGTGACTGTCGCATAGTGCCGATTTGATTCTTGTTGCTGGACATGACCACTCAGTAATGCGTAATCACAGCAGATATCAGCGAACGAAAGCAATCCTCCATCCGCGGCGACATTCGGATAGTTATGCCGATTCTGCCCGCATGACCCACAATAGAGTAATGACCGCCGTGACCGCCATCCCGACCAGCGTGATCGCCAGCGGCATCGAGGTCTCGTCGTGAAACACCGTGATCGCCGCGGCCGCGAGCCCGCCGATCGCCAGCTCCGCACCCCCGAGTAGCGCGGACGCGTAACCGGCGCGATTGACCGTAGCATCGAGCGCTCGCGACGGCGCGATGGCGAAGATCGGCGCTGCGCCGAAAAACATCAGGCACATGCCGGCCGTGATCGTCACCGGCGACTCGAGCCCGGTCTGCACGAGCCACATGACCCCGGCGGCGCCCGCGCAGAGCATGCAGACCCCGAACCACAGGGATCGAACCGGCGGGACGACGTGCGCCAGCCGATTGATCAGGAAGCTGCCGAAAATGTAACCGCCGACGATAAAGAAGTAGTAAAGCCCGAAATCCTCGGTCGCGACGCCAAAGTTATTGATGAAGATGAACGGACCGGCCGTCAGAAACGCATAGATCGCACCGAGGCTGGTCCCGGACAGTACCGCGTAACCCATGAATACCGGATCGGCGAGCAGGGCGCGATAACTCCTGCCGACCTCCCCGAGCCTGATCGCGTGGCGGTCCGGTTCCGTGGACTCCGGCAGGAAGCGGACGACCAGCAGCAGCGCAATGAAGGCGATGACCGTCAGCAGGTAGAAATTCGCGCGCCAGCCGAACGCAACATGGATGTACCCTCCCAGCAACGGCGCAACGGCCGGCGCCGCGCCGAAGATGATGCCGAAGATCGCGATCGCACGTATCCGGTCCGCTCCGGCATACAGGTCGCGGATGATCGCGTACACGACGACGGCCTCGGCCGCCCCCGCGATGCCCTGGAATACGCGGGCGATTATCAGTTGTTCGATCGACTGCGCCAGTCCGCAGGCCAGGCCAGCGAGCGTGAACGCGGCCATCCCGCCGATCAGAATCGGCCGACGCCCGAAGCGGTCCGACAGCGGCCCGTAAACCAGCTGGAAAATCGCGTACATCAGCACGTTCAGCGTCATCGTCAGTTTGACCATTTCGGCGCTGGTGCCGAAATACTCGGGCAGGCTGGCCAGGCTGGGCGCGTACAGGTCGGTGGATAGCACGCTCGTCGCCGACGAAAAGATCAGGATCGCGAGCGTGAAATTGCGATTTTTCGGGGGCTGGGCGGTCATAGCGTAAGGATATCCTTCCCGATCAGACCAATTTCGGTCTTATTTGGCTATCCACAAGCCACGGCGAAAAACAGATACTGGCAGTGGTATCCGCCGGTGGCGGACCAGGATGATCATCCGCTGCGGATTCCGGGCGACAATCGGAACCGATAGTGACGGACCGGGGGGCTCGTCGAATGACCGAGGTCGATGCACCGCACAGCTTTGTGGCCTACCAGCGCAACGCGCTGTCGCGCGGCCGCCTGCCGCTGAGCAACCACCAGGTCCTGTCGACCTGCGATATCGACGAAATGCACAGCGAGGTCGGCCGCGTCCTGTGCGGCCACAATGCGAAGTCGTTGGCCAGCAAACGCCCGGCGGCAGACGCTACCCTCCACCATGCACCACTGTCGGCGACCGCGGCCATCTATCTCAACTACGGGGTCGAGACGAAAGTCCGGGTCGAGGAACTGGGCTTCTACCTGCTGGAGGTGCAGTTATCCGGATCCTGCGAAACCGAGTACGGACGCGACCGCGTCAACACGAAGCCCGGCTGCATCGTGATGGCGGGACCGAACCGAAGTTTTTCGTCGCACTGGGATACGCGCTGCTCGAAACTGCTGATCAGGATCGACAGCCTCGCCCTGGAGAAACAGCTCGGCGTCATCATGGGTCACAGCCCGGACCGCGCGCTCGAGTTCGAACTGGAACACCCGATCGGCACGGGTCCGGCCGCATCGCTGTGGCGTAACCTGCGCCTGCTGATCGGCGAACTCGAAGACCCGGCATCGTTGCTTAACACGGTGCCGGGCGCCGGACGGGAAGCCGAGCAACACCTGCTGTGGACGCTGCTGCACGTGTTGCCGAGCAATTACTCGGCTGAACTGTCGATTGAATCGCCGCAGCCGTCGAAGGGTTATCTCGAACGCGTCGAAGAATACATTGACGAGCACTGCGCGCATTCATTGACCCTGGCGGACCTGGCCGAAGTCGCCGGCGTCAGCGGCCGCACGCTGCTGGAGGGTTTTCGCCGCCATCGTGGCATCTCGCCGATGCGGATGTTGAAGACAGCACGCCTCGATCGCGCGCGTGGCGAGTTGCTCAGGGCCGATCCGGACAGCGACAGCGTCACGCGCGTCGCGCTGCGCTGGGGATTCCAGCACCTCGGCAGATTCTCCATCGAGTACAAACGCCGCTTCGGCGAATCCCCGTCTTCTACGTTGCAGCGCCGTTCGGGTGCGAATCAAAGGGCTTCCTCCTGAGCGATCGCCCGACGGGGTTGAAGAAGGGCAACACTTTTATATAGCTTTGCGCTAATAAAGCGTTGCGCTAATAAAGCATTGCGCTGGCGAGCCGGAGGAATCAATGCGCCTGATACATACGATGCTGCGGGTCACGGACCTCGAACGCGCCATCGCGTTCTATACCGATGCATTGGGCATGCGGCTGCTGCGTCGCCAGGAATTCCCGGCCGGTCGCTTCTCGCTGGCGTTCGTCGGATTCGGTGCCGAAGAAGACCATACCGTGCTCGAACTCACGCACAACTGGGACACCGACAGCTACGTCATGGGAGACGCGTATGGCCATGTCGCGGTTCAATGCGACGATCTGCAGTCGACGTGCGAGCGCGTCAGATCCAGTGCCGGTGAATTGCTGCGCGAACCTTTTGAAATGCAGGACGGACCGCTGATGGCGTTCGCCAGGGATCCCGACGGGTATGTCATCGAACTGCTGCCCGCCGACGTATTCGAGTGGCTGGCGAAAGACTTGGCGTCGGCGGACTGATACCAATAGAGTCAGAGAAACCCGATGGACATATCCCGGACAATTCGCGAAGGCGACATGACGCCGTTTCAGATGATGGCCGTCGCGATCTGCCTGACCATCAACATGGTGGACGGCTTCGACGTGCTGGCAATTTCGTTCGCCGCGCCGGAGATCGCGCGCGAATGGGCCCTGCCGCCGACTGAGCTCGGCGTCCTGTTCAGTGCGGGCCTGGCCGGTATGGTACTCGGCGCACTGATTATCGGGCCGCTGGCGGATCGATTCGGGCGCCGGAACCTGATTCTGATCTGCCTGTTCGTCATCAGCATCGGCATGCTGTCGTCGGCCCTCGCGCAGAACCTGGCACAACTGGTGCCGTTACGGGTGCTGACGGGCCTCGGCGTCGGCGGCATGCTCGCCAGCCTGAATACAATCGTGGCGGAATACAGCTCCGACCGTCGCCGCCAACTCGCAATCAGTTTCCTGCAGTCCGGCTACCCTGTCGGCGGCATCATCGCCGGCGTCGCATCCGTCTACCTGATCGGCAACTTCGGCTGGCGCGCCGTATTTGTGTTCGGCGGCACGCTGTCGGCGGCGATGATACCCCTCGTACTGATCGGGCTGCCGGAATCGCTGGACTACCTGTTGCACCGGCGCGGGCCGGGCGCGCTCGAACAGGTCAATAAACTACTGGCGCGCCTCGGTCACCCGGCGCTCGAGCGACTGCCGGATCCGGAAGAAGCGCCCGCGAAGAGCGCGGTGCGTCAGCTGTTCTCGGCAGAACTGCGCGGCAGAACATTCAGCATGTGGATCTCGTTTCTCGCCGTGATGTGCGGCTGGTATTTCGTCATCAACTGGACGCCGAAGATTCTCGTCGATGCGGGTCTGTCACTGGACGGCGGTATCTCCGGCGGCCTCTTATTGAGCCTCGGCGGCGTCGTCGGCGGCCTCTCGCTCGGCTTTCTCGCTGGCATCTTCCGCGTCAACCGCCTCGTCGCGCTGTTCATGTTCATGTCCGTCGCGGCGATGGCGACGTTCGGCGTGCTCGCGACTGACCTGCCACTGATGCTCACCGTCGCGTTCCTGATCGGATTCTTCCTGGCCGGATCGATGATCGGGCTCTACGCCATCATCCCGGACGTCTACCCGACCCGTGTCAGGAGCACCGGCACGGGCTGGGCCATCGGCATCGGCCGCCTCGGCGCGGTGCTCGGGCCTTACCTCGCGGGCGTGCTGATAGCGGCCGGGTGGGAGCGCCCGCTTTACTACCTGGCGCTGTCGCTACCGTTGGTCCTGGCCATGGTCATCGTCTTGCGCCTGAGCACGACGGCACGCGACTGAGCGGACGTGCTGCGCGATTCATCCGTCTGGATTCTCGCCGGAATCTTGTTGACCGGCGTACCCGCACCGGCAGATGCCGGCGACGATCCGACCGACTCAATCGTCGTGACCGCGTCGCGACTCGGCCGCCAGGTCGACGAGCTCAGTCAAACGGTCGCGGTGCTGACGCGCGACGATATACAACGCCTTAACGCGGCCAGTGCGACAGAAGCGCTGCGGCAGATTCCGGGTACGAACGTGATTCAGCAAGGGGGCCGCGGCGGCGTTACCAGTATCCTGCTCCGCGGCGGCGAACCGAACTTCACGGTCGTGCTGATCGACGGCGTCCAGGTCAACGACCCGACGAATACGCGCGGCGGCTCATTCGATGTTGGCGGCCTCGAGCAATCGCAGATCGCGCGCGTTGAAACGATATTCGGTGCGATGTCGCCAATGTACGGCTCGGACGCGCTATCGGGCGTCGTCAATTTCCTGACTCGGGGCGCTGAATCGGGATCGGACCTCGGTGTCGAGATCGGGACCGAGGGCTACGGGTCGGCCAGCGGTTTTTACGGCGCAACTTTCGACGGCGTCGATGTCGGGCTGGGTGCCTACTACACGAACGACGACGGCGCGGTCGACGGCTCGGATTATTCCGCCGGCGGCCTGCACGGCAAGTTCGCCGCGGAATTTGCCGGGTCCGGAACGGCAGCGTTGTCGCTCGGTTTCCAGAACGCCGAGCGCAACAGTTTTCCGGAGGACAGCGGCGGGCCGGACCTCGCGGTCATTCGTGCAGTCGATAGCGGCGACGTCAATGAGGCGCGGGCGGGGCTCGACGTCGGCTACGTCTTTGCCGATCGCTGGAGAGCCGACTTGTGGGCGAGTATCTATCGTCGCGAAGAAGAAGCCGCCTCCCCCGGCATTGCGCCCGGCGTGCTGAACGGCGTGCCGCCGAACGCGGCCGATACGGATTTCGATCGCAGCCAGCTGCGCGCAACGATTGCCACCGAATTTCCGGCCAACGTGACCGTGCTGGCCGGCGTCGAGTGGCGCAACGAGAGCGGGGAGAGCGACGGGATCATCGACTTCGGCGTTCCGGTGCCGACCGATTTCGACCTGGACCGCGACACGATCAGCGCGTTCGCCGAAGCCGCGATCGATGTCGGCAATTTTTCACTGCAAGGCGGTCTGCGCCGGGACGACCCGGACCTGATCAATAGCGTGACGACCGGCCGACTCGGACTTCTGTACCGATTCGGCGACGGCAAGACGCAGTTACGCGCGAACTGGGGCGAGGGGTTCAAGGCGCCGAGCTTTTTCGCACTCGCACACCCGATCGTCGGCAACCCGAACCTCAGGTCGGAGACCGGCGATACCGTCGACGTCGGCATCAAGCGCAATTTCGACCTTGGCAACGGCTCGTTCGAGTTCGTAATCTTCCGTAACGACTACGAAGACCTGATCGACTTCGATTCGAACCTGTTCACGAACGTCAACCGTGACAACGTCGTGACCAAAGGCGCGGAATTCGCGATCGATTTTGCGCCCGGCGAACGGTTCAACGTCCGCGCACACCTGACCTACCTCGACACCGACGTCAAAGACAGTGACGTCATCCTGCGTGGCCGGCCCGAATGGCGCGGCGGCGCGGTCGTCGACTGGGAGATCCTGCCGCAGTGGCGCTGGGTCACGAGTTTCCTCGCGCTGGACGACTTCTACGAATCGTCGGTACCGACCGGCGGCGTGTGGCTCGACGGACACACCCGGGTGGACACGGCGGTGACGTGGCAGGCAAACGAGTCATTGAGCATCGGCCTCGCGGTCGACAACCTGTTCGACGAGGATTACCACGAGGCTGTCGGTTTTCCGGCCGCCGGTATTCGCGGCCGCATCGGCGCGCGCTATCGGTTCTGATTCGCGCGCCAGCGCAATGCGTAAAAAGAGACGATGGCGAGCGCAATCAGCAGGCCAATGAACTCGCGGGCCGGTTCGACGTACGCGTCCGGCCCGTCCATCGAGCCGGTGATCGACCCCCATCGGCCGGACACGAGATAGTCAAAGAACCCGGGCGCGGCATACAGCATGCCGCTGATGATCATGCCGATCGTCAGCGCCGCCAGGAATCGCGCCTGTCGACCCAATGCATGCATCAAAGGCACCGCGGCGCCGAGACCGTAGACCGTCACCCAGTAAGCAGGATCGGGATCATTGAATTGCAGGACGGCGGTTACCGCGAGCATGGCTACGAAAAGATAGTCGAGTGCTTTCATCAGAATCGGGACTAACGACCAGGTCTAATGAACGTGGTGACATAGACGTTAGAGTCATCATTACGCAAAGAACCCTTCTCTACATATTGCCCTGCAACCCTGAGCCCGGATGACGAAAAAGAATCAATATGCTGCGGGGTGAGTAGCCACGGAGGACCGTTCTCGAAAGATCTTTCTTCTTCGCTGACCTCAGCAATAACAAGCATCTGGCCATCTGCAACTACGAAACCAGAAATATTTCGAATGATTTCCCGCTCATACTTCGGGGGCAGAGCCTGGACCGTAAATATTTCAAGAACAAAATCGAATTTCTGTTGCCATTGCGGCTGATCCTGCAGGAGATCAGCTTGCCTGAAATCCACCTTTGATTGAGGAAACCGTTCTCTGCAAAATTTTATTGCTGTCTCAGAAACATCAAAGGCTGTGACTTGAAATCCAAGCGATTCCAATTCGATTGCATCGTCCCCCATACCACAACCCACTACGAGAGCCGATTTTCCATCGCCTTTCTGTGGGTTTTCGGCCAACCAATTGGCGAAAGACGGATGAGTTGCCATATTGGCCCACGGAACACCCTCGCCCGTGGTATCGGAACCGCGATATAGCGGTTCAAACCAATTCGAAGGCTTATCTTCCTGAATAGAAAAACGCTTCTGATGTTCACTTGTCATTGTTCTGCACCGATTAGAAGATTCATATTACGCGCTAGAGCCCAGGCCCGGGATTCATCGGCGTGCCATCGGCAAACCGCGCCAGCCGAAAGCGACTGAGATCGTGCGCCGCCGGCTTGCCCATGACGAGATTGGCCATCACCCGCCCCGCTCCGGGTCCAATGCCAAATCCATGCCCGCTGAACCCGGTCGCCAGGTACAACCCCGGATAATCCTCAACCGCGTCCATCACCGGAACAACGTCCGGCGTCACGTCTATCATGCCGGCCCAGGCTTCCTCGAAGGGGGCGTCGGCGAGCTTCGGCAGGCGCCTCGTCAGCCCCGTGCGCATGCGCCGCAGTGCCTTTTGCGACGGAACCGGATTGAGCACGCGGGTGCGTTCAAACGGGGTCACCTCGTCGTCGCGCCAGCGGCGCACTGGCCGTAGTCGCTCGATGACATCTCCGCCAAAACGCAAACGAATGTAACGTGCGCTGGCCGCGAGTGCAGGCAGAAACTTGAAGAAATGGCGGAAGCTGTCCGCACCCACAAAATGTTCGTTGGTATTGCTGGAGGCGACGGTGTAGCCGCCATCGGCTCGCCGTCGGATCGCAATCTCGGCAACCGATGCGTTACCCGCATAAATCTCGGGTGCGCGAGCCGTTCGCGCCACCGTTGCCCGCACCGTCAGTTGTGGCAGAGACACTCCGAGGTTGGCCATGAACAACGTTGACCAGGCGCCCGCCGCACATACCACCGACGCTGCCCCAACGCGGCCGGTTTCGGTAATTACGCCGCTGACCCTACCGCCGGTCGTCTCAATGGAACGGACGGCGCAGTCCTCACGAATCCGGCCGCCGCGTGTCCGCAGTGCGCGAGCAAGCGCGGGCACTGCTGTGAACGGCTCCGCTCGCCCATCGCTGGCGGTGAACATGCCACCTTTCCATTGGCCCGGTTTGTCATTTATCAGCGCGTCCACCTCGGCGCCGGACAATATTTTTGTGTCCAGTTGATGCTGTTTCGCCGTGTCCAGCCACTTTTCGTGCTCTGCTAACTGCGCGTCGGTCTCAGCCAGGTACAGGACACCCTGGCGGGTAAAACCGATGTCCTCATTCAGTTCGCGAGACAGCAACTCCCAGGTGTTAATGCTGTCGATGACGATTGGCAGCTCGGCCGGGTCGCGACCCTGCTGACGTATCCAGCCCCAATTGCGGCTCGACTGCTCTCCGGCAACGCGTCCCTTGTCGCACACCAGCACCGATACGCCGCTTGCGGCCAGGAACCAGGCGGTGGATATGCCAATCAC
>JBPCXI010000257.1:0-12381 GCA_051008895.1 Gammaproteobacteria bacterium | reverse complement strand
CGATGCCGGTGTGCTCGCTTGTGGGGATCGCGGTGGGGGGGGGTGGGGTGTTGGGGGGTTTGTTTGTGTGTGCTGTGGTGGCCCGCCGCCGCACCGGTCTCAGAGCCGGTATTCGACGTACGCCTGGTCGCGGAGACGCCTGGCCCAGAGTTCGCTCTCTTCCTCCAGCTTGCTCGTGCGGATCGCCATAACTGCCTGCTGCCGCTGCACCTCGTCCGTCGTATCGTAGACGCGGCGTTCCAGCAACTGGACGATATGCCATCCGAACGGCGACTGGAACGGCTCGCTGATCTCGTCGATGCTCAGCGTATCGCAAACGGCCTCAAACTCCGGCACGAAGTCCCCCGGACCGGTCCAACCGAGGTCCCCGCCGTTGACCGCCGACCCCGGATCCTCGGAAACCGCGCGCGCCACGGCCGCGAAGTCGTCGCCGCCGACAATTTGCTCACGAATCTCCATTAGCTTCTGCTCGGCCGAATCGTCGTCGAGCACTTCGTTGGTCGTCAGCAGAATGTGCCGCGCATGCGTCTGTTTTTCCATGATCGGATCTGCGCCCCGCTTGGCATCTAGCCGCACCAGGTGGAAGCCGCTGGCGCTGCGGATCGGCTCGGAGACCTGACCGACCTGCAGGCCCGGTACGACCTCGGCGAACAGCGTCGGTATCTCGTTGCCGTTGCGCCAGCCGAGCCCGCCGCCCTCGAGCGCGTTGCGCCCGGCGGAGTATGCGATTGCGAGCTCGGTGAACGATTCGCCGTCCAACGAGCGCTGATAAATCGAATTGATTTCCTCTGCCGCCGCGTCGACATCCAGGGCCGTTGCGGAAGGAGATACCGATATCAATATATGCGAGAGGCTGAACTCTTCGTTCGACGAAGCGCGACCTTGTTGTCGTTCGAGATGTTCATCGAGTTCGCGCGGCGTGACGTTGATGCGGGCGATGACGTCGCGCTGGCGCAGCTGTTCGACCGCGAGTTGCTGGCGCAGCTCCGCGCGATACGTGTTGTACTCGATGCCCTGCTGGGCGAGCATCGCCGGGAGTTCGCCCAGCGCAACACCGTTGCGTTCGGCAATGTTCGCGAGCGCCAGGTTAAGCGCCTCGTCCGGGATCTGGATGCCGAGTCGCTCAGCGCGTTGCAGCTGGATTCTCTGGATGACCAGCCGTTCGAGAACCTGGGGCACCAGCGCACTCATCTCCGGCACCGGCGTACCCTGTTGCTGCAGGCGTTGCACAATGCGCTGGACTTCGAGCTCCAGCTCGCTTTTCAGAACGATTCCGTCATTGACGACGGCGACGATGCCGTCGAGTAACTCGCCGGTGCTGCTCAGCTCGAGCGTCTGGGCGGGCACGCGGGATGCGAAGGTCAGGCACAGGGCGATAGCCAGTATTCGAAAGTTAGTCATGTTTCCAGGAATTGTCGGCGCGGCGGTTCCGCGGCGTGGCGTCTTGCTAGTAGTAGCTAAGAATACCACGGTCCAGCAAGCGGTCCGCGGCGCTATTCGGGCTGCCGAAACCCTTCAGGATCAATTGCACCGAGAATGATGTGTCGGAATCGCCGGTGCGACTCGCCAGGTAGCGGCGCACGCTGGTCCGGATTGCCCAGCAGCACGTCGTATATTCAGCGCCGACCAGGGATTCGAGCGGCTTGCGGTCGAGAATCGAATAGTTATAGCGTCCAACCAGGTTCCAGCGGTCGGCAACCGGCCAGGCGGCCGATACGTCGATCTCCTCGATCAGGTCCTTGCGAAAGCGATAGCCGATGTTGGCAATTTTCGTGTCGCTCGCGCGGTAGTTCAGCCGAATGTCGTTCCAGCGGGTTTCCCGATCGTCGGAGTTGTATTGATAGTTGAACTGCGTACGCCATCGGTCCGCAAGCTTCATGCCGAATTCGACGAGATAATCCGACTTGTTGCTGTCGGCGGATGCGCCCCCCGGCAACGTGACCTCGCGGTCGCTGAAATACAGGATCTGGCCGATCGTCGCGCGCAGAAACTCATCACCCGCATCGGCGTTGATCAGCCGTGACGTAATGCCCAGGCTCAACTGGTTCGTATCGCCCAGGCGGTCGTAACCGACGAAACGGTTGCGCCGGAACAATTGCACGACGTTCAGGTCGGCCGCGATCGTATCGAATACAGGCAAGTCTTCCTGGTTGCGAAACGGGATGTACGCGTACTGTACTCGCGGTTCCAGTGTCTGCAGCCACCCGCGTTTTGGCGTCAGGCGCTCCAGCGTTGTTGCAACGTCGATGCTGAATATCGGTGCATCGCGACTCGGCGATTCGTCCTGCCCCGGCGTCGTATCGTTCAAGCTGTACAGCGTGTAGTCGTAGGCGACGGCCGGTTCGACCGTCATGAGCCGAAGATCCAGCGGTAGTGAGATCTCTGGCCTCACGTGGCCGCGCACGCCGGTCACGCCGATATTGCGCGTGTAATGCACGACCTCGGCATCGAGCGCGTACTGCAGGCCGAGCCAGCCTTCCGGCTTGAATCCGCGGACCGATAGCTGCGGCAGGGTCTTGTACGGATAGTCGATCTCGCTGATCGTATCGTCAATGGTCTGGTAGTCCTCCAGGCGCAGCAGTCCGGACCACACGTTGTTATAGAATTCGAGATCCGCGCGTCGCAGCAGATGCGTTTGGCTGGTCGCGGCCAGTCCCGAAGACAGGTCTTCGAAGTAGTTCGAGTCGGATACGTGAGTCGCATTGATCGTGCCGCGCCATCTGTCGGCGAATCGCGACGTATGGCGAATCGCCGTAAGGCCGCGGTGTTCGCCGGTGATGTCGTCTTCGGGCAGGTACTCGCCGGTCAGCACGCCGTTGTGTTTTTCCCTTAGATAGCGAAACTCGCCGCGTAACTGCAGGCCGCGCTTCGTCATCAGGCGGGGCGCGATCGTCGCGTCGTATTGCGGCGAGATATTCCAGTACCACGGCACTTCGATATCGATGCCGCGGGTGCTATTCGTGCCGATGTCGGGAATCAGCAACCCCGTCTTGCGCTCGTTCGTTGCCGGGTATGACAGGTAAGGTAACCACAATATCGGTATGTTCTTGAACGTCAGCTTCGCATTCCTGGCCGTGCCAACGCCCTTGTCCTGGTCGATGCGGATTTTGCTGGCGCTGAGCAGCCAGTCGTCGTTCCCTTCGGGGCATGAGGTGTAGGTCACGCCCTCGAGGCGGAGCTTGCCCTCGCGTTCGATGCGGATGTAGTCGCCGGAGCCGCGTGCCGGCACCGCCCACAATTTGAATTCGGCATTGTCGAACGTCACCTGCGCCGTGTTGTGGTTGTAAGTTGCGCCGTCCGCGCGAACCAGCGTCTGCGGGTCGCGAAAC
Organism: Gammaproteobacteria bacterium; assembly: GCA_051008895.1. GTDB lineage: Bacteria > Pseudomonadota > Gammaproteobacteria > Steroidobacterales > SMWD01. The sequence goes on along the minus strand of JBPCXI010000257.1, from coordinate 9,052 downwards.
TCGACCGCGCCGTTCACTGCGAAAGTATTGGTCGCCCGATCGAAAGCCGCACCATCCGCGATCAGGGTGCGATTGCCGCTCGTCAAGGAAATTCGGTCGCTGAAGGTTGCGTCACCGCCGACCTGGAATTCGATGCTACCGCCGACGATTTCGATCTCGCCTTCCGGGACCGCGTTTACGGGCGGCGGCGGTGCAGCGACGACGCAGGCGCCCCAGCCCGCTACCGCGCCGGGTCGCGACTCGGGTTCCCACGGCGAAGAATCATCGGCGTTCGCTGTCGTCGGCGACGACGGAACCTGACCCCAGGCCGACGACACGCAGGCCATCAGTGGCAAGAATAATATGCGCAACAACACCTGGCACGGACGGGCAGACACGACGCGGGGATTATATCGGAGGCCCTGCGGCATGATTGGCTTATTTGGCAGCGCGCCGGTAAACGATTCGCGCTCAACTCAATTACACTGAGTGCATGAAGGCGATGATTCTTGCTGCCGGTCGTGGTGAGCGTATGCGGCCTCTGACCGATTCGCAGCCGAAGCCGTTGCTGACGGTCGGCGGGCGAGCGTTGATCGAATACCACCTCGAGGCGCTGGTCCGGGCCGGTATCCGTGAATTCGTCGTTAATCTCGCCTGGAAGGGGGGCGAAATCCGCGATTTCCTGGGCGATGGCTCTTCATATGGGGCAAAAATCGCATATAGTGACGAAGGCCCGGAGGCGCTCGAGACCGGCGGCGGTATTCATCACGCGTTGCCGTTGCTCGGCCCGGGCCCGTTCTGGCTCGTGAACGGCGACGTGTACTGCGACTTCGACTATTCACCGCGCGAGCTTGCGACCGGCAGTCTTGCACACCTGTTACTCGTGCCGAATCCCGCGCACAAGCCCGGCGGCGACTTCGGTCTGCGCGACGATATCGTCGTGTCGTCGGCCGCGGACTCTTATACATACTCGGGCATCGCGCTACTCGATCCCGGCTTGTTCGCGGGCGCGACGGCGGGCAAGTTTCCGCTGGCGCCGCTGTTGATCGACGCAATGGAACGCGCAGCCGTGGCCGGTGAGGTGTATCGCGGGAAGTGGGTCGATGTCGGTACACCGGAGCGATTACGGTTGCTCGATCGCGAACTCGAACAGGCGGACGGCGTTGAACGTTGACGCGTATACGCTGCTCGTGTTCCTGCATGTGCTGTTGTTTGCGTACTGGCTCGGCCCGGACTGGGGCGTATTCGTCAGCGCGCGTCGCGCAGCGAACGAAGAGCTGCCGCGAGAGCAGCGCCTGCAATATCTTGCGACTTCGGTCGAGATCGACGTCGTGCCGCGCACCGCGATCGTGCTGATTATTGCCGTCGGTTTTACCCTGTCGCATCTCAGCGGTTTCGCAGATATCGGTGCCGGCTTCGTCTGGGCGTGGTGGCTGCTTTCCGTTGTCTGGCTGTCGCTGGTCTGGCTGACCGGGTACCTGCTTGATCGCGGTCCGTTGCGCGATCGCCTCGATTCGATACACCTGTGGCTGCGTCACGCGATCACGCTTTTCATGATCGGGTTCGGCGGGTGGTCACTGGCGACCGGCTGGCCGGTCGCGGACCGCTGGCTGTCCGTCAAGCTCATGCTCGTCGGCGTGCTGCTGACCGGCGGGAGCATATTGCGCGTTATCGTCGCGGGATGGGTTCGGGACCTGGCATTGCCGCCAGCGGGCGACAACTCGCCCAACGCAGGGTCCAACTCAGGGTCCAACGAAGGGTCCGGCGCGGTTGCGCGCACGTATCCGCTCGCGCGAAAACTCGCCTACCTCTTCTGGGGAACGACGATTGCTATTGCATTTCTCGGCGTTGCGAAGCCGTTCTGACTCGTCAACGATGCCAGTTCGACCCTCACGATCTCCCGCGGAGTGCGTATTGATCCGAGAACAGAGCAGATGAAGGACTCGCCGCTGTTGCTGCGCGCCGCCCTCACCTTGGTATTCATGGCGTTGCTCGCGGCCGCGTCGATGGTGCCCGGCCGCGCGCTGCCCGGCGACTCGGCATTTGTCTGGGCTATTGCCAAGACCCCGACGCTGTTGCAAAAGACGCTGCACGTATTCGTGTATGCGCTGCTGGTGTTGCTCTGGGTCTGGACGCTCGAGGCAATCGAGTCGAGATGGCTGCGAATGGTGGTCGCAGTCATCGTTGCGGTGTCGTTCGGTGCGGCGCTCGAGTGGTACCAGACGCGGGTGCCGGGCCGCTTCGGGACGCTGTTCGACGTGGCGCTGAACGCGTCGGGAGCGTTGCTCGGCGTCGTCGCGGCGTTGCTGCTAATGTAGCGAAACAGGCGTGGCGTACGGGTAATCCGCAACGTTCGCCCGAAATCGGGCCGGATACAATGACAATCGCGGCCGGCAGCAAAATACGAAACACGGCCGCGAGGCGGCAATGACTCAAAACCTGATCAGCTACAGCCAGATCCTCGAGATCGTCGGCGACATCGCGCGCGTGCGCGTTCCGCCTGGCGGCGCTGCGGCCAAGGTTCGCCTCGGCGATCTCGCGTTGATCGCCAATCCCGGCGAGCCGGATTCGCTCGCCCAGGTCATCGAGCTCGAGCGTGACGTCGTGACGCTGCAGGTACTCGCGGGTACCCGTGGCCTGTCGACCGACGCCAGCGTGCGCTTCCTCGGCCACCCGATGCGCGTGCGCTACTCGCCGAATATTCTCGGCCGAATTTTCCGTGGCACGGGCGAGCCGATCGACAGCGGGCCGGACCTGTCGCAGGATCCGACCGTCGATGTCGGCGGGGCGTCGGTGAACCCGGTGCGGCGGGTGCTCGCGTCGAAGATGATTCGCACCGACGTGCCGATGATCGACCTGTTCAATTGTCTCGTCGAGAGTCAGAAGATCCCGATCTTCTCCGTTGCCGGTGAGCCATATAACGAATTCCTGGCGCGCATCGGGACGCAGGCCGACGCCGATATTGTCGTATTCGGCGGCATGGGCCTCGTTTTCGACGACTATCATTTCTTCCGCACCGCGTTCGAGGACGCCGGAGTATTCTCGCGCACCGTGATGTTTGTGAACCAGGCCTCCGATCCGGTCGTCGAACGCCTGTTGCTGCCTGATCTGGCGCTGGCGGTCGCGGAGCGTTTCGCGGTCGAGGAGGGCAAGCGCGTCCTCGTGCTGCTGACGGACATGACGGCGTTCGCCGATGCGCTCAAGGAGATCGGAATCGCGATGGAACGTGTGCCGTCGAATCGCGGCTACGGCGGCGACTTGTATTCGCAGCTCGCTCGACGATACGAGCGGGCCTGCGACTATCGCGGCGCGGGCTCCGTCAGCATCCTGTCCGTCACCACGATGCCCGGCGACGACGTGACACACCCGGTTCCCGACAACACCGGCTACATTACCGAGGGGCAGTTTTACCTGCACGACGGAATGATTGATCCGTTCGGTTCGCTGTCGCGCCTGAAGCAGCACGTGATCGGCAAGCAGACCCGCGAAGATCACTCGCAGCTGATGAATACGATGGTGCGCCTGTATGCCGAGGCCACCGACGCCGAACAGAAACAGGCGATGGCGTTCGAGCTATCAGCTTACGACCTGAAGCTGCTGGACTACGCGACGCTGTTCCGCGATCGCTTCATGCGCGTGACCGTCAGCCTCGAACTCGAACTTGCAATGGACCTTGGCTGGCAAACACTGGCCGAGTGTTTCCGCCCCGAGGAGCTGTTCATGCAGCAAGCTCTGATCGACAAGTATTTCATGCCGCGATACAAACCCGCCCCGGACGACGAGACTCATGGCACGGCTGCCACTGAATCAGACTTCGCTGCATAGCCAGTCTAAGAGGCTTGCGGGTTACGAGCGGTTCCTGCCGTCGGTAGACCTGAAGCGGCGGCAGCTGATTGCCGAGCGCAATAAGGCGACTCGCGTGCTCGCCGGGCGCCGTGAGCAGCTCGAGACCGTCATCGATCGGGTCGTTGCCGAGTTGCCGATGCTGGCGGGCGGGCCCGAGGACCTCGACGACCTTGTCAAGGTTGTGGGATGTGAAGTCGCGGAAGAGAACCTGATGGGCGTCGTGTTACCGACACTCAGCGAAGTCCGGTTTGATCGGCAGCCTTACGCATTGCTGGCGCGTCCGCCATGGGTCGATCGACTGATGGAATTTCTCGTGGACGCGCTGGAGCTGGAGCTGCACTGTCGCGTCGATTCCGAGCGCCTCCGCATTCTCGAAGACGCCGTGCGCAAGAGCACGCAGCGGTTTAATCTGTTCGACAAGGTCCTGATCCCGCGAACGCGGGCGAACATCCGAAAGATCCGGCTGTTCCTGGCCGACCAGTCGACCGCGGCCGTGGTGCGCGCCAAGATCGCCAAGTCGCGTACCGCCGGGGAGGCTTACTGATGGCCGTCCTGCCGCTGCGCCGAATCAGCGTGCTCGGACCGCTCGCCGATAAGCGTGAGGCCCTGGAGCAACTGCAGGTGCTGGGCTGCGTGCACCTGATCGCGTCGATCCCGGCCAAGGATGACGAAGCGCCGACCTCGGACGAAGGACGGGACGCACGCGACGCGCTGCGGTTCCTGGAAGACTGCCAGACGCGCCGCCACCAGGTGCCGCCCGAAACCCACTTCGACATGTCGCGCGTCGTGGCGCGCGCGCTCGATATCAAGCAGAACCTGCGTGAGCGCGTCGATCGTCGCGAATTCCTGTTGCAGCGCACGGGACTGCTGGGAAAGTGGGGAGACTTCCGGCTGCCGCCGGGCGGCGACATCGCTGGCTACCGGCTGTGGTTCTACGTCGTACCGTTCTTCCAGATGGACAAAGTGCACGCATCGGGACTGATCTGGCAGGAGGTCAGACGCGGCCATCGTCACGCATACGTGGTCGTCGTCAGTAAGACGGAGCCCGAGGTCATGGCGATGCCCGTGCCGCGAACTCACACCGGCAGCGTGCCGCTGAGCAGGCTGCGCGAAGAACTGGAGCAGCTCGAGCTTCAGATCGAAGACCTCTCTGCCGAGCGCGCTTCGCTGACGCGTTGGGTCGACCGGCTGCGCGACAATCTGTACGCGGCTGAGGATCGCGCCACGCTGGCCAGGGCGGTCGACGAGACCTGGAGCGAGAAACACGTCTTCGCGATTCAGGGATGGGCGCCCGAGGCGGCGATCGAACGGATCCGCGGCTTCACCGATTCAGCGGGACTCGCGCTGCTCGAGCGCAAGCCGGCATCGAGGGAGGCGCCGCCGACCTTGCTGGACAACACTGAACAACTGGGCGGCGGGCAAGAGATAGTGTCTTTCTGGCAACTGCCCGGCTATCACGATCTCGATCCTTCGTCGGTGGTCGCCATCTCCTTCGCCACGTTCTTCGCAATGATCATGTCCGACGCGGGCTATGCGCTGGTCCTCGCCGCGATCCTCGCATTGTTCTGGCGGCGAATGCTCGCCTGGCCGTCCGGACCGCAACTCCGGAACCTGGGCCTGCTGATCGTCGGTATGTCCGTCATCTATGGCGTGCTCGTCGGCAGCTATTTCGGCGTCAACCCGGATACGGGCACGCTCGCCGCGAGTTTTCAGGTACTCGACGTGCAGGACTACCAGGCCATGATGCGCCTTGTAATCATGATCGGCGCGGCGCACCTTGCCTTGGGCAACGTCATGGCGGGATGGAGCAGCCTGGGCCGGCATGTCGCGTGGGGCCGGTTTGGCTGGGCCGGAGCCATCGTCGGCGGCCTGTTGCTGTGGCTCGGCTGGCAACGCGATCCGGACGGCATCGTGGCACGCTCCGGAATGCTGCTAATGGCCGCAGGGCTCGTCGCCATATTGTTGTTCAGCGGCGAACAGCACGTATGGCGGCCGAAGGACATGGCGAAGCGCCTGTTGCAGGGCGGCCTGGCGCTGACGTCGGTGACACGGGCGTTCGGCGACGTGTTGAGTTACCTGCGCCTGTTCGCACTCGGGCTGGCCAGCGCTTCACTCGCGATGACCTTTAATGATCTCGCGGGCCAAGTACAGGAGAACGCGGGCCGGGCCGGGACCTTACTGGCCGCGACGCTGTTGCTGCTGGGTCACACACTAAACTTCGTGCTGATAATGATGAGCGCCGTGGTGCATGGGCTGCGCCTGAATCTGATCGAATTTTTTAACTGGAGCGTGACGGAAGAAGGTTATCCGTTTCGCGCATTCCACAGGAGGGGTGGTCGATGAACGCTGTTTTGAGTGAGACACTCGGCTGGATCGGGATATTCTCGCCCGTCGCGCTCGGCGCGATCGGCAGTACACTCGGTTGCGCGGCAGCAGGACGGGCCGCGGTGGGCGCCTTGCTGGAGGTCGAGAGCCGCTACGGTTTGTATATTGGTACCGCGGCGCTGCCGTCTTCGCAGATTATCTACGGAATCGTGATCATGTTCGTTCTGGACCGCACAGTCACCGACGGCAACGCGGCCGGCCTGTTCGCGCTCGGCGTCTTGTCAGGACTGGCTCTGATATTCAGCGGATGGAGCCAGGGTCTGTGTTGCGCCTCCGCGATCAACGTGGCCAAGAGTAAGCCGGAGATCTACGCGCTGACGATTGCGCCGGCCGCCATCGTCGAAGGATTCGCCGTCTTCGTATTCATCTTCGTACTGGTCATCGGCGCGGACCTGCCGACCGGGTAAGGATTGGTCATGGCGAAACAACAAACCGACGCGAAACCACACGAATCTGAAGCGACCGCCTCGGGCGTCGAGGATCTGATCAAACGGCTCCGGCATGACGGCGTCGAAGCGGGCCGCGAGGAGGCGGCGCGCATCATCGACGACGCCGAGAGCCGCGCGAACTGGCTCGTGAGCCAGGCGGAAGCACAGGCGGAGGAGATGCTGGCCAAGGCCCGCGATGAGACGGAAAAATTTCGCGCCTCAGCGAGGGAGGCGCTGCAAGTCGCGGCACGTGACGCGGTGCTGCAGATGAAGGATCAGTTGACGCAGCAATTCAGCGACGAGATCGGCAGGCTCGTCGGCGGCGAGATGGAACGTGCCGTGGTCATGGAAAAACTGATCATGGAGGTCGCCGGCCAGGTGCGTGACCGGTCCGGCCTGGACAATGAGGATAAGTTTGAGATCTTGCTGCCCGAGAGCGCCATGGAACTGATGGAACTGCGGAAAGATCCGGAAGAGATGCGCCACGGGGAGCTCAGCCGGCTCGTCATCGAGGTGGCCGGTCACCTGCTTCGGGACGGCGTGACGCTGACGCCCAGTGACCGCGTCACGGGTGGTATCCGGATACGCCTGACCGACAAGCAGATCGAGATCGACCTGAGCAGCGATGCGATCGCGGCGCACTTACTCGAGCACCTGCTGCCACGCTTTCGAGCGCTGCTGGAAGGCATGGTGTACTGACAGGCCGATGGACGACGGGAATTACAAATACATCACGCTGATGGCGAGCCTGCCGGCGCTGGTCGCGCCGTTCATCGCGCGCCAGGTGCGGATCTCCCGACTGCGCCTCGACACGCGGCTCAGGCTGCTGGACGAGGTTGATGCGCAGCTGCTACGACGGATCGAGGCGCTGATGGAATGGGAACAAATCCATATTGACATGACGGATGCGGGCATCGTGACGGAGCTCGACGGTTTGATGGCCGAGCTAAACAGCGAGACTCTGCGCACAGCGATCCTCGAGCGCTTCGAACTTCGGACCGTGCTCTCCGCACTCCGACGGCGCCGGCGGAACGAGCCGGCCCCGGCGCCGAAAACAAACTGGGGCTACGGGCGCTACACGGAGCAGATACGCCGTAACTGGACCCGCCCGCATTTCGGCCTGCGCCGCACCATGTACTGGCTCGGCGAGGTACGGGAGCTGCACGACTCCGGCGATACGCTGGAACTGGAACGCAATATCATGCGAATCAAGTGGGATAGCCTGGACCACGCGGCGCACGAACATGAGTTCAATTTCGACGCAGTGGTGCTCTACGTCCTCAGGTATAACCTGATCGCCCGCTGGCTCGGCCTGTCGTCCACGGTCGCCCGCACGCGCTTCGATGACATGGTCGCCACCGGGCTCGGCGGCCACGGATCGCTCGCAGCGGAGGTCGCGTGATGGATGCCGGCGCCAACCGCTTTCACGAGGCGACCGCGCAGGTGGTCTCCGCCCAGGACGACCTCGTCACGATCGAGTCCGCCGGCGGTGATGACGCCCACCCGCTGATGAAGAACGAGGTGGTGCTGATCTGCCCGTCCCCGACGCCCGGCGAAACCCACGCCGAGCAGGAGCAGCTGAAGGCCGAGGTGCTGCGCGTCGAAGGCCGTACGGCGATCGCACAAGTATTCGAGAACACGCGCGGGGTCGCGGTCGGCGATCCGGTCATTCAGACTAACAAGCTGTTGTCGGTCACGCTCGGCCCCGGCCTATTGGGACAGCTCTACGACGGCCTGCAGAATCCGCTCGAGTCGCTGGCCGCGGAGCACGGGTTCTTCCTGCCCCGCGGCGTGGAAGCCGATGCGCTGGATCAACACCGGCTGTGGCCGTTCACGCCTGCGGTGCGCGTCGGTGACCGCGTCTGCGCCGGCGACGTCCTCGGCACCGTTTCGGAAGGACGCTACACGCATAAGATCATGGTGCCGTTCGACCAGTTGGGCGAGGCCGAAGTGACCTGGATCCAGGCGGGTAACTTCAACCTGCAGGTGGACGTGGCGCGCATCCGCGGGCGCGACGATCACCAGCGGGCCCTGAGCATGGCCCAGCAATGGCCGGTGCGCCGGAGTCTCGCCGCGCCGATGCTGGCCGACCGCCGGTCGGAGCGCCTGTACCCGGACCGACCGCTGCTGACGACCATGCGACTGATCGACACGTTCTTCCCGATTGCCAGGGGCGGCACGGCCTGTATCCCGGGGCCGTTCGGTGCCGGGAAGACCGTGCTGCAGAACCTGATCTCGCGCTACTCGAAAGTCGATATCGTGATCATCATCGCGTGCGGCGAGCGTGCGGGGGAGGTCGTCGAGACGATCAGCGAGTTCCCGAAGCTCTCGGACCCGCATACCGGCGGCTCACTGATGGATCGGACGATCCTGATCTGTAATACGTCGTCGATGCCGGTCGCCGCGCGCGAGGC
>JBPCXI010000256.1:0-3703 GCA_051008895.1 Gammaproteobacteria bacterium | reverse complement strand
GCCTGGAACAGAACGGAGTGGCGGTCTCGCCCGACGCGGTCGAGCCCGGTGTCGACGTGCGGGTGTCGTGGACGCCGTTCACCACCGGGCGTGCCGACCCTAATGGAATTTCTGATGACCTGATCTTCGTGATGATGGCTGACTGCAACGGCGAGCGCGCTTTCCACAGCGGACGGCCGCTGGCGACGCCGAATCCGCTGGAACCCGACAAGCCGTCCGCAAACCTTTTGACTTTCGCCGACGACGAAGTCACGATGCCGGGCGATGCGATCTCGCCCTGCATGCGCTACTAGCTGAAAGTCGAACATGCGCGTCTGCTGGACACCGACGAGCAGCAGGGTGTCGTCGGCATGTCGACGTTCGCGGTCACGACATTCCTCGATGTCGTCACAACGGGCGAGGCCGGCGCGAACGCCTGCCCGCCTGCCGACGACGAGTGATGCGACCTGCGGTCGTCGCCGTGAGCTGAAGGGAAGCGCGTTGCGGCAGAACGGCTCAGCGGAAGTACGGGATGACCTGTTCCCCGAATAGCCGGATCGTCTCCTTCGGGTCCGGGCCGAGCGGCCCGCCGACCGATACCTGCGTGATGCCCGCGGCGGCGAGTTGCTCGATCTTGTCGATCGCATCCCGCGGTGTGCCGACCACGGCCAGGCGATGCATGTCCGGCGTGACTTCGGAGCGCGCTTCGTCGTAGTGCCGCTGCTCGATCAGGTCGAAAATTTTCTTGAAATTCGCCCGGCTTAATCCCACTGTATTGAGCGCCTCTTCTTCGAGGTAGTAGCCGAAGTAGGCGAGGATGTCCCTGAGTTCGTCCGTTGCGGTGCCTTTGCCGTCCGCACTGATCGAGAACCAGCCGCAGCCGCAGATGTCGATGTCGGCCAGGTCGCGGCCTGCGGCCGCCGCGCCGGCGGCGACGCGCTCGACCATCAGTGCGGCCGACTCCGGCGGCGTGATCATCGGCAGACTGCCGTCGCCGATTTCGCCGCTGAGCGCGAGGCTCTCGCCTTCGTATCCGGACACATAGATTGGTATCCGGTCGCGCAGGGGCTCGAAGCGCAGATAGCATTGATCCGACCAGGTGAATTCCCGGCCCTCGAACTCCGCAACCTCGCCGCGCCAGACGCGACGCATCAGGTCGACCGCTTCGCGCGTGCGCGTCACCCGGTCCTGCACCTTGATGCCCATCCACTCGATCATCTGGTCGGTATGCATGCCAAAGCCGAGCGCGCTGCGCCCGCCGCTGAGCAGGTCCTGGGTGGCCATGAACGTCGCGGTCTCGCCCGGCGACACGGCATACGGTTCGATGCCGTTGGGCCCGATGATAATCCGCTGCGTATTTTCGGCGAGCGTGACCATCATCGGCCACGCGTGGTACATGAACTTGTCGCTGGGAAACCAGGCATGGTCGAAACCGGCGCGGTCCGCGAGCACGCCCAGGTCGACGATGTCTCGCGGCGTGCCGAGATGCTGCAGCAAGCGTATTCCGAAGCGCATAGTTGTGATCTCCTGACGAAATGGTCCGCAAGTCGATTATAGTGGTCCGGCGATGCAGCACATGGCCGCAGTCAACGGACGCCGCAGACAGGTCTTTTACGGCTGGTGGATCGTCTGCGCCGCGATGGTCGGCATGTCGACGGCGCCGTCGCAATTCGCGTTCGGCTCCCTCGGGCTTTTCATCCTGCCGTTGTCCGGCGAGTTCGGCTGGAACCGGGCGGAGATCAGCCTCGCGCTGACCGTCTTTACCGTGTCGCTCGCGGTGTGCCTGCCGCTGATCGGGCGCCTGACCGACCGGATCGGGCCGCGCCGCGTCGTCGTGCCGTCGATCGTCGTTTGCGGCCTCGCGCTGGCGGCGATCCCGCTGATGCGCGAGCTGTGGCACTTGTGGTTGATATTCCTGGCAATCGGGACGCTCGGCGCCGGCGCCAACAACCTCCCGTACATGCTGACGATCTCTTCCTGGTTCAATCGGCGCCGTGGTCTGGCGATCGGCCTCGCGATGGCCGGCGCGGGATTCGGTTTCACCTACGTGCCGCCGCTGGTGCAATACGTGATCGACGGTTACGGCTGGCGCCCGGCTTACTGGGTGCTGGCGGCCATCACGATCCTGGTCGCCGCGCCCGTCGTCGGCCTGGTATTTCGCGATACGCCCGCGGAAAAAGGCCTGCGCGCCGACGGCGAGCCCGCCACCGGCGACGACGACGCGTCATCCGACGCAGCGGGACTGGACGTCAGCGCCGCGTTGCGCCGGCGCGAGTTCTGGTTGCTGTGGGCGATGTTCTGCGCGCTGTCTTTCAGCCTCTACGGGCTGTTGCCGCACTTCGTGCCGTTGCTGACCGACCGCGGCATGCTGCCGGCCGACGCGGCGTGGGCGGCATCGTCGATCGGCGTCACGATCATCATTGCGCGCGTCGTTATCGGCTACCTGATCGATCGCTTCTTCGCCCCGCGTGTGGCGCTGGTGTTCTTTTTATTGTCGGCGGCCGGGATTGGTTTGCTGGCCGCGAGCGATGCGCCGGTCGCGGCCTTTGTCGCCGCGATCCTGGTGGGCTTGAGCATCGGCGCGGAGGTCGACCTGCTCGCGTACCTGAGCGGGCGTTACTTCGGCCTGCGGCACTTCGGTGCGGTTTACGGGTTGATGTTCGCGGCGCTGCTGGTCGGCACGTCGGCCGGGCCCGTCAGTTTCGGCGCGGTCTACGAACTGCAGGGTTCCTACCTGAGCATCCTCGTGTTCTGCGCGCTGCTGAACGTCGCCGCGTCATTCGTGATGGCGTTGATGCCGCAGTATCCGGATTTTGGTGCGGTCGATGCGTGACTATCTCGAGCAGCTCGCGCGCGCCGGGCAGCTGGTAGAGGTCGACAGGACCGTCGATCCGCGGCACGAACTCGCGGCTGTGACGCGCGCTTTGCAGCAGCGCGACGCTCGTGCCGTGCGATTTAATTCCGTGCGCGGTTCGGAGCTGCCGGTCGTCACGAACATTCACACGAGCCGCGAACGCTTCGCCGCGCTGATTGGTGCGACGCGGCCGACTTTTTGCCAGCGGTGGCAATCGTTGCTGCGCGAACTCGAGAATGAGCGAGCTCCGGCAACCGCAGCGGTGCAGCGCCCGCCGGATCTCGTCGGCGGTGCGCTGAGCCAGTTACCGTTGATTACGTATCATGCTCGCGATGCCGCGCCGTACCTGACTGCCGCCATCATGCTGGTCAAGGATCCCGAGACCGGTGTGCCGAACCTGTCGTTTCACCGCTCGATGTTCGTGTCCGACGATGAACTGCGCGTACGGATCGGCGAGAGCCATGACCTGGCCGCTGCCTACGCCAAAGCCGAAGCGCGCGACGAGCCGCTGGACGCCGCGCTGCTCATCGGCGTGCCGCCCGCGCTATTCGTCGCCGCGAGTGCTTCGATTCCGCGGGAGGCCAGCGAGCTTGCGCTCGCAGCGCTAATCGCCGGCCAGCCGGTGTCCGTGTATCCGGGCGACTCGATCGCGCTCGATATCCCGGCCGCCACCGAAGTCGTCATCGAGGGCCGCATCCTGCCGGGTGAACGACGGCGCGAAGGGCCGTTCGGCGAGTTTCTCGGCTACTACGTGCCGGAGGGGCGTAACCCGGTCTTCGCTGTGACGTCGGTTTACTGGCGGCCGCGCGCCGTATTCCACAGCCTGCTCTGCGGTTCCGCCGAAGACCGCGTGCCGTTGCAGATGCTGAA
>JBPCXI010000255.1:0-34626 GCA_051008895.1 Gammaproteobacteria bacterium | reverse complement strand
ATCGGCACCGGCAGCGGCTGCATCGCGATCGCCTGTGCCAGTGCGTTTCCGGGCGCGGAGGTCGTTGCCACCGACCTGTCGCCCGATGCACTGGCAGTCGCGGCGCTTAACGTCGAGCGGCACGGTCTCGGCGATCGCGTCCGGTTGCTGCAGGCGGATCTGTTCGACGGGGTCGACGGGCGCTTCGACCTGATCGCATCGAACCCGCCCTATGTTCCGGTCGACGACGTCGCGGCGCTGCCCGCGGAGTTCACCCACGAGCCGGCGCTGGCACTCGGCAGCGGGGCCGACGGTCTGGCATCGACGCGCGGGATCCTGCAAGATGCGGCCCGGCATTTGACGCCCGCCGGCCTGCTCGCGGTCGAGGTCGGACTTGGCGCCGAGACGCTGGAGGCGGCATTTCCCCGCCTGCCGTTCGTCTGGCCCGAGTTCGAGCGCGGCGGCGAGGGCATCGCGTTACTCGGCGCGGCGGATCTCGCACGCGACGAAGAGCAAGTATTTACTTGATGTTTATCAACTAATTTATTGATTTTAAAGTCATGTCAGGCAACACCATAGGCAAACTGTTCGCCGTTACGACGTTCGGAGAGAGCCACGGCCCGGCGCTCGGCGGCGTCGTCGACGGCTGCCCGCCGGGCATGGCGCTGAGCGAGACCGACATGCAGGTCGACCTGGAGCGGCGGCGGCCCGGCAAGTCCCGGCATACGACGCAGCGCAAGGAGCCGGACGCGGTGCGAATCCTGTCCGGCGTCTTCGATGGCGTGACCACCGGTACCTCGATCGGTCTGCTGGTCGAAAACGTCGATCAGCGCTCGAAGGACTACTCGAAGATCAAGGATCTGTTCCGGCCCGGGCACGCCGACTACACATTTCATCAGAAATACGGGATTCGAGACTATCGAGGCGGCGGCCGCGCATCGGCGCGCGAGACGGTCATCCGGGTCGCGGCAGGCGCGATCGCGAAGAAATACCTGCGTGAACGCGTCGGTGTGGAGATTCACGGCTACCTGCGCCAGCTCGGTCCGATCGTCGTCGACGCACCGCATCCGGACACCGTCGACGACAATCCGTTCTTTTGTGCGGACCCGGACCGGGTGCCGGAACTCGAAGCCTACATGGACGCGTTGCGCAAGGAGGGCGACTCGATCGGTGCGCGGCTCAGCATCCGTGCGACCGGCATGCCGGTCGGGCTCGGCGAGCCGGTGTTCGACAAACTCGAGGCCGACGTGGCCCACGCGCTGATGAGTATCGGGGCGGTCAAGGGCGTCGAGTTCGGCGACGGTTTTGCCTGCGTCGAGCAGAAAGGTACCGAGCATCGCGACGAATTGGCGCCGTCCGGGTTCAAAAAGAACTCGTCCGGCGGTACGCTCGGCGGCATATCGTCAGGTCAGGACGTTCGCGTCAGTATCGCGATGAAACCGACGTCCAGCATCCGTTTGCCTGGCGAGACGATCGATGTCGCCGGTCAGCCGGCCGAAATCGTCACGACCGGGCGCCACGACCCGTGCGTCGGCCTGCGCGCAACGCCGATCGCCGAGGCGATGCTGGCCATCGTGCTGCTGGATCACTATCTGCGCCAGCGGGCGCAAAACGCGGATGTCAGCACCGATACGCCGCAGATCTAGTTTTAATTAAAATTTAATAAATATATATAGTTATATATAGAACGTGAAAGATTACTTTAACATTGCCGTCGTCGGCGCCACCGGGCTGGTCGGCCAGACGATTATCGAGATTCTGGAGCAGCGCGATTTTCCGGTCGCCGAACTGCGTCCGCTCGCCAGTGCCCGGTCCGTCGGCAAGACGGTCGAGTTTCGTGGCCGGCACATCAAGATCGGCGATCTCGCGGAGTTCGATTTCGACGGCACCGACATCGGCCTGTTCTCGGCCGGCGGCAGTATTTCGGCCGAGCACGCGCCGCGCGCCGGGGCCGCCGGCTGTGTCGTCGTTGACAATACATCGCATTTCCGCACTGAACCGGATATCCCGCTTGTCGTGCCCGAGGTCAACGCGGAGGCGGTCGCGGGCTATCCGCCGCGCAACATCATTGCGAATCCGAACTGCTCGACGATCCAGATGGTCGTGGCGCTCAAGCCTATTCACGATGCGGTGGGTATCGAGCGCATCAACGTCGCGACGTACCAGGCTGTGTCCGGCGCCGGTCGCGGCTTGGTCGAGGATCTCGCCGTGCAGGCGGCTGCGATGCTCAGTGGTCGCCCAAAAGACCTGGAAGACGGCGAAAAACCGATCGCATTCAATGCGATACCGCACATCGACAGCTTCCAGGACAATGGCTACACGCGCGAAGAAATGAAGATGGTGTGGGAGACCCGCAAGCTGCTCGGCGACGAGTCGATACTGGTGAACCCGACGGCCGTGCGAATTCCCGTGTTTTACGGGCATTCCGAGGCGGTGCACATCGAAACGCGCGACGCGATCAGCGCCGCCGAAGTTCGCGAGCTGCTGTCCGCGTCGGCCGGCGTTACGGTGATCGACGAAGCGCAGCCCGGGGGTTACCCGACCGCTGTGACGGAAGCGGCGCAGCGCGACGACGTATTCGTCGGCCGTATCCGCGACGACATTTCGCATGAGCGTGGTATCGACATGTGGATCGTCTCCGACAACGTGCGCAAGGGCGCCGCATTGAACAGTGTGCAGATCGCAGAAATATTGGTGCGCGAGTACTTATAGGATATAGTTGCGACGTTCTTTCGAAGTGGTTTGCAACTATCTTGTATGCGACGGATTTCATTGCAGCCGCGAAGAGTTTGGTAAGCGAATGACCGGGGGGTTGGAATGCCGCGTTTTCTGGCTTTAATTGTCCTGTTCGTTGCCGGCTGGATGTCCGGTTCGGCATTGGCGCTAAGCCTCGGTGACATTGACCTGAAGTCGGGTCTGAATCAACCATTCGTTGCGGAAATTCCGGTGACGACCGACTCCGCCGGCGATATCGCCGCGCTGCGCGTCGGCGTTGCATCATCTGCGACGTTCTCTCAGTACGGGCTCGACCGCGCCGGATTCCTCAGCGATTTCGACTTCGAAATTATCGCCACCGGTGCCAACGGCGTCGTTCGCATTACGTCTCGTAATCCGGTCGTCGAGCCGTTCGTCACGCTGTTACTCGAAATCAGCTGGCCGCAGGGCCGACTTTTGCGTGAGTACACGGTGCTGCTCGATCCGCCCGTGTTCGCGAGCGAGACGGTTGCGCCGACGGTGGCGTCACCGACCGCCGGACCGGCGCCTGTTAGTGCGCAGCCTGCGCCGCGAGCCGCGGCACCGGCGCCCGCACAACCCTCCGCGCGACCAGCCCCGCAGACGTCCGCAGCGCCGGCGCCCCGCGCGCCGATGCCGGCTGGGAATTCATACGGACCCGTACAGCGCAATGACACGCTGTGGGCAATTGCCGGCCGTTATGCCGACTCAGCCGGTGTCGATCGCAACCAGATGATGCTGGCGATTTACCGCGCGAATCCCGATGCGTTCGTCGGCAATATCAATCGACTCAAGGCCGGCATGATCCTGCGCGTGCCGGATCAGGCCGAAATCGGACGCCTTAACAATCGCGAAGCGATGGTCGAGGTTATGCGTCAGAACAAGGCTTGGAGCGGTGCGGCCGACGATGCGGGCACGCTCCGTTTGGTCCCGCCGCCGGATGCCGCTGATGACGCCAGGGTTGCAGACACCGGCGACCGGGCCGGCACCGCGACCGGCGCCGGCAGCGGTGACTCGAGCGCGCTGCAAAGTCGTGTCGAAGAACTGGAGGCCGAGCTGGCGGAGAATCGCCGCCTGCTGCAAATCAGGGACGAAGAATTGAGCGCGCTGCAGGGACAGCTCAGCGAGGCTGATCAGCCGGTAATGCCGGGGATCGGTGAAGAGCCTGTCGTCGACGAGCCGCTGGAAGTGCCGATAGACGAGCCCGCCGCGGCCCTCGGTGATGACACCATGGGTGATGAAACCATGGCGGGTGATGAGGCGATGGTTGGCGAGCCGATCGACGAGCCAGCACCGGCGGTCGACGAGCCCGCAGACGTTGCGCCGCCGCCGACCGCGGTAGTGACGACGACTCCGGCCGAAGAAAAGTCGCTGCTCGGTGGCTTGTTTTCCAACATATGGCTGTACGTCGCGCTTGGTGGCGTGCTGCTGTTGGCCTTGTTCATCGTCAAGCGGCGTTCAGCCGAAGACGACACGCCGCCGTGGAGCAGGCTCGACGACGTCGAGCCGACCGCGGGCGAGGAAGCCGGCGAGACGACACAGCAGCTCGCCGCTGCGCCGGCCGAAGACGCGTCCTTCGTCGTCGAGGAAAGCGCGCCGGCTGAGCGCACAGACCAGGACCAGGCGCCGTTCGATACCGGTGTGGCCGAGGCCGCATTCTCCACGGATCAGGATGTTCCGGAAACGCCGCTCGAACGCACGATCAGTGCGGAATCGCCGGTCAATCTGGACGAAGCCGATCCGATCGCTGAGGCCGATTTCCATATGGCCTACGGGTTGTACGACCAGGCGGCCGATCTGCTGACGAACTCGTTGAGTGCCGAACCCGAGCGCAAAGATCTGCGCATGAAGTTGCTCGAGGTCTACTTTATCTGGGAGAACCAGGGCGGGTTCTTGAGAGAGGCGCAGGAGTTGCAGCAGCAGGTCGACGACCCGGCAGACGCGGACTGGAACAAAGTCCTGATCATGGGCAAGCAGATTTGTCCGGACGAGGACCTGTTCTCCGCCTCCCCATCGGCGCCCGGGGCGGCCAGCGACATGGACTTCTCGCTCGGTGAAGATGCCGGCGGCGACGGTGACGACAACATCGACTTCGATTTTTCCGCCACCGGATCCGACGTCGATGCGGCGTTTGACGAAGACGCCGGGGGGCTGGACTTCGACCTGAGCGGTGACGACCTGGCCGGCGCGGGCGACGACGCCGAGGAGTCGCTGGATTTCGATATCAGCGAAGCCGAGGAAGCGACGCTGATGTCCGACGATGTCGATCTCGGCGACGCCACGATGGAATCGCCGATTTCACCGCCGTCGGAGACGACGATGGAGACGCCGACGATCGAGTCGGAGGCCCTGGATTCGTCGGCACTCGATCCGACGATGGAATCGCCGATTTCACCGCCGTCGGACGACATGCTGGATCCGACAATGGAGTCGCCGATCTCGCCGCCGTCGGAGACGACGATGGAGACGCCGACGATCGAGTCGGAGGCGCTCGAAACGACCATGGAGACGCCGACGGTCGAGTCGCCGATCGGCGAATTCGAAGACGGGTCGACGCGCAGCGATCAGACTGCGGAAATCGAGCTTGATGATCTCGGTCTCGATCTTTCGGATCTCGAGGATGAGGTCGCAGCGGGGGCCGCGGACATCGAATCTGCGGATGCGGGTATCGCCGCCGAAAACTTGCAGGTGGACGGCGACGGCCTCGAAAGCCTCGACGATACCCAGCAGCGCAAGCTGCCGCCGATAGAAGACATGGACGAGGACGACCTCGGTGGTCTCGTTGACGCCGAGGCAACCGGCGAGATGCTGGGCCTCAGCGACACCGCTGAGCAGCCGGCAATCGGCGATACGCTGGAGCAACCAGAAGTACCGGTCGGCGCCGACACAATGGAACAACCGGGACTGGGTGGGGCCAGTGATACCGCCGAGCAGCCGGCCATCCTCGATGCTGCGGCAGACGTCGACTTTGACGTCGGCGAGGAATTCGCCGACAGCGACAGCACGACCAGCGTCGTATCTGCGCCGGCCACCGTCGGCAACGGTGCCACGATGACCGAAGTCGGCACCAAGCTCGACCTCGCGCGCGCGTATATCGACATGGGTGATCCTGACGGTGCGCGCAGCATCCTGAACGAAGTGCTCGAAGAGGCTTCTGACGATCAGCGTCAGGAGGCTCAGAAACTGCTCGACGACCTCGCGGACTAGAAGCCGCGGTTGTATCGGCCACGGCCGCCTGTGCGCATGAGCCGGGTTGCACTCGGGGTCGAGTACGACGGCACCGCCTACTGCGGCTGGCAGATTCAGCCGCACGCACCGAGCGTGCAGGCAACGCTGAACGCGGCGATCTCCGTCGTCGCGAACCAGCCAACGACCTGCGTCGCCGCCGGCCGCACGGACACCGGCGTGCACGCAACCTGTCAGGTCGTCCACTTCGACGCCGGCGTCGAACGGGATCCGCGATCCTGGCTGCTCGGCATCAATTCGAACCTGCCGGATGACGTGGCGGTTTTCGGCGTGTGGCCGGTCGATGAGGCATTTAGCGCGCGCTATTCGGCCATCGGCCGTTCTTACCGCTACGTGATTTTGAATCGACCGACGCGCTCGCCATTGGAACGCGATCGCGCCTGGTGGCTCCGCGGCGATCTCGACCACGATGCGATGGCGCTCGCCGCGTCGCGCCTGCTGGGCAAGCATGACTTCTCTTCGTTCCGTGCCTCGGGTTGCCAGGCGCACAGTCCGGTGCGCGAGCTGCGCCGGTTGGACGTGCGCCGCGAGGCGGATCGAATCATCGTCGATTGTCACGCCAACGCATTCTTGCATCACATGGTGCGCAATATTGTCGGCACGCTCGTGCGCGTCGCCCGGGGTGAGGCAGACGCCGACTGGGTCGCCGGCCTGGTCGACCGGCGTGATCGTCGGCTGGCCGGCATCACCGCACCCGCTCACGGCCTGACGCTGACCCGAGTCGACTATCCGGAACCGTTCGAGCGCGTCGGGCGCACAGAGCCGAAACGTGATGATTAGTCCGCGGGTCTTGTTTATCATGCAGGCGCAATGACCTGGTTCGAAAAACTCGTGCCATCGCGCATCAAGACCGAACGCCGTGCGCGATCGGTCCCGGAAGGCATCTGGATGAAATGCCAGCAGTGCGGCGCGCAACTGTACCGGGCCGAACTCGAGCGCAACCTGTTTGTGTGTCCGAAGTGCAATTACCACATGCGGGTTTCGGCGCGCGAACGCCTGCAACTGTTTCTCGATCCGGGCAGCGGACGGGAAATCAGCGAGAACCTGTCGCCGCTCGATCCGCTGAAGTTCAAGGACAGCAAACGCTATCGAGACCGCGTGCAGCAGATGCAGAAAGCGACGGGCGAGCGCGATGCTTTGCTCGCAATGACCGGGCTGTTGAAGGATCAGCCGGTGGTCGCTTGCGCATTCGAGTTCGGATTCATGGGCGGGTCGATGGGGTCGGTCGTCGGCGAGAAATTCTTCAGGGCCGCCGGCTATAGCCGCAGCAATCGCATGCCGCTGATCTGTTTTTCCGCGAGCGGCGGTGCGCGCATGCAGGAGGCGTTGTTTTCGCTGATGCAGATGGCCAAGACGAGCGTCGCGCTCGCGGAGCTGGCGGAAGCGCGAATTCCATTCATCTCAGTATTGACGGATCCGACGACGGGCGGCGTGTCGGCGAGCCTGGCGATGCTCGGCGACATTAATATCGGCGAGCCGAACGCGCTGATCGGATTTGCCGGCCCGCGCGTGATTGAGCAGACCGTCGGCGAGACGCTGCCCGAAGGCTTCCAGCGCAGCGAATTCCTGCTCGAGCACGGGGCGCTGGACATGATCGTGGACCGGCGCGAGATGCGTGACGAAGTCGCGCGTTTGCTCGCGAAACTGATGAAGCAGCCCCTTCCCAAGGAATAGCCTGGCACGCGCGATGCCCAGATCGCTGGCTGAATGGCTGCGCTGGCAGGAAGCCCTGAACCCGCGCGAGATCGACCTCGGACTCGACCGCGTCCGCGACATTGCGGCCGACTTGCCGATTGCGCCGCCGGCGGGTGCGGTCTTCACCGTCGCCGGGACCAACGGCAAAGGCTCGACCGTCGCGTACATCGAGGGGTTGCTCGCGGCAGGTGGCTACCGCACCGGTGTCTATACGTCGCCGCACCTCGTCCGCTACAACGAGCGGGTCGTTGTCGACGGCGTCGCCGCCGCAGACGACGAACTCACCGACGCGTTCACTGCGATCGAAGCGGTGCGCGGGCGCGTGCCGCTGACGTTTTTCGAGTTTGGTACGTTGGCCGCGCTGCTGTTGTTCTCGGCGCGGCGCTGCGACGCCTGGGTGCTGGAAATCGGGTTGGGTGGGCGACTCGACGCGGTCAACGTGATCGATCCGGACTTCAGCCTGATCACGTCGATTGCCCTCGATCATCAGGACTGGCTCGGCGACACGATCGAGGATATCGCCGCCGAGAAAGCCGGCATCATGCGTGCCGATGCCCCGGCGTTTTACGGCGATTCGCCGGTGCCGGATGCGATCGGCGCTCGCGCCGCGCAACTCGGCGCGCGACTCTATCGTTACGGCCAAGATTTCGCCGCCGACGCGGTCGGTGACTCGTGGGCCTGGCGTGGCGAGACCTGTCGTTTGCATGGGCTCGCGGCGCCGGAGCCGCGCGACGATGCCGGGTTGCGCAATCTCGGCATCGCCCTGGCTGCGCTCGAGCAGTTTGATCCGGCACTGTTAACGACGTCGGCTGTCGACGCGGTCGTCGCCGGCGGCAGGCCGGCGGGCAGATTTCAGCTGGTGGACCGCGAACCGCAATGGATCCTGGACGTCGCGCACAATCCGCAGGCCGCGGGCGTGCTGGCGGACCGGCTGCGCGCTGTCGGGGCGCGCAGGGACACGACCGCGGTGGTCGGCATGCTCGCGGACAAGCCGTTAGACGAATTCGTCGACGCGCTGGCGGCGCAGATCGACCGCTGGATCGTGGCACCGGTCGATGATCCGCGCGCGGCGGACCCCGCCGACATGTGCGAGCGCATACGCGCGCGTGTCGATGCGCCCGTCGAGTGCGCGAATGCGACGAATGCGGCATTTGGTCGCGCTGAAGCATTGACGCCGTCGCACGGCCGCGTGCTCTGCTGCGGTTCTTTTCGCATCGTCGGTCCCGCGATCGAATGGCTTGGTCTATACTCCTAGCGCAGGAGAACTGGGGATTTATGGAGCGCCAGCTACTGGAGCGCATGATCGGCGCCGGTGTGTTGCTCGTCGCACTGGTGGTGATCGTGCCGGCCATTCTCGACGGGCGTCCCGACGCCGATCAACAGACGCAGACCCGCGAGTCGGAGCCGGCAACCGCAGAGCCGGAGGCGCCGTTGCGCCAGCACACGATTCGCCTCGACCAGCGGCCCGATACGCCGCCGGTCGCGCGGCAGGCGCCTTTTTCGTCGTCAGCACCCCCGCAGCAGGAAGCCGTCGACGCGGATGAGGGCGTCGACACGCCGCCCGCTGACACCAGGTCGGCAGCCGCGTCGAAGCCCAAACCCAAGCCCAAACCCAATCTCAAGCCCAAGCCGGAGCCCGAACCGGCGCGCGTTGCTGCCGCGGCGCCGGAACCAGAGCCAGAACCCAAGCCGGTGGCGCCTGCCCCGACGCCGCGCCCCGCGTCTTTTCAGGCTGGATGGGTGGTTCAACTCGGCAGTTTTTCCAGCCGGCAGAATGCGCAGGGCCTGGCTAACAAGACCAGCGCAAGGGGATTTCAGGCTTACCTGATGCCGGTCGAGCGCTCCGGCAAGACGCTGTACCGCGTGCGCGTCGGTCCGCCGGCCAAGACGCGCGGCGAGGCGAGCAAGCTGGCCGAGCGGTTGGCCGCGGCCGGCTTCAAGGGACAGGTCGCCGAACAGAAGGCGGATAGCTAGCTTGGTGGGCTTCGACTATTTGCTGCTCGGCCTGGTTGGCCTGTCAGCGATCATGGGGATATATCGCGGTTTCGTGAAGGAGGCACTGGCGCTTGCCGGCTGGGTTATTGCAGTCTGGGGTGCGTGGCAGTTCGGCGATGAGATGGCAGCGAGGCTGCCGGCGTTCGTGGACGATCCGGTGCTGATGTTATGGGCCGCGCGGTTGCTGATGCTGATCCTGTGCCTGTTCGTTGTCGGTGTGATCAACAAGCTGATGTCGATCCTGGTTGAGCAGACCGGCCTGAGCGGCACGAACCGGCTGCTCGGTGGCATATTCGGCGTCGCTCGCGGTGGAATCGTTGCGGCGGTCGTCGTGTCGTTATTGCAGACCGCAGGATTTGATCAGGATCCTTGGTGGAACGAGTCGAAGCTGATACCGTATGCCGCCCCGATATCCGATCGGCTCTCGGAGTACGCGAATCGCGGGATCGATATGTTGCAGTCGCCAACCAATTTCCCGGATCTGAATCCGGACCTTTAGCGGGATAGATCATCGTGTGCGGAATCGTAGGCATCGTCAGTCGTTCGGCGGTCAATCAGGCCATCTACGATGCGCTGACAGTATTGCAGCATCGGGGCCAGGACGCGGCCGGTATCGCGATCGACGACAATGGCACGCTGCGCACGCGCAAGGCCAAGGGTCTCGTCCGCGACGTGTTTCATACGCGTCACATGATGTCGCTGACGGGCCGCACCGGCATCGGCCACGTGCGCTACCCGACGGCCGGTTCGTCGAGCATTACCGAGGCGCAGCCGTTCTACGTGAATTCGCCGTTCGGCATCTGCCTCGCCCACAACGGCAACCTGACGAACGCGGAGGAGCTGAAAGAACTGCTGATTCGGCAGGATCGCCGTCATCTGAATACCGGCTCCGACACCGAGGTCTTGCTCAACGTATTCGCGCACGAGTTGCAGAAACAGAACGGCCGCGAGCTGACGCCGGAGGCCGTCTTTGCGGCCGTCGAAGGTGTGCATCAGCGCTGCCGCGGCGGCTACGCGGTCGTCGTGATGATTCTCGGCTACGGCCTGGTAGCGTTTCGCGATCCCCACGGGATTCGTCCCGTTTGCCTCGGCCATCGGGACACACCCGACGGCGTCGAGCGGATGGTCGCGTCGGAAAGCGTCGCGATGGACGCGCTGGGCTTCGAGCTTGACCGCGACATCGCCCCCGGCGAAGCCGTATTCATCAGTAATGACGGCGCTTTGCATAGCCGGCGGCTCGGTGACGAAGTCGATCACACGCCATGCATTTTCGAATTTGTCTATTTCGCGCGACCGGACTCGATCATCGACCGTATATCCGTGTACAAGGCGCGGCTGCGAATGGGCGAGAGTCTCGCAGAAAAAATACTGGCCGAGCGTCCGGAGCACGATATCGACGTCGTGATTCCGATTCCGGATTCCAGCCGCTCGAGCGCGCTGCAGGTTGCGCATCGACTCGGCGTTAAATACCGCGAGGGGTTCATCAAGAACCGCTATATCGGTCGGACGTTCATCATGCCCGGGCAGGAAGAGCGCAAGAAATCGGTGCGGCAGAAGCTTAACGCGATCGATCTCGAGTTTCGCGGCAAGAATGTGCTGTTGGTTGATGATTCGATCGTGCGCGGCACGACGTCCCGGCAGATTATCGAGATGGCGCGGGAGGCGGGCGCGAAGCGGGTGTATTTCGCCTCCGCATCGCCGGCGGTTCGGTATCCGAATGTGTACGGAATCGACATGCCCGCAGCGTCCGAACTCGTCGCCAATAAGCGGACCGACGACGACGTACGCAAATTGATCGGCGCCGACTGGCTGATCTACCAGGATCTGGACGATCTGATCGGTTCCGTCCACTACGACAATGCGGACATCGACGAATTCGACACGTCGTGCTTCTCGGGCCAGTACGTCACACCTGACGTCACCGCGGAGTACCTGCGACGATTGGAATCGGCGCGCTCCGATTCGGCCAAGCTGGTGCGCGAGGCGCGGCGCCGGAGGCTCGAGGGCGAGGGCGACGGCGAGGGCGACGGCGAGGACGACGGCGACGATGACGGCCACGACGTATCGACGGGTTCGCAGGCAGGTGTCGGCTAGGTGCAGCAGTTACCGCATAGCGGGCGGCGGGCGTTGAGATGACGCAACGCTTCTTCATTATCGACGACGACCGGGACTACCGGACGTTGCTGAGTCACCATTTGTCGACGCGCTGGCCGCAGGCCGACATCACGTCGTATGACCCGCAGGAATCGGGGCGGCTGTCCGAGGAGTTTTCCGGCGCGAGCAGCGATGTCGTGCTGCTCGCGGATACCGCCGACGGCGGCGATGCGCTGGACTGGTTGCGCCAGTTCCGCGACGTGCCGCGGTTTCCGCCGATCGTGTTCATCGGCAGCGGCGAGGAGCGACAGATCGTTGCTGCGATCAAGGCGGGCGCCGATGACTATATTTCCCGGGGGCGTTTGAGTCATCAGGGGCTGATCGACGTCGTCGAACCGTTGATCGGACGTGACGAACCGTCGTCGAGCTCGGGGCAGTTTTTCGGCGAGCGTCGTGAGCTGGCGACCGAGTTACCCGAGCTGAAAGGTTACGAATTCCAGCGACGAATCGCGTTGAACGATATGTCAGCCGTGTACCTCGCACGCGAAACCGCAAACGGGCGGACCGTGGTGCTGAAAGTGCTGCGGCAAATGCCGGATCAGGGCGGGGAGGCCGCGTTCGACCGGTTCCTGCAGGAATACGAGTTGATCGCGAAAATCGATCATCCGAGCATCGTGCGAATTTTCGACCTGGGTGTCGCCGACGACCACGCGTTCATCGCAATGGAGTACTGCAGCAAGGGCAGCCTCAAGCAACGGATCGCCGGCGGACTCGATCCCGAACGGGCATACGTACTGATGCGTGAGATCGCCGGTGCGCTGGGCGAGTTGCATAAATCCGGCATCATGCACCGTGACCTGAAACCCACGAACCTGATGTTTCGCGAGGACGACAGCCTCGTGATGATCGACTTCGGTCTTGCCAAGCAGGCGCAGCTACTCGCGGAAATTACCGGCACCGGGGAAATCTTCGGCACGCCGTATTACATGAGTCCGGAGCAGGGACACGGCGGTAACGTTGACGAGCGCGGCGACATCTACGCACTCGGCGTGATTTTCTTCGAGATGCTGACTGGCGCGAAGCCTTACAACGGCGATACCGCGATGTCGGTGATCATCCAGCATCGCCAGGCACCGCTGCCGCAGTTGCCCGATGCCCTCGTGCACTACCAGCCGTGCCTGGATCTGATGTTGGCCAAGCAGCCCGGGGACAGGTTCCAGACCACCGACGAATTGCTCGCCTGGGAGGCGAGACGCCAGACGCAGATTTCCTGACGCGGGGCGGGTGCGCGTCGCTTATGCCTCGCTGGGCTGGAGCGCGAGCGTTCCCAGTTCCGGACCCGCCGCCGTCCATCGCAGCACGCTGCCCTGCGAGTACCAATCGCCGAGTACGATGCGCAACGCCGGTTCGCCGTCGACGTTTAACTGGTGAATCGCCGGCCGGTGCGTGTGCCCGTGTATTAGCACGCGCACCCGGGCGTGGCCCATCGTCGTCGCGACCGTGTTCGCGTTCACGTCGGTGATATCGTCCGGCTTCAGCGTTTCCTGGCTCGAGCGGCGCAACTGGTTCGCGATTGCGCGGCGCAGACCCAGCGGGAGCAGCAGGTAGATCCATTGGACGAAGCCGTTGCGTACGATGCGGCGGAGCCGTTGGTATGCCGGATCGTCGGTGCACAATTCGTCGCCGTGCATCAAAAGGACGCGCTCGCCGTCGATGTCGACGATTGTTTTCTCGTCGAGCAGTTGCAGGCCGCTTTCTGCGGCGAAACGTTTGCCGATCAGGAAGTCGCGATTGCCTCGCGTCAGGTAACAAGGTGTGCCGTCAGCCGTGAATTCACGCAGCGCGTTAGCGATCTCGCGATGTCCCGCGGCCGGATCGTCGTCGCCGAGCCAGACCTCGAACAGGTCGCCGAGGATGTAGAGCGCGTCCGCTTTGCCGGCGGTCTGACGCAGGAAGCGCAGGAAGCAGGCGGTGATTCCCGGACGCGTTTCGTCCAGATGCAGGTCCGAGACGAACAGCGTCGTCATCAGTCCTTGTCGTCCGCGACGATCACCATGCGTTCGATGACGACCGGCACGTCGGGCAGGTGCTGAAACTGACCTTCGCTGCGGACTGCACGGTGACCGATTTCATCGACGACCGCCGCCCCTTCGGTGACGTTGCCGAAGACCGCGTAACCCCAGCGGGTCGGGAGTGGGTCGAGCGCGACGTTGTCCGCCAGGTTGATGTAGAACTGAGCATCCGCCGAGTGGGGGTCGTTCGTGCGGGCCATCGCGATCGTCAGGCGCTGGTTACTCAAGCCGTTTCCGGATTCGTTCACGACGCTTTCCTGCGTCTTCTTTTCTTCCATGCCGAGCGAATATCCGCCGCCCTGGATCACGAAGTTGTTCACGACGCGGTGGAATATCGTGTCTTCGTAGTGACCGTCGCGCACGTATTGCAGGAAATTGGCCACGGTCAGTGGCGCGCGGGCGTCGTCGAGTTCGACGAGGAAATCGCCGGCAGAGGTTATGACGCGTACTTTAGGGTAGTCGGCGGCGAACGCGGGTGCAGAGGTCAGCGTCACGCCGATGATGGCAATTACAAATAGACGGGAAATCACGTATTCGTCCTCGTAGCTGGAGTTCCAGCGTTCGATGTTAATGCAACTCAGTAGTTGTCGTCAGGATGCGGACGGGGTTCGAGCAGCTCGTCGCCGGAAATCGCGGCCGTCAGCGTATTTTTCAGAAGCATCGCGATTGTCATCGGGCCCACACCACCCGGTACCGGCGTGATCCAGGACGCCCGCTCGGCGGCACCTGCAAAGTCGACGTCGCCGCACAGCTTGCCGCTGTCGAGACGGTTGATGCCGACGTCGACGACGATCGCGCCGCGTTTGATCCAGTGACCCGGTATCAGCCGCGGTTTGCCCACCGCGACGGCAAGGATATCGGCGCGGCCGACGTGGGCCTCGAGGTCGGTCGTGAATCGGTGGCAGACCGTCGTCGTCGTGCCGGCGAGCAGGAATTCGAGGGCGAGCGGGCGACCCACGTGATTCGATGCGCCGACGACGACGGCATGGCGACCCTTCGGGTCTTCGCCGATGCGATTCAGCATCTGCATGATTCCGTACGGCGTGCACGGTCTCAGCACCGGGATGCGCTGCGTGAGCCGGCCGACGGTATACGGGTGGAAACCGTCGACGTCCTTGAGCGGGTCGATACGCTCGATGATCGCATTCTCGTTGATGTGGTCGGGCAGCGGGAACTGCACGAGGATGCCGTGGATCGACCGGTCGGCGTTCAGCTCGTCGATCAGCGCGAGGATATCCGCCTCGGACGTGGTCGTCGGCAGATCGTAGTCGCGTGACTCGATGCCGGCCTCGTCGCAGGCGCGACGCTTGTTACGCACATAGATCTGCGAGGCCGGGTCGTTGCCGACGAGGATTACGGCGAGGCCCGGGCTGGGCTGACCGCGTTCGGCGCGCGCGTCGATCTGCGTGCGGATTTCCCGCCGGATGCCGGCCGCGATCGCCTTGCCGTCGATGATCTGCGCGGTCATGTGCTCATTCCGGCCCCGGCGTCAAACAGGCGGGAAACATACCAGAGGGGTGCATGGCGCGACAGCCCGCAGGCCTCGCGCCGGTTGATTGACGGACCCCGGTGGCCGCCCGTATGATCCGCCGGCCCGCCCGGGCGATCCGGACGGGTGCGTATAATGGCGCGGTCGCGGAATACGGCACGGATCGGGGCATGGCGCAGTCTGGTAGCGCATCTGCTTTGGGAGCAGAGGGTCGGGGGTTCGAATCCCTCTGCCCCGACCAAATTTGCGCGTATTTAAACGCGCAAATTTATCGGTCGCGCGGAGCGCGACGCTTTTTTTGTTGGGCTCGCAGAACGCGCCCGTAGCTCAACCGGATAGAGCATCGGCCTTCTAAGCCGACGGTTGCAGGTTCGAGTCCTGCCGGGCGCGCCAAATGCCGGTGCCAATTGCCGGTGCCAAGGGCGTGCCGGCACGATAAAATATGCGCTGAACGACGGTGGGTGTAGCTCAGTTGGTAGAGCCCCGGATTGTGATTCCGGTCGTCGTGGGTTCGAGTCCCATCATCCACCCCAGATTTTCGGTGCGGCCGCAAAGGCCGGCCGCCAACAACGAGACGGGCCGTTAGCTCAATTAGGCAGAGCAGTGGACTCTTAATCCATTGGTTGAAGGTTCGATTCCTTCACGGCCCACCACCTTCCCTTCGCTAAAAAAAAGGCATTGCTCGGCCGCGTTGTTGCCGTTCATTGATACCTGTTTTTACATAACTTGACGTTTCCGTTCTTTGCTCTGTCACGGTTATGATGTTTATCAAATGAATAAAAATAATCGAGCCGTCGCCGCAGCGGGGGGAATTGCGGCGCTCTGCTTCGCCGCGCCATTGTTTGCGGTGCCGACGGCTACCGCCGTGACCGGCAGCCTGAGCAAGGCCGAGAACACCTGTGTCTCGCCGATCGCTTTGTTCACGTCGGCGCCGCCGCAATCATGCAATTACTCGGGTGGCGAGGACCTCGCTCTGCTGGTCGGTAGTGGGCCGTTTCGCGTCTGGATGGGACCGTTGGACAGCGGCGGTTTCTACGCGATCGGCACCGGGCCTGATCCGCTGACGACCGGCGGCTCGGCGCCGGGCGACGGCAAGATCAACCTGCCGATTACCGGCACGCTGACCATCGACGACAACGACACTCCCGGCGATGGCAGCGACGACTCGCTAAGCGGCACGCTGATCATCGGCGCCGGCGAGCGCAGCGTCACCACGAGCGACGGCAATGCGCTCGAGACATTTTCCAGCATTACGCACACGATCCCGGCCCGGGTCGTCGACAGCGCGGCGACGAATGCGGCCGGCGGCTTCGACTACGTCATCGGCACCGCCGGTTTCCCGATCCTGCATAGTTCGGCGAGCGGCGACTATCCGAGCGAGATGGCTTCGCAGGCGACCGGCAACGCGTCGCCACCGGATATCAACGTCTGGGACCAGGCGAACGGCGGCAGCGTGCCGGTGGTTAACTTCCCGTTCCCGAATCCGCCCCCGCCACAGTCGGCGGGGCCTTACACCGTCGAGATCGTCACGTATGCACCGGAGACCGGTAACGTCGGCCCGAACGTCGGGGTCGCGACGACGGCGATCATCGCCGATTACACTTGCGCGGCGGGCGATGGGGCCGGCAACGCCCTCGTGGACTGCGACCCGGATCCGAACATCGGCTCGCCGACCATCTGGGCACAGACAGGGGCGGAATTCGACAACCTGATCCTCAGAATATCGACGAACGGAGCTAACAGGATCATTACAGTCGACGCGTTCTACACGCTCGAGTACAAGATTCCGGCCCTGAACGCGAACCAGGGCAAGCCGGGCTCGTTCATCGGCGGGACGCTGAGCCTTTCCGGGTCGTCAGCGACTGCGTTGAACTACACGATTGACCCCGGCTCCTTCCAGTCCAGGGTCGATAACGCATGCGTTGGCGCGCTGCCGGCCATAACCCTCGAAGACTGTACCTACAACCGGACGAATCCGAGCGGAGTGACGATTGCCGGCCAGCCCCTGGCCTGGCTCGGGCCCGTCTACAGCGCCGGCTACTATGCCGTCGGTGGCTCCCCGTTCCTGACGCTGCCGCGGCAGCCCGGCGGGCAGCTGGCTCTGGCACCGGTGCCGGATCCGAACAAGGCCCAATTGGCCGTCACCGGCACGCTGGCCCTGGACGATGTCAACGACACCGCGTGCGACGGCGACGACACGATCGAGGGTCGGTTCACGCTGGCGCCCGGCACCCGCACGTTCTTCGGCGGCCCGGGAACCTGGGGCGAGGAGACCTGGGGTGCGAATACGATCACCTACGTGCTGCCGCCGACGGTTTCCAACCAGCAGAATCCCAGCGCGCAGGGCTGCGAGTACATTTTCGCATCCGCCGGATGGCCGACCCTGATCCAGACCGAAGGGCGGAGTGCGACGGGTGTGCAGACCTATCCGGTCGACCTCAACATCGGCGTTGCGGGCAATTTCGATCCCATGGAAGACGACGACGCATGGGCCGCGCCGGAGCCGTCCGGCATCGGCATCGGCCAGTTCGAGGGCCCGGTGCCCGACAACGTCGGCAACACGGGCCTGCGAATCTTGCTCGACGAGGCCGCGTTTCTCGTCGGCACCTGGAGCTGCGTCGACAACCTCTCCCCGGACGAGACGGTGCCGACGTCCTCGGTGTCGGGCGGCCAGTGCACGTTGGGGCCCAGAGCCGACAACACACCGTGCGACAGGTCCGGCTCGAACTACTGCGGCATACGTGGCCTCGGCGACCCCGATTTCTCCGGCGCAAACCCCGACGACGGCCGCGGCCAGGAGAACTGGCTCATTCGCATCGTCGTCGCGCCGAACGGCGACATCACGGAGGGAGTGATAATCGCCAACAACGAATCGGTTGTGTTCGGGGTGCCGCCGCAGCCGGATGGTCGCAACAATAGCTGGGACGGGCCGGTGATTTCTTTTTCGGCGCGCTGCATCGATTGCGACGCTGACGCCGATGGCACGCCGAATACTCAGGACAATTGCGAGCTCGCGCCGAACGGCCCCGCGATACCCGACGCCGGCGGCAACATACAGCTGGACACCGACGGCGATGGCTTCGGCAACCTGTGCGACCCGGACTTCAATAACAGCGGCATTGTCGATCCGGCGGACTTCACGTTGTTGAAGATGAGGTTCGGACAGCGTGGCTTTCCGGATCAGGACCTGAACGGGAATGGGATCGTCGACCCGTTCGACTTCAGTCGCCTGAAGTCCATGTTCGGGCAGCCGCCCGGGCCGAGGGGCACGTCGCCGTAGGCAGTTCGGTCCGCCTCCCGCCGAATTCGCTATAAGTTTCTGATATATAATATGAAACGAGTCTGCGTTCCCGCTGCCTTGCGGGAGCGAGCGGGGAGCATGTACGCGCGTTGCGAATGTCGGTATTGTGCCCGCGGTCTTCTATAATCGCGTTGTGCGGGCCGACTGCTACACGGATTGCCGCATGGATTGCGAAAGTGGCGGAATTGGTAGACGCGCTGGCTTTAGGTGCCAGTGGGGCAACCCGTGAGAGTTCGAGTCTCTCCTTTCGCACCAGGTTTGTTTACGGATCGCGAACAATCGCGACCGCTACGTTGAGGGAAGCACACAGGCAATGTCCGAAATGAAGGTTTCCGTAGAGGCTCGCCAGGGCCTCGAGCGGCGGATGACGGTCGAGATTCCGGCCACGCGAATAGAGCAGGAAGTCGATACCCGGCTGACCAGCGTCGGCCGGAGCGCGAAATTGAAAGGTTTCCGCCCCGGCAAGGTGCCGCGCAAGGTGATCCAGCAGCGCTATGGCTTGCAGGTGCGGCAGGAGGTCCTGCAGGACCTGATGCAGTCGAGCTACTCCTCCGCGATCGAGCAGGAGCAACTGCGCCCAGCGGCCATGCCGAGCATTGAGCCCGGCAATACGACCGAGGGCGAGGATTTTTCGTTCACCGCGACGTTCGAGGTCTACCCGGAAGTTGCGGTCGAGGGTATCGACAAGCTGAAGGTCGAGCAGCCGTCGACTGACATCACCGATGCCGACGTCGACGACATGATCGAGACACTGCGCAAACAGCGGGCCGACTGGTCGGCGGTCGAGCGCAAAGCGGCCGACGGCGACCGCTTAACGGTAGATTTTGACGGGACCTACAAGGACGAACCCTTTGAGGGCGGCCACGGAGAGGATGTCGAAATCGTCCTCGGCGAGGGCCGGATGCTGGAAGATTTTGAGAAAAATATCAAAGGCTTGAGCGCTGGAGCTGAAAAATCTTTTAAGTTGAAGTTTCCCAAGGACTACCCGGCCGGCGACCTTGCGGGCAAGAAGGTCACGTTCGCCGTGACCGTCAAGGAGGTCGCCGAGCAACAGCTGCCGCAGATGGACGAAGAATTCGTCAAGGCCTTCGGCGTCGACAGCGGCAAGATCGAGGACCTGCGGGTCGACGTGCGCAAGAATATGGAGCGCGAGGCGGAATCGCGTAACCGCGCGGAAACCAAGCGCCAGGTCATGGAGCAGCTAATGGACGCCAATCCGATCGAGGTGCCGTCCGCGCTGGCCGATCAGGAGGCCGGTAGCCTGCGCGGCGAAACGCTGCGCAATATGGGGATCCAGGATCCAAACGATCCGAATGCGCCGCCGGTCGCCGAGTTTCGCGATGCCGCGGAGCGCCGCGTGCGGCTCGGGCTGTTGGTTGCCGCGGTGATAGCCGACAATGACATCGAGGTCGACCGCGAGCGGGTCAAGGTCAAGATCGATGAGGCGTGCGAGCCGTATGATCAGCCCGATGAAATCCGCAAGATGTACTTCCAGAACCCACAGTTGATGGGGCAGGTCGAAAACATGGTCATGGAAGAGCAGGTCGTCGAATGGTTGCTGGACAAGGCCACCGTGTCCGCCAAGACCGTCAGTTTCAGCGAGTTGATGGAGAGCCAGTAACTCGCGTGGATCCCGGACTCATCTTTAGACTGATCCGACATTGATCGATTTACGAACCGAGACACAGGAGCATAGCCAACAGCATGGAAACCACAGCGCTGAACCTCGTACCGATGGTCGTCGAGCAAACGGCTCGCGGCGAACGGTCGTACGATATTTTCTCGCGGCTGCTCAAGGAGCGGGTCGTGTTTGCGGTCGGGCCCGTGGAGGACAACATGGCGAACCTGATCGTGGCGCAGCTGCTGTTCCTCGAGAGCGAGAATGCCGACAAGGACATCCACCTGTACATTAATTCGCCGGGCGGTTCCGTCAGTGCCGGCCTCGCGATCTACGATTCGATGCAGTTCATCAAGCCTGACGTCAGCACGATATGCATCGGCCAGGCGGCGAGCATGGGCGCGGTGCTGCTGGCCGCCGGTGCGGCGGGCAAGCGCTTCTGCCTGCCACATTCGCGCATCATGATTCATCAACCGATCGCCGGTTTCCAGGGACAGGCGTCGGACATCGATATTCACGCCAAAGAGA
This sequence comes from Gammaproteobacteria bacterium, assembly GCA_051008895.1. Classification (GTDB taxonomy): domain Bacteria; phylum Pseudomonadota; class Gammaproteobacteria; order Steroidobacterales; genus SMWD01. Next base: position 13,876 of record JBPCXI010000255.1, on the reverse strand, counting down.
TTCTGCAGACGCGCGAGCGCCTGAATCAGATCCTTGCGAATCACACCGGGCAGCCGCTGGAACAGATTGCCAACGACACCGACCGCGATAATTTCATGAGCGGCGACGAGGCGGCGACTTACGGGCTGATAGACACCGTGCTGACGCAACGCGGCGAGCAGCCGGAGCCCGGTGCCGGCGAGGGCGCCTGAGTCGCCGGAATTTGTCAAATGAGCGGCGCCGATGCCGCTGATGCGGCAAGAAATTGCCGCTTGTCAGCCGGCGATGGGGCGAGTCTGCAAAATGGCCAATTTCACTTTGCACGCTCGCTCCGATGCGTGCTATATACGACGCATGCCGCGCCGAACACCGCGGGGAAGGCCGTAATCACGGGTTGAGGACCAGATGTCGGACGAAACACGAGGCCGAAACGAAGACGGAAAATTGCTCTACTGCTCTTTCTGCGGCAAGAGCCAGCACGAGGTGCGCAAGCTGATCGCGGGCCCGTCGGTGTTCATCTGCGATGAGTGCGTTGAACTTTGCAACGACATCATTCGTGAAGAGCTGGAGGATCGTTCGGAGCAGAGCGATGCGAAGCTGCCGACGCCGAAGGAAATCAAGGCAATTCTCGACGAATACGTGATCGGCCAGCAGCAGGCGAAAAAAGTCCTGTCGGTCGCCGTCTACAACCACTACAAACGGCTCGAGAGTCGCGGCGAGGATTCCGGCAAGGCCGAGATCGAACTCGCCAAAAGCAATATCCTGATGATCGGGCCGACCGGCTGCGGCAAGACGCTGCTTGCCGAGACACTGGCCCGGTTGCTGAACGTGCCGTTCACGATCGCCGACGCGACGACGCTGACGGAAGCCGGTTATGTCGGCGAAGACGTCGAGAACATCATCCAGAAGTTGTTGCAGAAGTGCGACTACGACGTCGAAAAGGCGCAGACCGGTATCGTCTACATCGACGAGATCGACAAGATTTCGCGCAAATCCGATAACCCGTCGATCACGCGTGCCGTGTCCGGCGAAGGTGTGCAGCAGGCGCTGCTGAAGCTGATTGAAGGAACGATCGCGTCGGTACCGCCCCAGGGTGGCCGCAAGCACCCGCAGCAGGAGTTCCTGCAAGTCGATACCGCAAATATCCTGTTCGTCTGCGGCGGCGCTTTCGCGGGTCTGGACAAGATTATTCGCGACCGGTCGGAGCACAGCGGCATCGGCTTCGTCGCCGAGGTGAAGACGACCGAGGAAATGCCGAACATCGGCGAGCTGCTGACCGACGTCGAGCCCGAGGACCTGATCAAGTACGGCCTGATTCCTGAATTCGTCGGGCGACTGCCGGTCGTAGCGACGCTGGACGAGCTCGACGAGGACGCGCTGGTAACGATCCTGGTCGAGCCGCGCAACGCGCTGACGAAGCAGTACTCCAAGCTGTTCGAGATGGAAGGTGCAGAGCTCGAGTTCCGCGAGGACGCGCTCCGCGCGATCGCGAAGCGCGCCATGAAGCGCAAGACGGGTGCGCGGGGTTTGCGCACAATTCTCGAGAGCATATTGCTGGAGACGATGTACGATCTGCCGTCGATGGCGAATGCGAAGAAAGTTGTGGTGGACGAGGCGGTCGTTACGGGTGAGACCATGCCTTACATCATTCACGAGACCGACGAAACGGCACCGTTGTTGGCCGTTGACGAAGAGCAGCTGGGTACCGGTTCCGACGGCCCCTGAAGGGCCCGGCCAGGCTCGCTCGATGCCTTGAAGCGCACCCGCCGCGTCCCCATATGGGAGGGGACCGGTCGTGTGTTGGGTTGTTCGCGTGTTGTTTCCGCGTCTCTGCGACGCAACTTGTCTCTGCCGATCAAGTACTTAGTGGATTCTGGAGAATAGTATGTCCGATCAAGGCTCACAGCTGCGTTCCGCGGTGCCGATTCTGCCCCTGCGCGACGTGGTCGTGTATCCGCATATGGTGATACCGCTGTTTGTTGGCCGCGAGAAATCAATTGTCGCGCTCGACGAGGCGATGAACACGGACAAACGGATCCTGCTCGTCGCGCAGAAGCAGGCCGATGTGGACGAGCCGACGCTCGACGACATCTACACCCAGGGAACGCTCGCGACGATTCTGCAATTGCTCAAGTTGCCGGACGGTACCGTGAAGGTGCTGGTCGAGGGCGGTTCGCGCGCGGCGATCGTGCAGCCGCACACGGGTGATTATTTCTCGGCCGACATCCAGTTGATCGAAGAGGATGTCGAGTTTGAATCACGGGAGCTCGATGTGCTCAAGCGATCCGTGATCTCGCAGTTTGAAAACTACGTCAAGCTGAACAAGAAAGTCCCGCCGGAGATCCTGACCTCGCTGTCCGGGATCGAGCAGCCGGGCCGGTTGGCCGATACCGTCGCCGCTCACATGTCGCTTAAGCTCGACGAGAAGCAGAAGGTCCTCGAGATCGAGAGCGTGCGTCAGCGCCTCGAGCACGTGATGGGTCTGATCGATTCCGAGATCGACATGCTGCAGATCGAGAAACGCATTCGCGGCCGCGTGAAGCAGCAGATGGAGAAGAGCCAGCGCGAGTATTACCTGAACGAGCAAATGAAGGCGATTCAGAAAGAGCTCGGCGAGATGGAAGACGCGCCGAACGAAATCGCGGAGCTCGAGCAGAAGATTGAAGATTCCGGCATGCCGAAGGAAGCCAGCGACAAGGCGACGTCGGAGCTGAACAAGCTGAAGATGATGTCGCCGATGTCCGCCGAGGCCGCTGTGGTGCGCAACTACGTCGATTGGCTGGTCAAGGTGCCGTGGAAAAACCGCTCTAAAATCAATCGGAATCTGGAGAAAGCTTCGGGAATACTCGAGGCCGACCACTACGGCCTGGAGAAGGTCAAGGAACGGATCCTCGAATACCTTGCGGTGCAGCAGCGGGTCAAGAAGCTGAAGGGACCGATTCTGTGTCTCGTCGGCCCGCCCGGCGTCGGCAAGACGTCGCTTGGACAGAGCATTGCCCGTGCGACGAATCGCAAGTTCGTGCGCATGTCGCTGGGCGGCGTGCGCGACGAAGCCGAGATTCGCGGTCACCGTCGCACTTACATCGGTTCGATGCCGGGCAAGATCGTGCAAAACCTCGCCAAGGTCGGCACGCGCAATCCGTTATTCCTGTTCGACGAAGTCGACAAGATGTCGATGGACTTCCGCGGCGATCCGTCGTCTGCGTTACTCGAGGTCCTCGACCCCGAGCAGAACGTGTCGTTTGCCGATCACTATCTCGAAGTCGATTTCGACGTGTCCGACGTGATGTTCGTCTGCACGGCCAATACGCTGAATATCCCGGCACCGTTGCTCGACAGAATGGAGGTCATTCGCATACCCGGTTACACCGAGGAAGAGAAGACCCATATCGCGCGCAACTATTTGATTCGGAAGCAGATGGAGGCGAACGGACTGAAAGAAGACGAATTCGTCATGGCCGAGTCCGCGATTCGCGACGTGATTCGTTATTACACGCGCGAGTCGGGCGTGCGCAATCTCGAGCGCGAGATTGCGAAGATCTGTCGCAAGGTCGTCAAGAGCCTTCTGCTCAAGCCGCGCGACAAACAGACGCACATCGTGCCGAAGTCGCTCGAGAAATATCTCGGCGTCCGTCGTTTCCGCTACGGCCGCGCAGAGGAGAACGACCAGGTGGGCCAGGTCACCGGTCTCGCGTGGACGGAAGTCGGCGGCGAGTTGCTGACAATCGAGGCGACGGTCGTTCCCGGCAAGGGCAAGTTGATCCACACCGGGCAACTCGGCGATGTGATGCAGGAATCGATCCAGGCTGCGACGACGGTCGTCCGCAGTCGTGCCGACGTGCTCGGCGTCGATCCCGAGTTTTACCAGAAATTCGACCTGCATTTTCACCTCCCTGAGGGCGCAACTCCGAAGGATGGGCCGAGCGCGGGGGTCGGAATGTGCACCGCGCTGGTGTCTTCTCTGACGAATATTCCGGTGCGATCCGACGTCGCGATGACCGGCGAAATCACGCTTCGGGGCGAGGTTTTGCCCATCGGCGGGCTCAAGGAAAAATTGCTCGCGGCCCATCGGGGCGGCATCACGACCGCCGTTATCCCGAAGGAAAACGAAAAAGATCTCGCGGAAATTCCAAAAAATATCAAAGAGAAGCTGAACATTATTCCGGTAAGGTGGATAGACGAGGTCCTGGAGCTCGCGCTCCAGCATATGCCCGTTCCGAAAGCCGGCGCCGAGGATCTCGGAAAAGAGAAGAGCGCGAAGCAGCGGGACGATTCCACCAAGGGTGTTCGCGCGCACTAGTTCTGCTGACCCGGATCGGCTGCAGGCGGCGTCATTATTTGTTGACAGCGGTTTTTGCCGCGGGGTATAAGGTTCCCGTTTTCCGGGATCGTCCATACGGGGTCGATTCTCACGAAGACGATTATTGATACGGGGGCGCCACCAGTCTGTCTGACTTTATTTTGGTGGCGAAGAGCAACTTCACTTTTTCTCAAAAGGTAACTTTTTAATGAACAAGGGTGATTTGATTGAGTCTGTCGCGGACGAAGCCGGTCTGTCGAAAGCTGATGCAGGTCGTGCGGTTGATGCGTTCATCGGTGCGGTAACCGGAGCGCTGAAATCGGGTGGTCAGGTGTCGCTGGTCGGGTTCGGAACTTTCACTGTGAAAAAGCGCGCTGCACGCACGGGTCGTAACCCGCGCACCGGCGAAGCGATTCAGATTAAGGCGAGCAATGTACCGGGATTCAAAGCTGGCAAAGCCTTGAAGGATGCCGTAAACTAGCGCGCCTTTCGCGTTGGGGTCGGCGTGTCAACCCGGCCCCGGCGCGATAACGCTGCGTTTCGCAGCGAGACGATTACAGGGTCGACTGCGTCCCTGCGGGGTGCTTAGCTCAGCTGGGAGAGCGACGCCCTTACAAGGCGTAGGTCGGGGGTTCGATCCCCTCAGCACCCACCAGATATCCTGCGGAGCGGTAGTTCAGCTGGTTAGAATACCGGCCTGTCACGCCGGGGGTCGCGGGTTCGAGTCCCGTCCGCTCCGCCATCGGATCGGAACAAGGCGCCACCAAGAGGTGGCGCCTTTTTCGTTTTGTGAGCATACAATACAGCGATTTCACCGCGTCGATTGCGCGGCACAGGAACAAGTCCGAAATGCTGCAAACCATCAGAGAGAAGTTTACCGGGGCGATCGCGTTCGCGATCATCGGCTTGATCGGTCTCACGCTCGTGATTTCGTTCGGCGGAATGGGTGGCGGCGTTGCGACTGGCACGTCGGCCGCCGAGGTCAACGGCGAAGAGATCCCGATGATCAACTATCAGCGGGTAATGCAGAACCAGCTCTATCGTCAGCAGCAGTCGATGCAGGGCGATCTCACGCCCGCGTTGCAGGAGCGTATTCAGCGCGATGCGCTGGAAGGGATGATCCAGAACGAGATCGTCCAGCAATTCGTCGCTGACGCCGGGTTCCGCGTTGCGGACGAGTCAGTCATGCAGCGCATTCGGTCCGAGGAGGTGTTTCAGGTCGGCGGCGAATACTCTTACGAGAGCTATGTGATGATCCTGAGCAACCAGGGCATTGCACCTGAGGTCTACGAACGCGACCAGCGCGCGCAGATGGAGATTTCGCAGCTGCAGAACGGCATCGTCGCGAGCGCGTTCTATACGCCTGCGGAATACCGTCGCTACATCGAACTGCTCGCGGAGGAGCGGACTGTCGCTCTCGTGGAGTTCGACGCGGCAGCGATGGCGGCCGGCGTCGAAATCTCCGACGAACAGTTGCGCGAATTCTACGACGCGAACAACGACATGTTCATGAGCGAGGAAAGCGTCAGCCTCGAATACGTCGAGCTGCGGCTCGACGACATCCTGCAGGGTGTCAGCGTATCGGCAGACGACGTTCGCGCTTATTACGATGCCAACATGGAGCGCTTCGTCGCCCCCGATCAGCGCAATATCAGTCACATCCTGATTCTCGTCGATGACGACGTCGACGACGCCGCCGCGGAGGCTGCAGCTGCCGAAGTACTGCGACGCCTCGATGGCGGCGAATCTTTTGCGGCGCTGGCGGCAGAGTTCTCGCAGGATCCGGTGTCGGCGGCGGCGGGTGGCGATCTCGGCTGGGCCACGCCCGGCGATTACCCGGAAGCCTTCGAGGCCGCTTTGTTCGAACTCGAGCCCGGCCAGGTGTCGGCGCCGGTGCGCACCGAATTCGGTTTTCACGTGATCCGGCTCGATGAATTGCGCGCCGGCGAACAACAGGTCCTTGCTGACGTTCGCGACGAGCTGTTCGAGGAGCTGCGCGTACAGACTGCGACCGATGAGTTCTATGCGCTCGCCGAGCGCGTTGACGATCTGGCGCTCGAGAATCCTGGCGATCTCGGTGCGGTGGCCGAAGAGCTCGGCATCGAGCTGGGACGCGTCGAGCTGTTTACGCGGGCCGGCGGCGAACCGCTGGGCTTCGATGCGGCGCTGGTGGACGCCGCATTCAGCGTTGCCGTACTCGAGGACGGGGAGAACAGCCCGCTGATCGAGCTCGGGGACGACCGGGCAGTTGTCGTCAGTGCTGTGGAGCATCGACCTTCGGCGCTCCGACCTTTCGCCGACGTGCGCGATGTGGTCGAGCGGTCGCTACGGATCAACGGTGGTGCCGAGCTCGCGCGTGCGCAGGGCGAATCGCTGCTCGAAAAAGTCGAGGGCGGCGCGAGTTTCGCCGATCTGACGACGGCATTCGATTTCGACGAGCCGCAACCGCAAACGCTGAATCGAGCTGCCAATGACGTGCCGCCGGAGTTGCTCGCCGCGATATTTCGCGCGCCGCGCCCGGCCGACGGTGCGCCGACGTATCAGGGTACCGCCCTCGCGAGCGGTGGCTTCGTCGTTTTCAGGCTCGATGAGGTTGCGGCCGGCAAGCCCGAGTCGATACCGCAGCAGCAGCGCGATCAGCGCAAGGCGCTGCTGGCGCAGCAGGCTGGCGGCAATGCCGCGGCCGCGTTGATCACCGATTTGCGTGCGGGAGCGAAAGTCATTATCGCGCCGGGTTTATTCGATCAGGCGGAAGCGCTCTAATCGCGGGACCGGGGGCGATTGCCTTTCAGCCATTGGCGACGCTCGTATTCACAGTGTCCGGGAGTGAGGCTTTGACGGGACGGGGAAAAATACGGGTGCACCCGGGATCCACCTGGAGCCTGATCCGTGGTTAATCCGATGCGCCTTGCGCTGCACTGGCAGATTCTGATCGCGATCGTGCTCGCGGCGATTGCCGGGACCCTGGCCGGTGAGACGGCCGGCATCGGCGGCGTTACCTGGTATGCCGCGTTCGACTTCGTCGGCACGATGTTCATCAACGCGTTGAAGATGCTGATCGTGCCGTTGATCACGTCGTCGATCATCGTCGGCGTCGCCGGCATCGGTTCGTCCGGCGATCTCGGCAAGCTAGGTGGCAAGACCCTGCTGTTCTATGCGTTGACGACGTTTCTCGCGATCATCGTCGGTCTCGTTCTAGTCAACCTGGTCAGCCCAGGTATCGTGAACGGCTTGCCGGCGCGCGACATTCTCGCACTGCAGGCCGATACCGGCGACCTGATGGCCAAAGTCGGCGACAAAGGCGCCGGCGACATCGTGCAGATATTCCTGCGCATGGTGCCGCCGAATATCGTCAAGGCTGCGGCCGAAGGCCAGATGCTGGGCATCATCTTTTTCTGCCTGCTGTTCGGATATTTCATGACGCGCCTCGAGGCGCGCCTCTCGGAGCCGCTATTCGCGTTCTGGTCGGCGGTCTTTCAGGTCATGATGAAGATGACCGAATGGGTCATGAAATTCGCGCCGATCGGCGTGTTCGGTCTCGTCGCACGCGTCGTCGCGAAGACCGGTTTCGATGCTGCTCGGCCGTTGTTGGTGTTTGCCGCGGTCGTCGTTCTCGCGCTGGCCATCCACGTGCTGATAACGCTGCCCGCGCTGCTGCGCTGGGTCGGCCGGGTGTCGCCGCTGGCGACCCTGCGCACGATGATTCCGGCCATGCTGACGGCTTTCTCGACCGCGTCGTCGTCGGCCACGCTGCCGGTTACGATGGAGTGCGTCGAGAAAGACGCGGGCGTGTCGAACCGCATCAGCAGTTTCGTGCTGCCGCTCGGCGCGACGGTCAATATGAACGGGACGGCGCTCTACGAATGCATGGCCGCGATGTTTCTCGCCCAGGCATATGGCCTGGAGCTCGGCATCACGGTGCAGTTCTCGATCGTCGTCATCGCGCTGGTCACGTCGATCGGCGTCGCCGGCATTCCGTCGGCTTCGCTCGTCGCGATTGCCATTATCCTGGCAGCGGTCGGTCTTCCGGTCGAGGCGATTGCGGTACTGTTTGTGTTCGACCGCGTGCTCGACATGGCGCGTACCAGCGTGAATGTATTCGGTGACGCCAGCTGCGCGGTGATCGTGGCGCGCCTCGAAGGCGAGAAGACGAACCTGGCTATCGGATCGGCAGAGGCCGGTCAGCGCACGAGGGGTCAGATCTGAAGATCTGACCCCGGACGACGCTAGCCGACACCGAAGCCGAGCACGTTGTAGCCCGCGTCGACGTAGAGGATCTCGCCGGTGATGCCGGCGGCGAGGTCGGAGCACATGAATGCGGCGGCGTTGCCGACTTCCTCGGTCGTGACTGCGCGGCGCAACGGGGCCACCTGTTCGAACTGCTTCATCATGCCGCGGAAGCCGCCGATACCCATCGCGGCCAACGTCTTGATTGGTCCGGCCGAAATCCCGTTGACCCGGATCCCGAACCGGCCGAGGTCGGCGGCCATGAATCGAACGTTGGCCTCGAGGCTCGCTTTCGCCGGCCCCATCACGTTGTAGTTCGGGATCGCGCGCACCGCGCCCAGGTAACTCAGCGTCAGCAGGCAGCTGTTGTCGCTGAGCAGCGATCGCCCGGCCTTTGCCAGCGCCGGAAAACTGTAGCTGCTGATGTCGTGGGCGATTTTCGAGCCTTCCCGATTAACCGTGTCGACGTAGTCGCCGGACATTTGGTCGTTGGGGGCGAAACCGATCGAATGCAGGATGATGTCCAGTCGATCCCAGTCCCTGGCGAGGCCGGAAAACACGCCGTCGATCTGTTCGTCGCTCGTGACGTCCATCGGGAAACACAGCTTGCTGTCGAGATCCTCGGCGAAGCCCTCGACCCGGGGGCGGATCTTTTCGCCCTGATACGTGAACGCGAGTTCGGCGCCTTCCCGGGCCATCACGCGTGCGGCCCCCCAAGCGATCGAACGATCGCTCGCGATGCCGGTGATCAGCGCGCGTTTCCCCTGCAAAAAACCCATAACAGCATCCAGCTCTGCTTTAAATCGGCGGTCATTGTACGCGGTATTCGAGGGCGAAAGGCCCCGCAACGGGCCGCTGACCCGAAGGTGTCGCGAATGTCGATTGAGTTCGGCCTTTGTCGCCGGTGTTCGGTATTATAGCGCAGTCGACTTGCGCTGAAGGACGCAGCGGAAAACCAAATGGTCAGTTCAGAGTGGCTGGAGTCGGGCGGTGGCAAGTCTCTTCTGCAGGAAGAGACGAAGCGCGTCCGCCGCGCGCTCGAGAGCGTGTTTGGCGATCAGTTTCTGCAGATCGGCGGCTGGGGTGCGCAGCGATTCAGTCGACATGCGCGCACGCGCCGCTCGGCGATTATTGACGAGCGCGCCGGGCCCGAAGTCGATATCGTCACCGCGCCGGACTGCATGGGTATCGCCAGCGATTCCGTCGATGTCGCACTGCTGCCTCACGTTCTCGAGACGCACGATGATCCGCACGGGGTTCTGCGCGAGGTCGACCGGGTCCTGCGGTCCGATGGCCACGTGATAATTCTCGGCTTCAATCCGGTGAGTTTCCTGGGTCTTCGTCACCTCGTGTCGCGGCGGCGCTTCCCGCCGGGCATTCGCCGCCTGATTCCGGAGCACCGGCTGCGCGATTGGCTGCGCCTGCTGAACTTTGCCGTCGACAATTCATCGTTTCAGCATTTTCAGCCGCCGCTGCTGCGTCGGAAAAGAATCGACAGCGCCACCGCGCCGGCGACCGTCGGTGCCACGGCCCGGTTCGATCGCGCCACGGCGCGTTCGGGCGGCCGCTTCATTCGGGCGGCACGGTCGAGCTGGAAGGCGGCCGTCAAGTCGTGGCGGCGGTATGCGCCGTTTGCGGGCGCCTATATCGTTGTCGCGCGCAAGGAGCTCTATACCGTGACGCCGATTCGTCCGGTCTGGAAGCCGCGGCGGAGGCTGGTCGGCAGCCTCGTCAATCCGTCGGCGCGCAACATCACATGAGTGCGGTCGAGATGTACACCGACGGGGCTTGTCGCGGCAACCCCGGTCCGGGTGGCTGGGGCGTCCTGCTGATCGCCAATGGCCGCGAGCGGGAGATTTGCGGCGGCGAACCCGCAACGACGAACAACCGTATGGAGCTAACGGCCGCAATAAGGGGCCTGGCGGCTCTGAAGCGGCAATGTCGCGTAACGATCTATACGGACTCCGAGTATGTCCGCAAGGGCATCGAGGAGTGGATAGTGAACTGGAAGCGTCGTGGCTGGAAGACCGCGGCCAGAAAACCGGTTAAGAACGCCGATCTGTGGCGCCTGCTCGACGGGCTGGTCGCGGACCATGACGTCGACTGGCGCTGGGTCAAGGGGCATTCCGGCAATCCCGGCAACGAACGTGCGGACGCACTCGCCAATCTCGGGCTCGACGAGGGCGACCGCGATACCGGAGCGCGAGAAGACGATGAGAGCTCCAACCGGCGCGGGGTCGCGACATGAGGCAGGTCGTGCTCGATACCGAAACGACTGGTCTCGAGGTCTCGCGGGGGCATCGCATTATCGAGATTGGCTGTGTGGAACTGATTAACAGGCGCTCTACCGGCCGCAGTTTTCACCAGTACGTGCAGCCTGACCGGGAGATAGACGAGGCCGCGATTGAGGTGCACGGCATCACGAACCAGCGACTGGCGAACGAGCCGAGGTTCGCGGAGGTCGCCGAGGAGTTCGTCGATTTCATTTCCGGCGCCGAGCTGATCATTCACAACGCCGATTTCGATGTCGGTTTCCTCGACCATGAATTCCGCAACGCCGGCCTGAAATCCACCGATATCGCCGGCCTGTGCCCGGTCGTCGACACGTTGCCGATGGCACGGCAGATCCATCCCGGACAGCGCAACAGCCTGGACGCGCTGTGCAAGCGCTACCAGATCGATAATTCCGGTCGCGACTTCCACGGGGCGCTGCTGGACGCCCAGCTGCTCGCGGACGTTTATCTCGCGATGACGGGCGGGCAGGGCGCGCTGTCGCTCGAGGCGACCCCGGCCGCGAGTGCCGCCGAGGTGCTGCGATCGACGAAAATCGACCGCGGCGGGCTACAGCTCAAAGTCGTGCGCGGCACGAAGGCCGAGATCGAGGCGCACGAGCGGCAGCTCGATACTATCGCCGACAGCTGCGCAGACGGGGTCCTGTGGCGCAAATTGGACTAATAGTTGTCACCGGCGCTCCGATATTTCTTGGTATGCGGCGCGTTGCGTACTAGAATTTCGCGCTTGTAGTCAGCAAGGTCGGATCATGAGTTACACGCTCAGGCAGGCATTTACCCAGAATTTTCTCGGGCGGTCTCCGGACTGGTACAAGCTTACGATCATCGGCTTCCTGATCTGGAATCCGATCGCCGCAGTGATGTTCGGCAAGTTTGTCGTCGGCTGGATGCTGATTGCCCAGTTCATTTTTTGCCTCGCGATGGCGCTCAAGTGCTACCCGTTGCAGCCTGGCGGGCTGCTCGCAATTCAGGCGGTGCTCATCGGGCTGACCTCACCGGCAGCCATATACGAGGAAACCCTGCACAATTTCCCCGTCATCATGCTGCTGATGTTCATGGTGGCGGGCATCTTCTTTCTGAAGGAGATGTTGCTGTTCGTATTCACCAAAATATTGCTCGGCGTGAAGTCGAAGGTATTACTGTCTTTGCTGTTCTGTGCCGTGTCGGCGGTTTTGTCCGCGTTCCTTGATGCGCTGACCGTGACGGCAGTTGTGATTACCGTCGCCGAAGGTTTTTACGGCGTCTATCATAAGGTCGCGTCCGGTTACGATTACGACCACGATCACGACCACTCGGCCGACGACGAAGTGAATGAGCTGCATCGGGAGGATCTCGAGCAGTTTCGGGCGTTCCTCCGTAACCTGATGATGCATGCCGCGATCGGCACGGCGCTCGGTGGTGTGTGCACGCTGGTCGGTGAACCGCAGAACCTGTTGATCGCAAAGGAAGCCGGCTGGGAGTTCCTCGAGTTTTTCCTGCGCATGGCGCCGGTCACGATGCCGGTCCTCGCCGTCGGGTTGATGACCTGCGTGCTGCTCGAGGTCACCGGATGGTTCGGTTACGGCGTCACGCTGCGGCCGGCCGTGCGGGAGATACTCAGCGATTACGATCGTTTCGAGTCTGCCCGCCGCACGCCTCGGCAGAACGCAGTCATTATCACGCAGGCGATCTGCGCGGTGATCCTCGTGATCGCGCTTGGCCTTCACCTCGCCGAGGTCGGGGTCATCGGCCTGATGATTATCGTTATCGCGACCGCGTTTAACGGTGTAACCGAGGAGCATCGGATCGGCCATGCGTTCGAGGAAGCGCTGCCATTTACGTCGCTGCTGGTCGTATTTTTCGCGATCGTCGCGGTCATTCACGATCAGCACCTGTTCGACCCGGTTACCAACTACGTGCTCGCGCTCGAGGGTGACACGCGCACCGCCGCTTTCTTTGTCGCCAACGGCGTGTTGTCAATGATCAGCGACAATGTGTTCGTGGCGACCGTGTATATCGGCGAGGTCAAGGACGCGTTGCTCGAAGGCGTGCTGACGGTCGAGCAGTTCGATCTGCTCGCTGTCGCCATCAATACCGGCACGAACATCCCGAGTGTCGCGACGCCGAACGGGCAGGCGGCCTTCCTGTTCCTGCTGACGTCCGCGCTGGCACCGCTGATCCGACTATCCTACGGCCGTATGGTTTACATGGCGATTCCGTACACGGTGACAATGAGCATTACCGGCCTGTTGGCCGTTATCTACCTGCTGTAATGTGACCCGCCGAATAGTCTCGGCGGCCGTTTCCTGCAAGAATTGGCCGCTGCTGCCCGCGAGCTTCATCGCCGCGGCGCGGCCGGGCCGGCGTTATTTTCGCCGATACCTTTCTAAACTGTTGAATAAGAATGAATAAATTTCAGGATCTCAAGAACGCCAAGGTGGCCGTGGTCGGTCTCGGTTACGTTGGCCTGCCTCTCGCCGTCGAGTTCGCGAAGCATTTCGACACGGTCGGTTTTGACATAAATGCAGGCCGTGTTGCCGAGCTCGCCGGCGGCACCGACGTGACGCTCGAGGTGTCGGACGAAGAACTTGCCGCGGCGACGCGTTTGTCGTGCACGGCGGATCCGGCCGCGCTTGATTCGTGCGATGTGTACGTCGTTACGGTGCCGACGCCGATCGACTCCGCGAAGCGACCGGATCTCGGCGCGCTGCGCGGTGCAAGCAAGACTGTCGGCGGGGCGCTGAGCAAGGGCGACATTGTAATTTACGAGTCCACCGTCTACCCAGGTGCGACCGAACTCGACTGCGCGCCGATTCTCGAAGAGGTCTCGGGGCTCACGCTAAACGAGGATTTTTTCCTCGGCTACAGTCCCGAACGCATCAATCCGGGCGACAAGGAGCACCGCGTTACCGATATTCGCAAGGTGACGTCGGGCTCGACGCCTGAGGCTGCGGACTATATCGACGAGCTTTATCGTACGGTTATTCGCGCTGGTACGTACAAGGCATCGAGTATCCAGGTCGCCGAAGCGGCGAAAGTCATTGAGAATACGCAGCGCGATGTGAACATCGCACTGGTCAACGAACTGGCGCTGATATTC